>NZ_JANZKV010000072.1:0-65467 GCF_025060895.1 Stieleria sedimenti | reverse complement strand
TAAAGCCTGCACACCAGCGGCTTGGATCGCTACTTGAGCACTTGGTCGCCGTAGAGATCGACGAGCGCGTCGGTGACAAATTCGGCGATCACCCCGCTGCCTCGGGGATTGCTATGAATCCCATCATCGCTGAGTTGCGCGTCCGGCAGCCACATCCCCGGCGGCGCCGCCGGACTCATCAAGACGACATGCCGCAACCAGCGATCGTCAATCAACTGCAAATCGAATTCGTAAGCCAGTTCGCGCTCCAGACTGGCGTAGGGATCGATCATAAAGCCGCGTGGGATTTCCATCAGGACGGGTTCACAATCATTGGCACGGCAGAGCTTGATCATTGTCGTCAGATTCGCCTTCGTGCTCGCCCGACTGTGCCATTTCAGGAAATCGTGCCCGCCGAGTTCGATGATGACGGCCTGTGGGTGGTGCACCATCGATCGCTCCAAAATTCCGATCGCCGGGCCCGTCGCGATCCCCGACGCTCCTAAATTGATCACCGGAACGCGTATCCGTTGTTCGAGCTGGCCGGGATAGCCGCGATCGGGAATCATCCCCTGAGTCAAACTGTCGCCGATGCAGACGACCGGGCGTCCGGGATGGAAGGCGACGTCATGATCACAGGTAGCACTGCGCCGATATTCCACCCACATCCATCCCCACATCAACACCAACAGAGCGACCGTACTGGTCTGGAACCGTCCTTTCGCAGGCATCGGCTGTGACCGCAGCCGGAATCGCCAAATGCCCAGCATCACCATCGTCAGTGCCAACAGCACCATTGCGGGAGTTCGCGGGACGAGACGAACGACAAGGATCAGCGTACAAGCAAACAGCGGCCAATACCCGGGCGATCCCCTGTAGACCGCGAGGGCGTGCGAGAGGATCCAGCAGGCGATCATCCAGGGCAGCCAGTGCGGAAAACAGAGCAAACTGGCGACAATCGCCAAGCAAATCCCGATTGTTCGAAAGATTCGGCGAAAGATGCCGGTTGTTGCCTGTGATGTGACTTCGTCGGGCATAAAATGGTGGTTCCCGCCATGGGATGTGTCGCAGCGTCCCGAGTATTGTAACCTTCCGACCGATCTCGCCCCGCCTCCCAAGACCTTCGGCTGTTTGGCCGAACTCGCCCCATGCATCGTTTCCAGATCGCCGCCCTTCGTGTTCTCGCTGCCAGCGTTTTTGCCGCCCTTGGCTTCATGGCGGCCACAGATTCCCACGCCGCGGACCGCCCGATTCGGTTCAATCGCGATGTCCGCTCGATCCTGAGCGACAAGTGCTTTGCCTGTCACGGTCCGGATGCCCAGACGGTCGAGGGAGGGTTGCGACTCGATCTGCCCGACGAAGCCACCGATGCATCGACCGGAGCGATCGTTCCGGGGTCGCCGGACGAGAGCGAAGTGGTTCGGCGAATTTTATCGACCGAAGACGACGAAGTGATGCCACCGCCATCGTCGCACAAGAGCCTGACCGATGCCGAGCGTGACGTGCTGGTCCGCTGGATCGCCGAGGGTGCGCCCTACGAAGCGCACTGGGCCTATGAACCGATGCACCCGATCGAGGTGGACGGAAAGACCGGGTCCAGCAATGCGACCCGGATGATCGACCACAAGATTGCGGCGCGACTGGCCGACGAAGGCATCCAGCCGACCGGGCAAGCCGACCGGATCACGTTGATTCGTCGCCTGTCGTTCGATTTGACGGGCATGCCGCCGACGGCCGAAGAAGTCCAAGCGTTCGTCAATAATGAGTCAACCGATGCCTATGCGGATCTGGTCGACAGGCTGTTGAATTCACCACGCTTCGGCGAACGGATGGCGATCTATTGGTTGGACCTGGTGCGTTACGCCGACACGGTGGGTTATCACGGCGACCAGAACGTGTCGCAATCGCCCTATCGCGATTACGTGATCAACGCCTTCAACGACAACATGCCGTATGACCGTTTTGTGCGCGAGCAGCTCGCCGGCGACTTGCTTCCCGATGCGACACTCGACCAACAAGTGGCTTCGGGCTACAACCGGCTGAACCAGACGACCGAAGAAGGTGGATCGCAGGCGAAAGAGTATTTGGCGATCTACTTTGCCGACCGGGTCCGAAATGTTTCGCAGGTCTTCATGGGCGCGACGATGGGCTGTGCCCAATGCCACGACCACAAGTACGACCCGTACACGACGCGTGACTTTTACTCGCTGGGGGCTTTCTTTGCCGACCTGGACGAACGCGGCGTCTATGGGGCGCGCAGCCGACCGCCGATGATCCGCGTCCCCGGTGAAAGGCTGCTGGCAGAACTGGCGGAGATGGATCGCCAGGTCGGTGCGCTCCGGGCGGAAATCGAACCGCTGCGGCAATCGCTGGTCGCGGTCCAGGATCAGTGGGAAGCCGACGTGATCGACCGGATCGATGCCCGGCAAGAAATCGAAACGATTTGGATCGACGACGCGCTTTCACTGGAGGCCAATCCGAGCGGCGACTGGCGTTTTGTTGCCCAGGACGACGCGCCGGTTCATCGCGGTGCGACGTCGCGAAAACAGCAAAGCAAGGGTCTGACCCAACACCTGTTCGACGACGCCAAACAGCCCTTCGTCGTCACAAAAGACGCTCGGTTTTTCTGTTGGGTCTATCTGGATCCCAAAGACCCGCCGGCGGCGATCATGTTGCAGTTCAACGACGGCGATTGGACGCACCGCAAGGTCTGGGGCAGCGATGACATCACGTATGGCCGACAGAAGGAGAGCCATGCGGGCTATCGGCGTGGCGGAGTGCTTCCTGCGACGGGCCAGTGGGTGCGGCTGGAAGCAACCGCCGAGGAAGTCGGTTTGGCTGAAGGGGCCAAGGTCAAAGGGATGGCGTTCACCCAATTTAGCGGCCTGGTTCACTGGGACGATTGCGGCGTGATCACCGCCGGCGGTATTCCGACCGAAGTCGCCGAAGCCTTGCGAGTCAACCAAGACCAGCGGTCGGATCAACAGCGTCAAGCGATCACCGACTACTACGTGGCGGAATCCGAGCAGATGGCTTCGCTGCAAAACCAGATCCGAGAATTGGAAACCCGTCGCAAGGCAAAGTACGAAACGGCTCCCGAAACCGTCGTCTCGCGGAGCATCACCCCGCGAACGATTCGGATCCTGCCCCGCGGCAACTGGATGGACGATTCCGGCGACGTCGTCACCCCGGCGATCCCGGCGTTCTTGGGAACGTTGGACACCGGCGAGGCGCGACCGACGCGGCTTGATTTGGCCGATTGGCTGTGCCGCGAGGACAACCCGTTGACCGCCCGGACGATGGTCAACCGATTGTGGAGCCTGTTGTTTGGACGGGGGATCTGTGCCAGCGTCGATGACTTCGGCGGCCAAGGGACGTATCCGTCGTATCCTGATCTGTTGGATGCCTTGGCGATCGATTTCATCCAGTCGGGCTGGGACGTCAAACAGGTGATGCGTTCGATCGCGATGAGCCAGGCGTACCGGCGTTCGTCGACGCCGACGGCGGAACTTGCACAACGCGATCCTTACAACGATCTGTTCGCCCGGCAGGGGCGATTCACCGTGGACGCGGAAGTGGTCCGTGACGGAGCGCTGGCGATCAGCGGCCTGCTGGTCGAAACCGTCGGCGGGCCGAGTGTCCGTCCGTACCAACCGGCGGGCTATTACGCACAACTGAATTTCCCGCGCCGCACCTACGTTGCCGATGACGGCTCGAACCAATATCGGCGCGGGCTGTACACGCACTGGCAACGCACGTTCCTGCACCCGATGCTCAAAGCCTTTGACGCGCCCAGTCGCGAAGAATGCACGGCCCAGCGGGCACGGTCCAACACGCCGCTACAAGCACTGGTGTTGCTCAACGATCCGACCTTCGTCGAAGCGGCACGCGTGTTCGCCGAACGCATCATGCGTGAAGGCGGACAGAACGTCGACCAACGGCTGCAATGGGCCTACCAGAGTGCCGTCTCACGGGCCGCGCCTGCGGAGATCGCCGAACCATTGCTCGCCGTGTTCCGGGATCACCTGGAACACTACCGGTCCAACGTCGACGAAGCGGGGAAACTGATCGCCCACGGCGAAGCACCGGTGCCCAGCGATCTGGATGTGGCTGAACTGGCCGCCTGGACAAGTGTTGCCCGCGTGATCTTGAACCTTCACGAAACCATTACGCGTTACTGAGACCGCGATGAATCCTGAATTCAATTCTCTCCACCAGCGACTCGCACGGCGGACGTTTCTGCGCCGCACCGGTATCGGTTCGGTCGCGTTGGCATCGTTGCTGAAATCCGACTTGGCGTCCGCGGTTTCGGCGTCATCGGCGACGTCGTCCGGCGTGAGTGCTTTCGAAGGCGTTTTGGCCCGCCCGCACCACGCGCCGCGAATCAAACGCGTGATCCACCTGTGCATGGCCGGCGGCCCCAGCCATTTGGAAACGTTCGACTACAAACCGGTCCTGGCCGAGATGGACGGCAAACCGATGCCGGAGTCGATCACTGCCGGTCAGCCGATCGCACAGCTGCAGGGCAAAGAACTGAAGGTGATGGGCCCGCAGCACAAGTTCATCGCCCGCGGCGATAGCGGACTGATGATTTCCGAGGTGTTCAAACACATCAGTGGCTTAGCCGATCAGATGTGCGTCGTCAAATCGATGCACACCGAACAGATCAACCACGATCCGGCGCACACGTTTTTTAATACGGGCACGGCGATCAGTGGACGCCCCTCGATGGGATCGTGGGTGCTGTACGGGCTGGGAAGCGAAACAGAGGATCTGCCGGGGTTCATCGTCCTGACCAGTGAAGGCGGGGGGCAAAGTCAGCCGATCAGTTCGCGGCAGTGGCACTCGGGTTTTTTGCCCAGTCGTTACCAAGGTGTCCAGATGCACGCCAGCGGAAACCCGGTCCACTATGTCGGCAATCCGGAGGGCGTCGGGCGTGACCAACAACGCGACATTGTCGACGCAGTTTCGCGGATCAACCAGATTCGAAACGAAGAACTGAACGACCCCGAAATCGCGACGCGGTTGGCCGGTTATGAAATGGCGTTTCGGATGCAGGCCTCGGTGCCAGAGTTGACCGACATGTCCGGGGAGACGCAACAAGTCATCGACCAATACGGCTGCACGCCGGGTGACGGCTCGTTCGCCAGCAATTGTTTGCTCGCCCGCCGATTGGCCGAGCGCGGCGTGCGGTTTATCCAGCTCTACCATCGCGGCTGGGACCACCACGGAGGCGTCAAGGCGGGGGTGGCCAAGACGGCGGAGCTGGTGGACCAAGGCACCGCGGCTCTGGTTCGGGATCTGAAGCAGCGCGGCATGTTGGACGAGACGCTGATCGTCTGGGGCGGTGAATTCGGCCGCACACCGATGGCCCAAGGCAGCGGACGCGACCACCACATCAAAGGGTTTTCGATGTGGCTGGCCGGTGGCGGCATTCGCGGCGGAACCAGCTACGGGGCGACCGATGAATTCGGCTACAACGCGGTGGAAGACAAAGTCCACGTGCGAGACTTTCACGCCACGATGCTGCATTTATTGGGCATCGATCACAAGCGGTTGACCTTCAAATTCCAAGGCCTGGACTTTCGCCTGACCGGCGTGGAAGAAGCCCGCGTGGTGCGAGAGTTGTTGGCGTAAGCTCGATGCCGCTGATTTTGGCATGAAGGTGTTCGCGGAACGGCGCGAGCCGTCCGGTATCGCCATCAGAGACCGGAGGGCTCGCGCCCTACCGCTAACAAACAGCGGAAGAGACCGGAGGGCTCGCGCCCTACCGCTAACAACGCAGGATGCTTACCCCACTTCAGACCAACGACCGCGCGTAGCTCAAGACGAACAGCACCATGTGCAGGGGCAAGGTGCCGATGGCGGCGTAGCGAAAGCGGCGTCGGGAGAACAGGCCGATGATCGACAAGACCGTCCCGAGCACGGCGACCAAGGCACCTCCGGCGGGAAACCACCACGTGCCCAGGGCCGCAAACACCAGCACGACGACCGCGGCCGACGAGGCGCCCATGGCGGTGTAGAGGAACGGCCCGTACTCTCCGTAGGCTGCCTCGCCCGAAAGCGTCAGCTTCTCGGCCGGTTCGGACGGCGTTGCCAGATCCGCCGGGTCGACACGGAACGGCGATCCGATGCGGACCGGCGTCTCCGAAGCAAGGCTGGCCGCAGCCCCGTCGGTGGCTTTCGGTTCGACGAGCTTGGCGACAAAGGGGGCGTCCCCGGTTACCGACGGATCGGCGTTTTCGGTTGATCCGGGCGGGTCGTTCAAGGGTGAGGCGTCGTCGGTTCGATTCATAGACGATGATACTGGGGTGTCGGCGTTGGAGTTTCCCGAACCGATCTCGCTCGTTGACACAGCAAAGCGACTATTCTACCGGATCTTCCTGGCGGGCAGATAGCCATTGAGTTGACGTATTGAATGATGTGTCGATATTAGGTTTGTCGTGCCCCTCCGCAACCGTTTCGTTTCTACCCGATTTAGATTTCATGACTCTCCAGCTTTGCAGTTCCTGGTGGTGCCGCCTGACGGTTCGAAACGGGCTTGGCGGAATCCACTCGATCCGATCACGTGTGGGCGAGGTCGCGGTGCTAGCCTTGGTGATCTCACTGACCGGGCTGGGAATCGGGAAGGCCGGGGCGGCGGACGTTGAAACCGCCCGACCGTTGCCGCCCGAGATTGCCAAGGCGTCCCAAGAGCCGATCGAAGCGATGTCTGCCATTCGGATCCCCGACGGTTGGACGATCAGCGTGTGGGCGGCCGAACCCGATGTCGCCAACGTCGTGGCGTTTGACATCGATCGACACGGACACCTCTATGCGTGCGAAACATTTCGACAGAATCGTGGCGTGACCGACAATCGCGGCCACGACCAACAGTGGCTGATGGCCGATCTGGCGTCCAAGACGGTTCAGGATCGCATCGACTATCACAAGCGACTGCTGGGGGAGGCCGCGGTGACCTACACCCAGCACGACGACCGGATTCGGCGGTTGTCCGATACCGACGGTGACGGTCGGGCCGACAGGAGCGTGGTGCTGGCCAGCGGATTCCATCAATTGGAGGAAGGCACCGGCGCCGGCGTGCTGGCCATCGACGGCGATGTCTACTACACCTGCATCCCCAAGCTTTGGAAATTGGTCGACCAGGACGGTGACGGCAAAGCCGACGAACGCGTCGTGCTGTCGGACGGGTATGGAGTCCGAGTCGCGTTTCGCGGCCATGACTTGCATGGACTGATTCGCGGCTACGACGGGCGACTGTACTTCACGATCGGAGACCGAGGCTACCACCTGCGGACGGCCGAGGGCGAGGTCTTGTCCGACCCGGCCAGCGGGGCCGTGTTTCGCTGCGAGTTGGACGGCACCGGACTGGAAGTGTTCGCCCGTGGGTTGCGAAACCCACAGGAGCTCGCGTTCAACGATCGTGGCGATTGGTTTACCGTCGACAACAACAGCGACAGTGGCGACCAGGCCCGCATCGTCCATCTCTTGCAGGACGGCGACACCGGCTGGCGGATGTATTACCAATACCTCAGCGATCGCGGCCCCTTCAACCGCGAGAAAATCTGGCATCCGGTCAACGCCGACCAGCCCGCGTCGATCATCCCCCCGGTGGCCAATTTCACCGATGGGCCGAGCGGTCTGGCGTACTACCCCGGTACCGGATTCGGTGACCAACTCGACGACACGTTTCTGATCTGCGATTTCCGTGGCGGCCCCAGCAATAGCGGCATTCGAACCTTCAACGTCGAACCGGCCGGCGCAACGTACAAGCTGGTCGCCGATGCTCAGCCGATTTGGACGTGCCTGGCCACCGACGTCGCGTTCGGCCCCGACGGCGCGCTGTACGTCAGTGACTGGGTCGACGGGTGGGATGGTCTGGGCAAAGCTCGCATCTATCGCATCAGCGACCCCGAACACGCCGACGATCCCGTGGTCGCGGACGTGAAGCAGAGACTCGCCGGCGACTGGGACGTCTTGTCCCCGCAAACCCTGGCCGATTGGATCGGGCACACCGATCGACGGATTCGCCTGGAAAGCCAATGGGAACTTGCCTCCCGTGGCGAAACCGACACGCTGGCCGCGATCGCCGCAGACACCGACGCCCCGCCCCAGTCACGTTTACACGCGGCGTGGGGGCTGGGCCAAATTGCGCGTCAAAGCGGGTCGGGCGAAGAACCCGATGCGACCGCCAAGCGAACGTTGGTCGAATTGATCTCGGGCGCCGACGCGGATCTGTGTGTCGCGGCGTTGACGATCGTCGGCGAACTGGGCTGGACCGATGCTTCTCAACCCGCCCGAACGGCGCTCAAAAGCGACAACCCGCGGGTGCGATACGCTGCAATCGACGCACTCGGACGGCTGAAAGACGCCTCGGCGATCGAAGCGGTCCTGGCCAACGCGGGAACCGTTGACGCCAACGATCCGGCGATCCGCCACGCGGCATCGATGTATTTGACGCGGGCCGTCAAAGCGGATCGGATTGCCGCGCTGGCCAAGCACCCCAGTGCCGCAGTACGGCTGTTGGGCGCGATCGCGTTAGGAAGGCTGTCCAGCGGTTCGGTCGCGAAATTCCTGCACGATGCCGATCCCCGCGTGGGCTTGGAGGCCGCACGAGCGATCCACGACAAACCGATCGAATTTGCTACCGCCGCGCTGGCGGAAATGATCCGACAGCCGCTGGAATCCGAAGCGTTGGCAAGACGCGTCCTGAACGCGAATTACCGGATCGGCAGCGCCGAAGCGGCCAACGCGATCGCGACTTACGCGACCCGTTCCGAAGCGAGTGAAGCGATGCGGATCGAAGCGATCGAGATGCTGGGCAATTGGAGCTCGCCGGGGCCGCTGGACCGAGTCTTGGGTGACTACCGCCCGCTGGATCAACGTGACGCCGCCTTGGCAGCCGCCGCCCTGGAACCGCAAATCGATCTGTTGATGGCCGCACCAGAAAATGTGCGACTGCGAGCGATCGAAGTGGCCGCGACACTGGGAATTAAAAAAATCGCCGGCGCACTAGTCGAGCAAGTCGCCGAATCCAGTCGCAGTTCGGACGCGCGTGCACGGGCGTTGGTGGCGCTGGCGCGTCTGGACGCCCCCGGCGCCGTCCGGCTGGCCGAATCAATTCCCGTCGACAATGCGCGTGGCCCGTTGGGACTGGCTAGTCTGTCCGTGCTGGCCGATCACGCGGCCGAAAAGTCGATCGATCGATTCATCGCGTCCACTTCCAATACCGACACCCGAATGCGGCAGAAGGCATGGGACATCCTGGCCGAACTGAAAAGTCCCGAAGCGGACGCGGCGATCCGCCAGGCCGTCGACCAATACCTCGACGGCAGCCTGGATGCCCGCGTGCAATTGAATGTGATCGAAGCGGCCAAGGGCCGCCTGGACGATCCACAACAAAAGCGTTTGGACGAGTACCGCACCGAATTGGCCCAATCGCAACCGCTCGGCAAATGGCTGGATTCTCTTTCCGGAGGCGACCCCGAGCGGGGGGCCACGTTGTTCTTTGGAAAAACCGAACTCTCCTGCGTCCGCTGTCACAAAGTCGATCGCGCCGGCGGCGAGGTGGGCCCCAATTTGACCGTGATCGGGAAAGAGCGTGACGCCCGCTACCTGCTCGAATCGATCTGTCTGCCCGATGCGAAGATCGCCAAGGGATTTGAAACGGCGGTCATCGTGGACATCGACGGTCGTGTTCACAGCGGCATTGTGAAATCCGAAACCGACGAGGTCGTCGAACTGATCCTTGCCGACGGCAGCCAACAACGGATCTTGCAAGATGACATCGAAGTGCGGCGGAAAGGCAACTCATCGATGCCCGCCGACCTGACCAAACTCATGACACCGCGAGAATTACGTGACCTGGTCGCGTACCTGGCCAGCTTGCAAGTCGATTCGAGAGCGGCCACGGACGTGGAGTGAAACGAGGGATGACAGAATGATTCGGGTCAGAATGATGGGGATGAGTGTAGGCGGGCGTCCAACGCCACCAGCGTTGACACCACACGCGGTGGTTTTTTGTTAGCGGTAGGGCGCGAGCCCTCCGGTGTTTCGGGAACGATGAGGGACCGGAGGGCTTGCGCCCTGCGGCTAACACCTCGTCAAACGCAGGGAATAAATGCTTCACAGCGTTGCCCCGCTACTCTCCCCGCGTCGCCTCGTCGACCAAACGGATGACTTCGATCCGGGAGTTGGCTTCGGCGATCATCAGGTAACGATCGTCGGGGCTGAACTCGACTCCCACGACACGCTCTTTCCGTGGTTGCAAGGCGATCAATTCCAACCCGCTGTGCGTGTCCCAAATACGGATGACTCGATCGGATCCGACCGTCACGATCCGGTCCCCCGTGATCGAAGCGGTCACGCGGGTCACGGGGCTGCTGCTGACCAGCAAACGCTGGCCCAGCTGGGGTGATTGCGAGTCCGCGACGACGTCCGGCAACGGGGCGTCCAATGGATGTGCGAGGTGGCCGGCCGTCGACGGAAAGGTCAAATCGTCATCCGGGATCTCACCCGGATTCCAGATCGCACAACTGCCGTCGTCACCGACCGTTGCCACCTGATTTCGATCGGCAAGCCAAACCAGGTCATTGACCGCACTGGGATGCGCCTTCCAGACTTGCACCGGCGTGTCCGCCCATTGCCATTGGCCGTCAGCCGATCTCGAGAGCGTGGCATAGAAAACGCGTCCGGCCCGGGTGCATCCAAAGATCCGATCGCCCGACGGAGCCACCTTCAGTCGAGAAATGCCTCCGAGCCGGGGCAACACCAGTTCTTGCGGGGGCGCATCGGTGGTCAAATCGTAAAGCAACAAACTCTCTTGGCGAATCACTGAATTGCCGTTCGGATTCGCTTTGGCGGCTTCTTGCGAAAGCTTGACGTCCTGAGCAAAGGACGCGGCGAGATGTTGCGAATCGATCAGGCTGACGGCGGTCAAGACGGCGCGTCGCTGGGCGTCGATCGACCGTCGAGCGACGAATTCGGTTCTTCCCGCTTCAAACACCGTGAGAGTGCTTCGGGTATGGACGGCGAAGCGGGGTGGTCCCGACACTGTCGGCCGAACATCGCCATGAAGCTGCATGCTGCCGATCCCGCGCGCCGCCCGGACACGTCGCAGTTCAACGTCCAGCTTGTGTTTGCTCAGCGAGAAGGTCTTGTAGAGCAGGTTCCGTTGACGTTTTGCCCCCGAAATCGCGACGGCAATTTGTCGTGGCGAAACCCAAGCGGCATCCACCAACATTCGATCGGAAACATTCAGCGTTTCGATCGCGTCGTGGCCGTCGTTGGACCACAACAGCACCTTGCCGTCGTCGCTGGCGGTGAAGAGAAACGGTTCACAAAAACGAAACGGCGGCTCGCCCGATTTCGGTTGTTTGGCAAACTTGCGGCAGGGGGCAAGGTAAAGCACGTCCCCGACCGTGTTCTCGTGCCCGCGGTAATCACGGATCAGTCGAATCGCGAACGATTCGGTGGGCCGCGAATGGGGATCGTCAGCGGACTTGTCTTCGGACGGCGACGCGTCAGGCTTGCCCGCCTTCTTCGGCGGCGTCGACTCAGTCGCCGACTCAGTTGGCGGCGCGGATGCCTTGGCGGGTTGCGGCGACTCGGCGGCGGAAATCCCCGTCAGCAACCAACGTGAAACGTTGCCGTCACGACCGCTGACGATCAATTCGTCTCCGTCGGGAGAGAAGCGAACCTGCGCGGCCGCTCGCTGACTCGCCTGGAACTGACTCGGCGGATGTCTCAGCGGCATTCGCAAATCCTTGACGTAAGTCATTCCGATGTCGTCGCACCAAGCGATCCGATGCGTTTGGGGGTGAAAGTCCAATCCACGCATGCCCAGCCCGCGCCAGATCAAACCTTCTTGGCCGAACGCATCGGGGGTGACCCGCCACTGTTCCACAAACCCCATCGATCCCATCGGCGCGTCGAAACGTCCGCGGGTGAAAACAAACCCGGTGTCATCGGTGAATTGCAGCGCGGTGATCGCGGGCCGGTCGGACCACTGGCGTTCATGCGTGAGGGTCAACTCGCCGGCATCATTTTGCTGCAACACGACCAACCAACTGTGCTCGTCGAGGGCGCGCGTTCCGCTGGCGGTCGACCCGCCGCCGACCAGCAGTCGTGTCGAATCGGGGGAAAAGGCGATTGCATGACCGCGTCGCAACTTGGGCAGGGCGATCCGCTGGTCTTGTTCGTTTTCCTGCAGATCCCAAACCGTCACCGCGCCGTCTCGATCAATCCAGCACAACCATTTTTCGTCCGGGCTGACGGCCAACGCGTGGACCGAGCCCTGTGATCGGACGAGAATCTGTGCGGGGCCGAGTCCGCGTCGTTTGTCCTCGTCGGCGTTGAAGAACTCGCGATCGGACGGCAGCTTCCATTTCAAAATGGTCCCATCGCTGCAGGCGGCAAACATCCATTGGTGTCGACGCGAAACGGCCAACGCGTTGACCGCCACGGTCGGGGAGACACCCGGGACATCGGCATTGAGCACGGTCGAGGGAGAGTGGGAAATAAGATCGAGCAGTCGCCATTCCCAATTCCGCATCGAATCGGGAATGTTGCGCAACAGCTCCAGCCCGCGGGTGCGGTCGCCTTCGGCCAACTCATGCGACGCCCGCGACAGTTCGACCATGTGGCGGTGGACCAGCAACGCCTCGCGTTCGGCTTCGCTTTGTGCGTTTTGGCGGACCAGACGATTGGCACGATCGCTCAGTTGGATGTGCCGCACCTGGGCGACCAGGATTCCCATCAGCAACATCAAAACCACCGGGATTCCCATCACCAACAACGCATAGGCGGGATGCAGTCGACCCCAAACCCAAATGTTTTCCAACAGCGACACCTTGCGTGCCCGGATCGGCTCGCGTCTGCGAAACCGTTGTAAATCATCACGCAGATCGGCTGCCGATCGGTAGCGTGCCGTGGGTGATTTCGCCAAGCACCGCAGCGTGATGGTTTCCAGATCACGAGGGATCGCCGCGCGACGGCTGCGGGGAGGCGTCGGAATTGCGGTCTTGTTCGCCTGCAGCACTTCGCGTGCTTTTCCGACAAACGGCGGCGTTCCGACCAGCATCTCATACAAGATGGTGCCCAGCGCATACAGATCCGTCGCCGGCTGGTTGGCGTTTTCGGCCCCTTCGGCCTGCTCGGGACTCATGTAGGCCGGCGTCCCCAGGACCGTGCCCTCGGTCGTCAATCCGGACGAAAACTGGGGGTAGCTGGCCAAGCCGAAATCGAGAACCATGGGACGGTTCTTGTTGAGCATCACGTTGGCGGGCTTGAGGTCGCGATGCACGATGCCATGGTCGTGGGCACAGGCGACCGCGTCGGCCATTTGCGACATCCAGTCCGCCGCCTGATCAAAATCCAGTGGACCGTGATCCTTCAGATACCGGGCCAGCGACGGTCCATCGATCCACTGTTGGATCAAGATCGGCAAACCGTCCTCGATCAAGACCTCGTGGACTTGGACCACGTTGGGATGCGTGATGGCAGCCGCGGCACGAGCCTCGGTTTGAAAACGTGCCGCACTGGTTTCACTGGTCACCCGCGAAGCATGCGGGACCTTGAGCGCCACCCAACGCGCCAGCCGAGCGTCTCGCGCACACCACACACTGCCGGTCGCCCCGGTGCCGAGCCGTTTGCGGATTTCGAACCGTCCCAGCCAAACCTTGTCACGATCCAGCGTGGCCAACTCGGCCAAACGGCTCGACGTCGGCAAGCGACGGCTGTTCAGATCGCTGGCGGGAACCTTGACCGTCTGATCGCGGGTCTCTTCGGCGTCGCGGTACGCCGCGTCGATGGCGTCGAGTTCCTGAGTCAACTGAGTCCGCCAATCTTTCGGCACCCCGGCCAGAAACGGAGCCCGTTCGACCTCGCCTTCTTGAAGCGACGCTTCGTAGGCATCGCACAACCGATCGATCGTGATCCACTTCTCGCGTGAATCTTCTGCGGATCCCCCGTGCGAATCAGGATTGCCGGTGTTCATCGGAGTTCTCCAAAATCGGACTCCACAATCGACGGATCAAATTCAGTTTTCGCTCCACCGTCCGCGTGGCGCAGCCGAGTTGCTCGGCGATCTCCTCGTTGGTGAACCCATGCAACTTCAACGAGACGATCCCACGCAAGGTCGCTTCGGAGAGTTGTTCCAGAAACCGCTCGATCGCTTCGTTGGACGCCGCCTGTTCGGCACCGGAGCGTTGGTTCCTGTCGCGAACCGCGTCGAGCGGATAATCTTCATGCTTCCGCCCCACACGTTTCGAAGCGAATTCAATTCTCGAAGAACTCGGGTTGGCCCCATCGCCGAGCGTGAATCGGTTGCGCCCACTCGCAGTCGCACCCGACCGGGACACACCGGGGATCGACGAACCCGTTTGAGGCTCAAGCCGATTCAAGCGGTTTGATCGGAGCGGTTCGCCAGTTGCCGGCTCGCCGGCCTGCGGTTCGGCGGGACGACGTCCGCCTTCACCGCCGCGGCACAATGCGTTGTCGTAGCGCACCGAGTCGATCGCTTTGTTTCGGGTCAGTCGCGCCAGGATCGCCCAAGCCTGTCCGCCGGTGACGAGCGCGTCCAGTTGGCCCGTTTCGATCCGGTCGAAAAAACTTCGGAAGGCGCTTTGGGCCACATCTTCCTCGTCGGCCAAACCGCCGCCGGGGGTCAGCCGAGTCCGCGCGACTCGCTCGACCTGGCCGCGGTAACAACGATACAGCTTTGCAGCGGCGGCCTGACGTTCTTCATCGGTTCCCGCCTGACGAAGCTGATTCAAGATCAGGGTGATTGAGCTTTCAGACATAAGCATTGAGGCGGGAGGGGGTGAAAAGCAACGTCTCAAAACGTCGAGCCGCCTAACTCCATCTACCCACAGTCTGACACATCCTGGACCGTTTTGTCAAAGTTGTTCTCCGACATTTGAGCGATTACTCGTCCCCCCCAATGAGATCCTCAAACGGCTGCCAGTTGACCCTCGCCGGCGAAGTCTCGCCCGTCACGGCGACCGCAGCGGAGGCGATGAACCCTTCTCTTGGTGAAGAGCACACGAAACTCCATTGTTTTTCCATCCCCAACCCCGGCGCTAGGAAACGAATCACGGGTCGCTCAGAATCAATTTGCTCAAACGCAAAATCGGCCAGGGGCGTGTGCAATCCCGTCCCGATGGCTTTGATGAAGGCTTCCTTGAGGGTCCAGATTCGCAGAAAAAAGTACTGCTGCAAGTCGCTCGGCTGGCGACGCAAAAACTGCACTTCCGGCTCGGCAAAGTACCGTTCGGCCAGTTCGGTCGAAGTGCGACGGTGAATCGATTCCACATCCACGCCGACCAAATCGACGTGCGGATCGGCGACGCCGCAGAGAACCAGACCGTCGGTGTGGGCGATGTTGAACGGCTGAATCGCTGCGTCGGGCATCACGACTTGCGGTTTGCCGTGTCGGCCCGTTCCGAAACGAATCTCCTGGGGCGGGACGTTGCGGTCTGCAAGCAGGCAACGCGCCATGGCCCGACCGACGACATGTTGGTTGCGAGTGGTGGTGCGTTGGAAACGATCGGCGTGGATCAGTTCGTCCTGGGCCAGCCACCGTTCACAGCGACGTTCAAATTCGCCGCGCTGGTCGGTCGACGTCGCCGCATGCCAAACCCGCAGGTGGCAGGATCGCGGCTGTGCCTCGGGGGTCTCAGGATGCATCATGCTCACGACGCCTGGTCGGTGGGATCCGCCGCCGCGCAGCGGTTGTCGCTGCGCCGCAGATTGGACAGCGATATCAGCCGCGGGCGCAGTTCACCGGCCAGAAAAAACGACCCGCAGATGATCAACGTTCCGCCGCCCTCCGCCGCCGCGCCCGCCGCCGCGCCGCCCGCCGCCGCGATGCCCTCGTCGAGCGCCTGCTGTGGATCCCCGACGCAGCGAATCCTGACGGTTCGATCCCGTCCGCTTGCCGGCGTGTCGGCGGGCGGGGCGAACGCGTCGAGCAACTGATCGGCCGACACCGAGCGTGGATTGGTCGTGTAGCGGGTGCAGATGATTTCGTCGGCAATCTTGCCGAGTTCCGCCGCCATCAACGAGATATCCTTGTCCCGACTGGTCGCGAAGATCACGACGAGGGGGCGGCTGTACCGCCCCGTCGGGTTCAAATCGCTGCGATCAAGGGGCGACTCGATCACGCGGCGACTGATCGTTTCGCACAACGCCAAAATCGAATCGTGATTGTGTGCGGTGTCCAGCACCACTTGGACGGGGGCGGTATCGAGCGGCGATTGCGGCCGCAACCAAAACCGTTCCAATCGGCCGATGCAGCGAACCCTTTGCAGCCCCGCGGCGATCTGTTGGTCGCTGACGGACAATCCCTGGCCGACGTGCGGGCCCTGGCCGACGTGCGGGCCCTGGCCGACGTGCGGGCTGTTCAACAGCCGGATGATCGAGATGGCGATCGCCGCGTTGTGAACCTGGTGTGCCCCATCGAGCGCGAGGAACAGAGGCAATCCATTGATCGATTCCCCCGCGGCTTGATCCCGCGAGGCCAGTTCGGGGGCGGAGGCGTGATAGATGAATTCACTGCCGACGGCCAATTGCGGACCGATCCGAACGTCAAAGGCCAGTCCCTTTTCAAACAGGACGCTTCCGCCGCGTCGGGCCGCCCGACGGATCGCCGCCTGCGCCTCCGGTTGGACCGCCCCCGAGACGACCGGCACGCCGCCTTTGATGATCCCTGCTTTCTCGGCCGCAATTTCCCCGATCGAGTCTCCCAGGACGCGTTGGTGGTCCAGGCCGATCGAAGTGATCGCCGCAACGGTGCTGGCACACACATTGGTGCTATCGAGACGGCCGCCCAGGCCGACCTCTAAGACGAGCACGTCGCAGTCGTTGCGGTCGAAGTGCAGCACCGCCATCGCCGTGGTCAATTCGAAAAAGGACACCGGGTTGCCCGACGCATCGAGCGGATCGACCACGGGGGCGACCTGTTCGACCAATTCGATCAGGTCCTGGTGGCTGCAAGGCACGCCATCGATCCGAAAGCGTTCTTCCAGATCGGTCAGGTGCGGCGAGGTGTACAAGCCGACGCGATAGCCCGCGGCAGTAAGAATTTGGCTGACCATCGTCGCGGTGGAGCCCTTGCCCTTCGTGCCGGCCAAATGAATCAGGGGAACTTTGGGGCCGCGATCGAGTTGCCGGTCGGCCGCCTGGCGATCCTTGTGGTTGCCGCCGCCGCGGGGGCGGCGATGGAGGTAGCCGCCGAGTCCGAGCCGCTGAAACAATTCTTCGGTGCGTTCGAGCCGAAAACGATGGTCATCCCGGCTGCCGGCGGTTCGTTCGTAATCGATCCGCTCGTAGAGGTACGCGACGGCCTGCTGGTAGTCCGATCGGCGACTTGGCGGTTCGACGTTGCGCGGATCAAGCACGAAGTGGTCTGGAGCAAGGGGAATTTAGCGTTTTGGTGCGGGCGTTTGCGGCCTGTCGGTTGAAGCCCGCGTGCGTCGGCAAGGGCTGCGCCGCGCCCCACGCGGACGCGTCGGGTGAACGAGACCGCGTTGAATTCGGACGATCGACTCCATCGACAGGCCGTTTGCCGAGCCGCCTCTCGATCGCCCGCGAGGGCCGCGGTATTGTGCCAAGGCCGGTACCGCCTTGGCAACGACGCATCGCGGCGAAGACTTATAAAAAGAGTCTGGCGGAAAAAGTCCGAACCGCCGGT
This sequence comes from Stieleria sedimenti, assembly GCF_025060895.1. Taxonomy (GTDB): domain Bacteria; phylum Planctomycetota; class Planctomycetia; order Pirellulales; family Pirellulaceae; genus Stieleria; species Stieleria sedimenti. Next base: position 47,796 of record NZ_JANZKV010000072.1, on the reverse strand, counting down.
AGCGATCTCGCGTAGCGTAAACAACCCTCAATATTCCGGCTGGATTTTCAGACAGGCCCGACTGTTTCTGCCTTATCAGCCCACCCTTTTTGCCCTTTTCTACGGAAGCCTTTGTTCGTGGATACCGATTCAACCGCCGTCGCGGACTCCGCCGACGAAAACACCCCCGCCGGCGCCGCCCCGGTCGCCGCCCGTGCCAGCGCGACGGGCAGCGATGTCGTCATCGAAACCCGCAACTTGAGCAAGATTTACAAGGATTTCTGGGGCCGAAAGAAAGTCCACGCGTTGAAATCCTTGGACATCGAAGTCCGCAAGGGCGAGATCTTCGGCCTGCTCGGCCCCAACGGCTCGGGTAAGTCGACCACGATCAAATTGATCTTGGGCTTGCTGTTCCCCACCAGCGGACGTGTCCTGGTGTTTGACAAGGACGCCACCGAAACCAAAAAGAACGAGCAGATCGGCTACCTGCCCGAAGAATCGTATCTGTATCAGTTCCTCAATGCCGAAGAGACCCTGGACTTTTACGGACGCCTGTTCGACATGTCCGGGCGACAACGCAAACAACGTGTCGAGGAACTGCTGACGCTGGTCGGGCTGCAAGGCGCCCGCCACCGCCAACTGCGCGAATACAGTAAAGGGATGCGGCGCCGCGTCGGTTTGGCCCAGGCGCTGATCAACGACCCCGACCTGATCCTATTGGACGAGCCCACCACCGGTTTGGACCCGATCGGGATCCGCGAGATGAAGGACCTGATCTTGGCCCTTCGCGATCAGGGAAAAACCATCCTGTTGTGCAGCCACCAACTCGGTGACGTGCAAGACGTCTGTGATCGTGTCGCCATCTTGCACCAGGGCGAACTGAAAGAACTCGGACGCGTGACCGACCTGCTGAAGGTCCAAGACGTGACCGAAGTCCACGCCAGTGGGCTCAGCGAAGAGGCCAAGAACGAAATCCGCGAGGTGATCGCGCGGCACGGCGCGGACCTGAAATCGATGGACAACCCGACCGCGACGATGGAGGACCTGTTCCTCAACATCGTCCGCGAAAGCGAAGCCCGCCCCGGCGCACGTCGCGTTTCGGCCACCGCCAGCGACGAGCCGGCTGCCGACGCCTCCGCCGCAGAGGGATCGCAAGCGGGGAGTGACAACTCATGAACTTGCAACCAGACGATTTCTGGACCTTTTCCGAATGGCTGTTCCGGCCCGGAGCGTTTCTCGAAAGCGCCTTCCTGCAAGGCGTCGTGCTGATCGTCCTGGCGATCGTGCTGGGGTTGCTGGTCGGCTACGTCATCTCCGCCGCACGCTACGGCCCGGGTGAAGGCTTCTATGCGGTCGCCCGTGCGATCCGCGACCTGCTCCGCACCGATCTGCCGGGGACCAGCCCCAGCCGGATCGTGGCGTTGGCAAGACTGGCATTCAAGGAAGCCATCCGTCGCCGCGTGTTGTTCGTCGTCGGTTTGTTCGTGGTCATCCTGCTGCTGGCCGGCTGGTTCCTGAACCCCGAAAGCGATGACCCGGCACGACTGTATATCAGTTTTGTGCTCACCGCGACCAACTACCTGGTGTTGGCCCTGGCGTTGTTCATCAGCGCGTTTTCGCTGCCGCAAGACATCGAGAACCGGACGATCTACACGATCGTGACCAAACCCGTTCGCGCGACCGAGATCGTGCTCGGACGGATGCTGGGGTTTGTCGCCGTCGGAACCGTGATGCTGATCCCGATGGGCTTGGCCAGCTATATCTTCGTCGACCGCGGGCTCGATCACACCCACTACGGTGTCGTCGAGGCGAATGAAATCGACGGCCGGATCGTCGGAAAAACCGACCGCGTCCGAAAACACGAGCACACCTTCACCATCGAGGCCGGCGAAACGCAGGGGCTGACCAATTTCGTCCGTGGACACCGCCACGTCGTCACCCGCAACGACGACGGGTCGTTCACCATCGGCCCGCCGACCGGTCAGTTGCGGGCACGCATTCCGTCTTATGGGGAGATCCAATTCTATGACCGCAACGGTGATCCCAAAGAATCCGGAATCGACGTCGGGGCCGAACGGCTCGCCGGCGGCTACGGCTCGGCCGGCATCTCGCGGCTGATCGGCGTCGCCAAGGGAAACCGCAAACTGGAACACTCCTATGTCGAAGGCGGAACGCTGGGGATGGCCGAATTCACGTTCGACAACGTGACGCGGCAACGCTTCCCCGACAAAATTCCGTTCGACCTGTCGATCCGGGCCTACCGGTCGTTCAAGGGAGACATCGAGTCGGGTATTCGCGGATCGCTGACTTTCAAGAATCCCGACACCGGTTTTTCATTGACTCCCAAACAGTTCACCGTGGAGGAGTATCAGATCGACGAGCGTGAGCTGCCGCTGACGTTCGAATGGCTGAACAAGGAAACCGGCGAAGTGGAAACGCGAAACGTGTTTGACGACGTCGTGACCGAAGACGGCCGCATGCAGATCCTGCTGAAATGCTTGGACAGCAGCCAGTACCTCGGGGTCACCAAGAGCGGACTGTATCTGCGCCCGGCGGAATCCAGCTTCGGATGGAATCTGACCAAGGCGTACGGTTCGATCTGGTTGCAGATGACGATGATCATTGCGTTCGGCGTGATGTTCAGCACATTCTTGAGCGGACCGGTCGCGATGGTGGCCACCGCCGTCTGCGTGCTGCTCGGATTTTCCGCCGAGAGCATCTATGACACCCGTCACTTTATCGATTCGAACATCGAACGCGGCGGCGGCCCGATCGAGTCGCTCGTGCGTCTGGTCAAACAAGACGCGATGACCACCCAACTGGACGTCGAAGGGGTTGCCAACACCTTGATCAAGTCGGCCGATGCGGTGATCGTCTACACCATGGACGCCGTGGCGACGGCATTGCCGAACCTGCCGCGGATGGTTTCGACGGCCGAATACGCCGCCAGCGGAATCGATATTTTCAACGCCGTGTTGGCGCGTCACAGCGTCGCGACACTCGGCTATTGCCTGTTGGCATTTTTGATCAGTTACTTCTTTTTGAAAGCTCGTGAGATCGCGGCATGAATCAGTCGACTGCGTTTCGTCGCAAAATCATTTACCTGGTGATTCTTGTGGCGACCTTGGTCCCGCTTTATCTGTTGGGCCAGCCCTCCGATGGGACCCCCGATTCGGGCGGCCAACTGGCCACGATGCGGCAGGAATTCGGGATCGCCGAAAGCGACCTCGGTGAAATCAGCCCGGCCAGCGAAACGATGAAACTCGCGTCGCTCGGCCTGCGTGGCGTCGCCGCGACGTTGTTGTGGGAAAAGGCGCACAAGTATCGGGTGCTGCACGAATGGGATCGCCTCAAGGCAGCCCTGAACAACATCGCCCTGTTGCAACCACACTACGACAAGGTCTGGGAACACCAGGCTCACAACCTGGCCTACAACGTTTCGGTCGAGTTCGACGACTACCGCCAGCGGTACGAGATGGTCCGCGAAGGCACCGAGTTTCTGACCCGTGGCGTGCGGCAAAACCGCAAAGCCCCGCGGCTGATCTGGTACACCGGATGGTTCTATGGCCAGAAAATTGGCATGTCGGACGAGAAGCGTCAATTCCGACGTCTGTTTGCCGACGACACCGTGCTGCACGATTCGCTGGCCAATGAAGGCATCGCCGTGGACAGCAGCGAAGCGCTCGGGCCTTTCCAGAAACCAGACAATTGGTTGGTCGGTCGGTTGTGGCTCAATCACGGCTACGACGTCGTCGACGCCGGCGTCGAGATCCGTCGTCAAACCCCGATCAATTTCTATGAAACCGGTCCGAAGTGGTCGATCAAACACGCCGAAGCCATCGAAAACGAAGGCGTGCTGGATCAACGCGCCATCAGCGCCTGGACCAAGGCGTCGGAAAACTGGGATCGATTCGGCAAACGGAGCATCCCAACCCTGGCCCGATTCACCGTCAAACTGGGGTCGCTGTCGGACCTGCTGAACGAACGCGGCGAACTGGCAGAAAAGTTCCGCAAACTCGCCGGACAAGTCTATTTGGACATGAGGCAAGAAAAGGTCGATCAGCTGCCGATCGACATGCGCAACGTTTACGAAAAGGACCCGGACCAGCGCACCGAGGCCGGAAAGGAAGCGATGCCCAATATCCTGGCCGCGATCGAACCGAATTTCCAAGACGTCGCACAGCGTCTGCCGACCGAAAAACAATTGCCCGCCCTGCAGATCCTGGATGAAATCGACGATCTGGACCAACGGATCCAGAAAACCGATGGCCTGCGGAAACAGATCAATTACGTCTACTGGGAAAGCCTTTCCATGGCCGAACAGGAAGACCGAACGGTGAAAGCCCGAAAGCTGATTTATGACGCCGAAAAGGCCAACCGAGAAGCCGAAGTCGACTTGGCGATCAAGCTGTACCTGGAAGCCTTCCAAATCTGGTACGAGATCTTTGAAGACTATCCGGTGTTGACCATCGATGACTCGGCCGAAGACCTGTACGCGTCGATCCGCCGCTACATGATCATGATCGACTCCGAAGAACTCTCCGAAGATTTCCCCCTCAGCGGGTTCGCCGAGATGATGGAGCAGGGTTTGGGGCGAACCAGTCCGGAAAGCTACGAGCGGTTCCGCAAGGAACAAGAGGAACTGGCGGCCAAACGGCAGAAAGAGCTTGAGGAAGAGGAGCGACGCCGAGAGGCCGAAGCCGCCAAGGAAATGAAGGCCGCGGAGGAGAAGGACGAAACTCCGAAGGACGAAACGACCGAGGGTGAAGGTGACGGCGAGGCGGAGGAATCTGAGTCGCCGGCCCAATAGGTAGGTCACGCTGTGCGTGACATCTGGCATGCACAGCATGACCTACGGCTTACGACATCTGGCATGCACAGCATGACCTACGGCTACGACATCTGGCATGCACAGCATGCCCTACGGCTACGACATCTGGCATGCACAGCATGCCCTACGGCTACGACTCCTGGCATGCACAGCATGCCCTACATTTCGGTTTCGATCATCGACCAGGATGCCGAGTCGGTTTCGCTCTTCCAGACGCTGGCCAGGTCTTCTCCGCTGAGCCGAGACTGAACGACCGACGCCAACGGTTCGGGGATCACCATGGCGACGACGTGGTCGCGTCCTTTTTTCAGGCACTTTCGCAGGGCCTTGTCGACACGTGCCTTGGCCCCGGCGACGGGTTCACCGCCGGGCGGACAAAACTCATCCGGCCGCTCGACCCCTTGGCGATAGACCTTGGGATGGTTGCGGCGTACTTCATCGATCAGCTTTCCGTGCCACAGGCCGTGATCGAGGTTCCTGAAGGCATCGATGATTTTGACTTTGACTTCACGCCCGGCCGCCCGCTGTTCGTCTGCCAGCCGTTTGGCGGTCTCACGTGCCGATTCACAGGGAGACGAATAAATCGTCTTCACGCTCACGCTGGCGAGTTCCTTGGCCAGCGTCGCAGCCTGTTCGGCGCCGCGACTGCTCAACGGCATGTCCAGGCAACCCTTCATGCGGCCCTGGTCATCGAAATCGGTCGCGCCGGGGCGAATCAACAACACCCGGGTCAACATTGCGGAACGAATCATGAGACCCCTCCCGCGATTTCGGCATCGAGCGCCGCGATCGCAGCGGCGTAGTCGTCTTGCTTGAAGATCGCCGATCCGACGACGAACAAATCGCAACCGGCCGCTCGGGCCGCCCCGATCGTCCTTAAGTTGATGCCACCGTCGATTTCAAGCAACAGATCCGGATGGGACTGTTTCAACGCGGCCAGTTTGGCCAGGGCGACGGGATTGAACGCTTGTCCGCCAAACCCCGCGTTGACGCTCATGACCAAGACCATGTCGACCTCGTCCAGGCATCGGTCCAGCGCCGACAGATCGGTGTCGGGGTTCAATGCCACCCCCACGGCCGCTCCCATCGAGCGAATTTCGCGGGCCACCTCGCCCGCATCCTCGACCGCTTCGACATGAAACGTCAGCAGGTCCGCGCCGGCGTCGACCATCGGCTGGGCATACCGCAGCGGATCGCTGATCATCAGATGGACGTCCATCGGAAGATCGCTGTGTCGACGAATGCCTTCGACGATCGGCATGCCGTACGTCAAATTCGGGACGAAATGGCCGTCCATCACGTCCAGGTGTAACACCTGCGTCCCGGCATCTTCCAGTCGCGCCAGTTCGGTTTTGAGATCGCCGAAGTCGCACAGCAGTAGACTCGGCAAGACACTCGGTCCGGCGTTGCGTATTAACTCAAGCTTGTCTTGCGACATGCAGTTCTCTCATCAGATTCGGAAGAGCAGACCCAGCGTCGATTCGAAACTCGAATCTGTCGCAACTGGTTGCCCCAGAAACGACACCAGGGAAGTCACATCCATCGCTGCACCGAGACACCAAGGGGTCTCGCGATCGATCTGCTCCAAATTGGTGATCGACAGGGTGGTCAAAACACAGGTCAGTTGTCAATTCACCTGCTTCGGGAGGTTTCGCTCGATTTAGCCCCTCTCACCCCGTTTTTGCCGATTTTTAGCGTTGCGGGCAAATCCCAGGGGCCTTTAAGGGAACCTAAATTCACATTAAAAAACATTTCTCTGGCCGCCCCAGAACCCGGAATATCCTCCCGTCGCCGACGGTGGCCGAAAGTGGCCGCCGCGGCGGCCACCTTACCGACGCTTTCAACCGCAAACCCCAGCTACCCAATCACACCATGCGAGTCTTCGTCACCGGAGGGACCGGACTACTGGGAAACACCGTGATCCGCCAACTCAACGAGCGCGGCGATTCCGTCCTGGCGTTGGTCCGCAGCGAACCGGACGCCGAAGTCTTTGCCGGCTTGGACGTCGAACTGGTCCACAGTTCGCTGGTGCCGCCGCCGGGCCAATCCGACGGCCGATCCGACGGGGAAGCCGTTGGCGAACCCGCTGGCGAATCTGGCGAATGCAGTGCCGACCCGCTGGACGACCCGGTCGATCAAGCCATCGCCGAGTGCGACGCGGTCGTCCACGCCGCTGCGATGATTCATTTGGGCTGGCACAAGATCGAGCAATCGATGCAGGTCAATCGAGACGGCACCCGCCGTATCGTCGAATCCTGTGTCCGCCACGCCAAGAAACTCGCGGCCATCGGAACCGTCAACGCGATCGCCCTCGGATCCCCCCGCACAATCGCCGACGAAACGACGCCCTTGGAACACGCCGGAGGACAGGTCCCATGTGCCTATGTCCAAAGTAAACGCGCGTCGGTCGAAGTGATTCGTCAGGCGATCCCGGATGGACTGAAAACCGTGATCCTGCATCCGGGATTCATGCTGGGGCCATGGGACTGGAAACCCAGCAGCGGGCGGATGATGCTAGAAGTCGGATCGGGCTGGAAGCCGATCGCTCCCTCGGGTGGCTGCAGCTTGTGTGACTCCCGCGATGTCGCCGCCGGGGTGATCGCGGCACTCGATGGCGATTGCCCCAACGGACGTGAATTCATTCTCGCCGGGCACAATTGGACCTATGAAAAACTTTGGACCGAAATGGCCAAACGCATGGGGAAACGCCCCCCGATCCGATCGGCCGGTCCCGGCATCGAGTACCTGGCCGGGCTGGTCGGCGACGCCTGGGGGCGCGTGACCGGCCAGGAACCCGACTTCAACAGCGCCGGGGTGAGGATGAGCAGCCAATACCATTGGTATTCCAGCCGCCGCGCCGAGACCGAGTTGGGGTATCGGATTCGCGACGCCCAGGAAACGCTCGACGCGGCCGGGGAGTGGATTCGTGACCGATTCGTCTTGCCGAGCAAGGCCGTTGCGAGCTAGTCTCCGACCAGTCTTGCTCCTCCACTCTCGCGACTTTCACCTGTCATGATCGGACACGGATGTCCTCCCGCATTCCTCAACGCGCACCGCTCTGCCGCGTTCGTCTTCGGGGCGAGCGTCACGCTGGTGGTCGTTTGGACGGTGCTGGTGGCGGAGAGTCACGCACAAACGCCGACAGAGGCATTCACGGACACTGCGATCGAGGCATCAACGGGAGCGGCCGCTGATTCCAAGACGCCGAGTGACGTGCCGGCGAGTGATCCGCCCGACCGCCAGTGGTCGAATCTGGCGACACGTCCGTTTGAGTTTCATTCGACCAACCCGGCTTGGCCGCTGGTCGATGCCGACGACAAACATCAACTGTCGGTCAAGATCCGATCGTTACCGCAATACGCCGATCGCGAGCTGACACTCCATTACGAGCTGATCCGTGTCGAAGATGGTGCGGTGGTCGGCCGCGAACAGACCGATCTTCGGCTCAGCCCCTCGGGTGACTGCGAGGAAATCGCGATCGCGGCTTCATCGCCCGACCAACCAGGTGTCTACGAAATCCGTTGCCGGCTGAGCGAAAAATCCGACCGCATCTGGTCGCGTTTGACACGTTCGCCTAATCAACTCGCTTCGGTGCAAACGCCCTGGATGGTTTTTCAAGACAAGACCGATGACGACGTCGAACCCATCACCTGGCGGCGAATCGGCAGCATCGAGCCGATCGATCCGTCCGATTGGCAGCGACCGGCCTGGATGCCGAACGGGGCGACAAAATTGGTCCCGAATGTCAAACGCGTCAGCGAATCGCTGACCCTGTCAACGCGGCGTCACGCCGCGCGGGACCAGCCGCATGAACTTGCCCCCGGCCAGTCCATGGTCGGATTCCTGGGCGAATTGAAGCCGCATCAACCGTACCAACTGTCCCTCACGTTGGCCGAGTCGACCCTCGACGCGGCCCCCAAAACCGCGCGCATCGAATTCGCGAACACCCCAGAATTCCAACCCGTCACGCGTACCGTCACGCTGTCCGTCGGTCGCCCCATGGATGTGGCCTCCGACAGTCTTGCCGCCGTCGTCACACATCAAATCTTGCACTTCGCTCACGACGGCCACGAGTTCGTCCGGATCAGCAACGAATCCGGCGACCAATCGATTTCCATCAAATCGCTGCTTCTGGACGAACCCGTTTCCGGCGAATCCGCCTCGGACGAACACAAGACGCCACGCCACGTCACCCTGCGGGTTGATTCGCCCAATTGGCTGACCGACCTGAACACGGACTACACGAACCAAGTCGCGCGTGGTGATTACGCTGAATCAACCGCACTGATGTTCTACTTGTGGAAAGCGACTTCGCGGCTGGCCACCCACGCCGCTTGGTTTGGCTACGATGAAGCCTCCGTTGCGATCGATACACGAGGATGGATTTCGGCCGCCGGCCAAGCCCCTCCAGCACAGGCAACCGCAGACCAGCCAGCCTCAGCGCAGGCGCAGTCGGCTCCAGGTCCGCTGTGGCTCGGCGACTACTTTGAAGCGGCGGTCGCTGCCTGGTCCGCGTCCGGGCCGGTGCGGGTCATCCCACGTCGGCCGGGCCGGCCGAACTTGGACGAAGCGGCACACCCGGGACGACTGTTGCATTTGGAAACGGGGGCGATCGACGGGCAAACCTCGATGAAAACGTCCCTGCGATTCCTGAAATCATGTGTCCAGAGCCCCACCGACGTTGTTTCGATTCCGGCCAGGGAACTGCCGCTCGCACTGGAGCGGTCCTTTCGCGAAACGATCCACCACTACCGGCAAACGCCAATCGATGCCACACCGGTGTCTTCGTCAGCGGATGTCGATTCGGATTACGTGCATGTGTTGGTGAACCAAACGGCCCCCGCTCCAACATCCGACCAAGCCCCATCGCCCGATCAACCGTCACCGATCCGGCTCACCGTGATCAACAAGGCCCCTTGGACCAGTCAGGTCAAACTGCAGTTCTCCACCCGGCGGATCGCCGACTGCAGCCTGCTCCGCGCAGACGACACCAACGCGATTGTCCAACCGACCGGCGTCGCCGACACACGATTGCTGACCGTCGCTCCGACGTCCATCGTTCGGCTGCAAGTCCGCGGGGAAACCGATCCGATTCAACTGGTCGCCTGGCAGGGCAACATGGTCGGCGGAGCGGAAACGCTGAAGCGGCTCAAAGCACATGTCGCTGAAGTCGTCGGTAAGATCGGCACCCTGGCGTTGCCCGACGATTACATCGAATTGACCAATGGCGGTTTCGAGATCGAAGGCCAAGTCGGCATCGTCGGCTGGATGCATACGCAGTTCCCCGCCGGCGCCGTCACGCTCGACTCCACCGAATCGATCGAGGGATCCCATTCGATCCGCATGACCGCTGACACCGCCTCGGCGGGCCGCATCTGGTTGGTCAGTGAACCCATTCCGGTGCCGCGTTCGGGCCGGCTGGCCGTCTCGTTTGCCATCCGTGCAAATAAAAAGACCGTCGAAGCTGACCCCAACGCGTCACCGATCTTGAAAACCAGTGCAACGACGGCTTCACACAAAGAGGCACCTCGACACCGCGTTCGCGTTTCGCTGGAGGGGAATCGGTTGGGGAAACCCGTTCGCATCTCAACCGAATTCGATGTCCCCTGCGACGGACATTGGCAACCCCGGCATGTCGTCTTGGAAGCCGAACGAATCCATCGCGAAGAAATGGAATCCGTTCGATTGACGATCGACAGCCTCTCGCCAGGAAAAATTTGGATCGATGACGTCCATCTGCACGACCGGTTCCCGACCGGAGCCGAGCGAACGGCATTGCAGGACAACGCCTTCCTGGCAATCCAAGGCCTTCAACGCGGAAACTTGAAACCCGCTGTCGGACTGCTAAATAATGGGTGGTCGCGATACTTGATGGCTCGATCCCATCAGCGGGGCACCCCTCCATCGGATGCTGCGACGGGAAACTCTTCGCCGGCGTCCGGCGTCGTCCATCATTCCGGATCGATTCCGACCCCCACCGCGGGCCGCGCCGATACCATGGCGGAGCCCCACCCGAAACGTGAAAGCGTCGCCGATCGACTGCGTGACTGGTTACCGAAGCCGATTCGATTCTAAAGAGGAAGACTGTTTATGTGGATGCGACTGATCAAACGATTGCTGTTGGTCGGCGCATTACTCGTCGCCTCGCTCGGTGCCACAGCGTTTTGGGCTCACCGTGAAACCAAGAAAGTGCCTGAATTTTACGAGCGTGCCATCGCCGCCCCGCCACCGCAAGACGTCGCCGAGTCGGTCGAGCAGCTCGAATCGGACGTTCAGAAACTGCAAGACGATGTCGCCCAACCCGGGCTGTGGCAGGCCCAGTTTGCCGCCGAACAAATCAACGCCTGGCTGATCGATCAACTTCCCAAGCGATTCCCCACACTGGAAGCCAAAGGGTTGCAAGAGCCTCGCGTGATGATTCAAGACGGCCTGTTGATGGCCGCCGCTCGATTCAAGGACCATCGCCTCGACGCCGTTCTGTCCTGCGAGCTAAGTGTCCAATTGACCGACCAACCCAACCGCCTGGCCGTCTCGATCAAGCAAATCCGCGCCGGTGCGTTGCCGCTGCCACTGTCTCAGTTCAAAGATCGAATCAAGTTGATCGCATCAAAGACCAACCTGAACTTGCAATGGGACACTCAGGACGGTGAATCGATCGCACTGATCGACGTACCCGACCAGTATCCGGGGCACATGGACGGTTCCGTGATCATCGAATCGATCGAACTCGCCGACCAATACCTCACCGTCACCGGACAAACCGGTGACTTGCAATCGTCCACGTTCACGCCCCAAGGTGAGATCTACAAGCTCGCACAACTGGACGACGAACCGGAATCCGAGACTCTCTCGGACACCCCTTCATCCCGCGGTTTGTGAGCGGGCGACGGCATTGTGTCGGGCAACGCGGTGAAGCGTTTTGCAGCGGTCTTGGGCTCGCGGCCTGCCGCTAAAAACCCGTGCAACACGAGAATCAAAGGCGTCACAGCGTTGCGTGTCGGGGTGTTCGATTTGGGATACGCTTCCAGCCTGTCATTCCGGCGTCGACAGGCTGGAAGCCTATCCCACTTGTTTTCCGTGCGTCGCTAAGTGTCCCGCTCGGAGAACAGGGTTGCTGTCCACGTTTGATTCTGCTCCGCCGCATCTCCATCCGATTGCGAAAAGCGAATCACCATCCAGGCGTCGGCGTCGCGACCCTGACGCATCCCCGTGGTTGAACCTTCAGTGGTTGAACGCGTCCATCGCAACCGAGCTTCGAAGCAGGCCGCCGTCTGACGTTTCAATTCGTATCGCCCCGTGGCAAGTTGCCGGACCAATCCGCGGCCGGCCCCGATGTCACCTTCGAAATCCAAATAACGCTCGCGATGATCGGCCAACCGCAGCGCCGGCGTAGTGATCCGATCCACCCGATCCGATGGCGGCTTGTCCAACTCGGGCAAGGGGTCGGTCGCCCAGGTCCATAACCCTGCAATTGGCGTTGTTTTTTTGAGGTGATCAGCGCGTGAATCGTCCGCTGGACCGCCTGATCGATCGCCCGGCGGTTGGAACAACCAATCCCAATGCACCGGTCCTGCGGCAATGCCCCGCCCAGCAGACGGTTGCCGCCTGGCGAAACCCTGGCCGACCGTGTGAATCAGAATCGTAAACCGCGGCAACGTCTCGAGGGATTGCATCAGGGACCGGCCACTCGCTTGTTGAGATGCTTTTCCAACAGCACGGCGTTGCGACGATTGGATTTCCAATACCAATCAAAGAGGTCACCGGCGATCGGCACGGCCCCGAGCGTTGCGTCGATCAAGACGTTGCCGCACATGCGGATCAACACGCCCGTGGACGCCTTCATGCGAAACGCCTCGCCGATCAACCAGAGCCCGACCACCGCGGTGGCCGCATCGCCCACCCCCGGCAGAAGTCCCACCAACGTGTCCAACCCAAATCGGACGCGGGTTCCCGGCAATGCAAATTTGTCATCCATCCATCCGGCGAACTTACGGACCCGCGCCAGACGCCGCTCCACGTCTTGCCATTGCGACATCTCACGCACTCCCGGTTTTCGTTTTGCCATTGCCCCAGACGCCCAAGTTTACCTATAGCCACCTAAAACCATCGAGAGGGTGATCAACGTCAACCCCAACCAGCATGGTTGGGCCCAGCAACGTTCGGCAAGGAGGCCGAGGTGGGGATCTTTTCCAAACGTCGAAGAAAAAGCTCCTACAGTAGCACAAGTTCGCTGCTGCGCTGGTTTGGTCCGGGCGCGACGACGCTCGGATTGCTCTACGCACTCTACCTGATGCTGACCGGCGGGCTGAGTTTTTCGTCGCTTGACGGATTACTCGGGCCGGATTCCGAGACGGCCTTTCGCGGCGAAACCATTTCGCTGGGCGACCGAACCGAACGTCCGCCCGACCGCATTCGCATCGCGACCTTCAATATTGAACACTTCGCGGACAAGAAATCCAGCATCCGACAAAACGAAGACGGCGTCGATGTATTGGGAACGATCGCCAAGATCGTCAGCACGTTTGACGTCGTGGCGATCCAAGAACTGCAGGGCGCCGACGGCATCGCCCTGCAACGACTGGTCGGGCTGTTGAACGAATCCGGGGGGACCTATGCCGCGACGATGAGCGATCCGATCGGCGAAGCCTACTTGGAATCGTACGCCTTTGTCTGGGATCGCTCACGGATCAATCTGGTGCCCGGCTCCGCCTATGTCGTGCAGGATCCCGGCAAACGCATGTACCGCGAACCGATGGTGGCAACGTTCGAAACCGTGGTTCCCAAAGAGAGCACCCAGCGGCCATTTCGATTCACGATGATCAACGTCCACACCAAACCCGACCGCGTCGATCCCGCGGATCGGGATAGCGAAATCAATGTGCTGGCCGACGTCTTTCAACGCGTCCGCGAATATGAATTTCAACAGTACTCCGAAGACGACTTCATCTTGCTGGGCGATCTCAACGTCAGCGAAAAGGACCTGGGACAGCTGAAATCGATCCCCGGCGTGCTCTCGCTGGCGGCCGACATTCAAACCAACATCAATCGAACCAAGACCAACGATCACATCCTGATCGACAGCAGCGTGACTGCCGAATACTCGGGGCGACTCGGCGTGATCGATTTGAAGGCCGACCTGGGCCTTACCGAAAAACAGGCCAATGCGATCAGCGATCACATTCCTTTGTGGGCCGAGTTCAATCTCTACGAACAGCCGCCCGCCACTCGAGCGACCGCCACTGCCACCGCCAGTGGCCCCGGAACACGGTTGATCCAGTAGCGCGACCGCATCACACTCAATCGGCGAGATCGTGGGTCATTGTCGCGTTTGGCGTCTTTCCTGAGCTGGACGTTCCCTTCAGCCGATCCGCGGCCCGGACGTCACCAGCGTTGAACCAAAACCCTGGGTCACCCTTAGTGGGATACCCAGTTTGCAGCCGGCAAAAATGAGGGCATTCCCTCAGCGCGGCACGACAACCGCCACGACCGTCGCGACTTGCAGGGGGGAGCGTCGCTTCGCCGACCATACTTGTGGGGAAACTCCAGTCTCCGGGCGCGAATCGACATAGCGTTTGAATGCCAAATCAGCTCGAACGGTTCCCCTTTCAAAACCCTCGAAACGGCAAACCACGTGTGAGCGTGGGACGCAAAGTCATGGGTCCGACCTGCTTCGCTCGAAGCGTTCGGATCGCCAGACCACCGAAGGGGATTGCCAAACTCGGCTGCGGCAACTTTTCTGCCTCGTCTCTTCAGGGAACCCCAAATGTCACACACATCGACTCGACTCGGCGCCGCTCGCGCCACACTGATTGCAGGGGGCTTGTGCTTGCTCGCGTCGCTCCCCGGCATCGCGACAGCGATCGAACCCGTTCTCTTCATGGTCGAAGAGGATTGGGAACTGACGGTCAACGAACCCGACGTCAACATCAATTCGCCCCAGGTCGCGTTCTTTCTCTATCCCGACGCGGAACATTCTGATTGCTATTTCCAGCTGCAGATGAACTACGCCGCCGATGACGGCTACTCCAGCGGCGGTTTTCACGTCGGGGCCTTCTGTGACGAGACGCTCGTTGACGAAGAGCGAAGTCAAATACAGGAGACGCTGTACTGCGACAACGACCGGATCGTATGGACCAGTGCGATGGCTGTGTTCAACGGCCAATTGATGTTCGCGGTCAAAGATGGACACAGTATGCAGTGGGGCAACTTTGGCGGCCCGGAATACCTGGTGCAAATGGATGACCAGGAAATTCACGCCTTGGACCACTACACGCCTGAAAAGAGCCTCGAGTCCGTGGACATCGGATTCGGGAAAAACCGGGTCGCCTCGATTCGACTCAAGACCGTCCGTTTGATCTACACCGATGGTCACACCCAGACGATCCACGTCAATCAAGTCGTTCAGTAGCAGCACCACGACTCGCATGAAACGTCGTGGATTGTCGATCTCATCATTTTTTCAGGGTCATCTCATGTTTCAAATTTCACTCCAGCGCGACCGCGCTCACAAACCTGTTACTCGTCCAAACCTCCCTCCTTGCAAACGCCGATCGACGAAACGCCGCAAAGGCTCTGCCCTCGTCTTCAGCGTGTTCTTGGTCGCCGGACTGTTAGTGGTCTCCGCGATTGCGATCGACTTTGGACACATCAATGTTTCCCGTTCGGAAGTCAAACGAACCGCGGATGCCGCCGCACTCTCTGCCTGTTGGGAACTGTTTGACGGAGTCGTCGAAGGAAAAAGTGCATCGACGGTCCAATGCGACATCACAGATTCGGCTTCGTCCATCGCGGCAAAAAATGCCGTCAGTTCTCGAGCACCGACGCTCAACGCGTCAACCGATATCGAAATCGGATTTTACGACAGGAACAATCCAGGTGCACTCGACACCTCTGATCCGTCTCAGTTCAATGCGGTGCGCGTCAACGTCCGGCAGACGGATGCGAATCAGCAAGCGATTCCGCTGTTCTTCGGATCGGTGACCGGACGGGCAACCCAGTCGCTGCAAGGAGCATCGACGGCGGCACTGTTCAAAACAATTTCGGGTTTCCATAAGCCCAAAAAAGCAGGTGAAACGCTCGACATCTTGCCGATCACGCTAGACGAAGAAACCTGGGCGCTGGTCAAAGCGAAACAGACAGAGGATGTGATTTCCTACTCAAACGGGCAAATTCAATCCGGCAGCGATGGGTATTACGAGTGTTCGCTCTACCCAACCGGAACGGGGTCACCGGGAAACCGCGGAACCGTTGACATCGGTGGTGCAAACAACAGCACGACCGATATCCGGCGTCAGATCTTGACCGGCATCTCAGCTCAGGACATGGACGACCTTGGACGGGAGTTGAACTTTGATGGGAATCATCAAATTGAGCTCAATGGCGATACCGGCATTAGTGCGGGAATCAAAGCTGAATTGCAGCAGATCGTCGGCCAGCCCCGGATCATTCCGATTTTCCGTCAGGTGCAGGGAAATGGCAACAACGCCATGTACACGATTGTTGCCTGGGAGGGCATCCGCGTGTTGAGCGTCAAGTTGACGGGGCCGATGAACAAAAAGCATTTGACGATTCAGCCCTGCCCAATGATTGCGAAATACTCAATCTTCAGCGACCGAACGGTCGAGGAAAGCGAGTTTCTGTTCACACCCGTGATGCTGGTTGATTGAAACATCAGCCCCAACGATTGCCAACGTTCACGTCGGGCAGGTCACCGCCTGACGTCCTCCTTCAACGCACACACTAAACCAACAAGTCAATCCAGTGAAAAGTCGATTCCGCAAAAAGCAAACTCGTCGCGGTGCCGCGACTGTCGAGTTTGCCCTGATCGTCCCCGTCATGCTGACCTTCACGTTCGGGCTGATCGAAATGGGACGAATCAGCATGATCAAAGAAGCGGTCGTCCAAGCATCACGCGAAGGGGCACGCGTCGGGATCCGGCCCACCGCGTCCATCGAAGACGTGCAGACGCGGATCAACGAAGAATTGGCGATCATGAATCTGACCA
Source organism: Stieleria sedimenti (assembly GCF_025060895.1). GTDB lineage: Bacteria > Planctomycetota > Planctomycetia > Pirellulales > Pirellulaceae > Stieleria > Stieleria sedimenti. The sequence continues at coordinate 30,982 of NZ_JANZKV010000072.1, read as the reverse complement.
GTGCCGTTGTGACCATCACCCCGTCCTTCCTGGAAGAAGCCGAACCGGGAGACGATATTAAAGTCCGAATCACGATCCCGATCAGTGAGGTCAGCTACGTCCCAGGATTCTTCTCCTTCGAAGGGCTGGACATCGTCGCCGAAACCGTGATGCGGCGTGAAAGCACCGGCTGATCCCAGCGGGACGCGTCAGCGACCGGCGCGTGTTGAAACCACCACCATCACGCGCCACTGGCTAACGCCGCATGCGGACATCGCCCTCACGCTTCCGGATCGGCGAAATAACGATTCAAGAACTGCTTGCGATCGCCTTGTTCGGCCGCGAACTGAACCATCGCGTACAACCGCTGTTGATCGCGGCGTTTCTTCTCGGCCAATTGATCATCGTCCTGGAATCGCGCCGGTAGCGGGGCACGCACCTCAAAACACTGCGGCGGCTGCGGACCGGCGACCACCCCGTGGCGATCCAAGATCGAAATCGCCGTCGCGATCCGGTGGTCGTGTTTGCTGCGACGCTGCAACTGGGCATTCATCCATTCCAGCCCAAACGCCCTGCACTGCTCGCCGTGCTCGGCCATCAATTGATACAACCGCGTGTAGAACGCGGCGTCGGGATTGGACCATTCGATGAATTGCATCTGGGTCATCAAGTCTTCTTGCGCATACAACCACACACACCGACTCGGTTCCCCGTCGCGACCGGCACGCCCGATCTCTTGATAGTAGGACTCGATCGAACCGGGGGTTTCCGCATGCACGACCATGCGGATGTCTTCCTTGTCGATCCCCATGCCGAACGCGTTGGTCGCCAACACCAGATCGGCTTCGCCGGACATGAACTCGTCCTGGACACGACGGCGTTGATTGCGTGGCAAATCGCCGTGGTAACAGACGTGATCGATCCCTTCGGACAGCAAGTGATCGCTGAAACGGTCCAGTGTTTTGATCAACGAAAAGTAGACGATGGCGCTGCCGGATCGGTACTCGGGATCGCGGAGGATGTCGCGAAGTTGATTCAATTTTTCTTCTTCGTCATAGACCGGGACCACATCCAAATGCAGGTTCGGACGATCGATGCCTTGGTGAAACAATTTGACTTGCGACGCACCGATGCCGATCTGGTGGTAAATGTCTCGGCGGCACTCAGCCGTCGCGGTCGCGGTCAAAGCGAGCGTGGTCGGATCGCCGATCGATGCACGAATCTCGGCCACCCGCGTGTAGTCGGGGCGAAAATCGTGTCCCCACTGGCTGACACAATGCGCTTCATCGATCGCCAACAGACGGACCGTTCGTCGTGAAAGCGCCTCGCAGAAGTCGTCCTTGCGGAATCGCTCGGGGGTCACAAACAGAATCTTGTACTGCCCTTGGGCCAAGGCGTCATAGCGTGCCAGACGTGTTTCGCGATCCAACGATGAATTGATGAATCCGGCATCGATTCCTCGTCGCAACAGCGAATCGACCTGATCCTGCATCAGCGCGATCAAGGGGGACAGCACCAAGACGATCGAGCAGTCGTCGTCGGCACTTGACAATGCCGGAATCTGGTAACAGAGCGACTTGCCCATACCGGTCGGCATCACGACCATGGCGTGCCCCCCCGCTAGAACATGTTCGATGATCTCTGCCTGTCCGGGGCGAAAGTCATCGTAGCCATAGAATCGGCGGAGGAGTTCCTTGGGGGGTGGCGCATTCATGCCATTATTTTTCACGCCCGAGCCGGCTTGGGAACGGGGCACGCGACCCTTTTTTGCGTTGCGCGCCGTTATCGTTCATATTATCCAACCGCTACTCATGACCGACTTCTCCGATTCTCCTGGAAGACCCGCAACGTGAACGACGATTCAGCGATTGATTTCCAAGATCTTGAAAACCTGGAGGGTGAGACAGAGCTTGCGCCACCCGAACTCTTCGCCGCCAACCTGATCGAGTGGTCACTGGAGCGACACGCCAGTGATCTGTTTGTTTCGGACGTCGATGGTGCCGTGCTGATTTCCGTCCGGCGACTGGGCCGGATCGAACCGATTCGTAAACTCGCGCGGGCCTACGGCCATCGGCTGCAAGGACATTTGCGTGTTTTGGCAGGTGCCGATGCGGGTGAATCCGTCCGCCCGGTCGAAGGCCGGGGCAACATCACCACGCCGGACGGATCCAAGGCACATCTTCGGCTCAGCAGCATCCCCACGCTGTACGGCCAAGACGTGGCGATTCGATTGTTCGATCCCGTGCGTGGCGCCCGACCGCTGGATCAACTGGGCATGGATTCCGTTGACGTGGAATCGATCGAACATCTGATCGGACAACGAAGCGGATTGATTCTCGTCACCGGTCCGGTTGCGAGCGGCAAGAGCAGCACGCTTTACGCCATGATGAATGAGCTCAATGACGGATCACGAAAAATCCACACCATCGAAGACCCCATCGAACACGCGCTCTCGGGCGTGATGCAATCACAAACCAATGCGCGGCTCGGACTCGGTTTTGCCGAACTCCTGACGGTCGTGCTTCGGCACAGCCCCGATGTGATCATGATCGGCGAGATTCGTGATCGCCAAACGGCGGAAACCGCGATCCGAGCCGGTGCCAGCGGACAGCTGGTGTTGGCAACGGTGCATTCGACGAGCACCGCCGAGGCGGTCGACATGATGCTGCAATACGATAGTGACCATGTCTTCCTGGCCAGCGCCCTGTCGGGCGTCATCAATCAACGTTTGGTCCGCAGGCTCTGCCCGGTCTGCCGCAAACCGGCCGAAGGCTCGCATTCGACCGATGTCCCCGAGCGGATTCGCAGTCGCATGCAGGGGGCCGAAGCGTCGGTCTTTGTTCCGTTCGGTTGCCACCTCTGTTTCGAAGGCGGCTATGACCAGCTGATCGCCTTGCCGGAGATCATGGTGGTGGACACCGTGATCGAAGAAGCCATCGCCAAACGGGCCAGCGCCAGTGATCTGGAGGAGATCACGACCGATGACGGGATGTTGCGACTAGCCGAAGTCGCCCACAGTTACGTCCTGCGTGGGCTGACTTCGCTCGATGAAATCAATCGCGCCGTGACCGACCCGCACCTGGCCAGCCTTCACCGTCGCGCGGAAAAGACCGGCTGAACCTTGCCCGAGCGGAAATCGGTTTAGGCTGTAACCTGCCGGGCGCTGAAACGATCACGGAGCCCCGGGGAGCCGCCAAGGCTTTCGACGGATCGCCAAGTGTGGGCAGAGCTCGATTGCGTTGACTCGCTCTCCAATTCCGGGCGCGCCGGCGGATCGCTTTCAGCCGAATCCGGGGACGAGGCCTCCTCCGATCCTTCAGCATCGGGACGCTCCGCCGCGGTGTCTTCACTCTCCGCGCTGGGCCGACCTCCGCCGCCGCCTGACATCTCCGCTTCGTCATACGACGCCGGCGGTTCGTCATCATCCACCGGCACCAATGGACGATCGGGGCTCACGACACTCGATTCCTCGTACACGAATTTCGCGTGGCGATTGAACATCCAACCGTCGCCGTTTGGCATGTAGACCGTGTACAGCTTGTGTGGCTTGACGACTAACCCGCCACGCCACTGATAGACTTCCACCTGATAGCGGCCGTCTTCGAAGGTTTGCACGGGTTCCCGGCCCAGCAACTCCCGAACGTCCGTGTTGGACAAAAACCCGGCGCCTTTGCGGTTGGCTTCCATGCTGGCCTCGGTGACTTGATCGTAGGCTGCGTTGACTGCCGGTCGGGCCACCAGATAGTCGTACCCCAACGCGACAACCATTAACGCCAACAAGACGTAGAGCACCGTTTTTCGGGTGCCGCCGCCGGAATCGTTGCCGGGCCGTTGTTCATCCCGCGCGTCAGCGGAATCCTGGGTCGTTTCTGACATGGGAGGGTGCCTTCAAAATGATCTGGAGGAATCAAGCGTTGAGAATCGCACTACGTTGTACTAAAGCTCTTCGGCCCATGGGAACAAACAAGGGCCAACGCCGCGATGAATCGCGGAAAAACGAGCGCAACGGACGGCTCCTGCGGATTGAGGTGATCGCGGAGCGGTGACGGGAAGCTCCGCCGGACCGCGGGTGGCGAGAAACCGCCAGAGAAGATCGCGGCGGTTGCAGCCGTCGAAACAGATTCACCGATCAAACAAAAAAAATGGCAGCACTTGTCGGTGACACGCGAGCTCCAACCGAGCCCAGGTTCTTGCCCCGAACCTGTTTGCGATCACCGACAAAGTCACTGCCTCGCCCCGTGAAGTCGATGATCGCCAGCCGTTCCCATTGACGGTCACTCGTCCGATCCGTCGGAAGTGCGGTGTCGTCAACACCTGCGCCTGCCTCACGCGCATTGTGCTTCGCCACGCATTTCCGCAGAAGAATGTGGCGGCTCAGAGAAATGTTCCGGCGTTGCCGCCGGAACATTCTCCAAGAGCCCCATTTGTTCTGCAGATTCCTTCCAAGATCGAAGCCCGAGTCTCCCTACCAAGATTCGTCCGGTGAATCAGCGCTCCATCGTGGTCATCGATCCCTCGATTGTTGTTGATCCCTCAACAAGAATCGTTCCATCGATGAATCCAGTATTGCGAATCGCAGCCGATCCGATGAAGAGAAGAAACCGAAAAGCGATGTGGCAACCCGCAACCCGCCGGAGGTGACTTTGTCGAGCGGAAAAGGGGGCAAGCGTTAGGTATCAAGCATGTCCGCTTCGATCACCATCCTGACCAGATCAACCACCGATTCGGCCTGCAACTTGGTATAGATCTCGCTGCGACGGTTCTCCACCGTTCGCACGCTGACGTCAAGACGATTCGCGATCACCTTGTTCGGTTTGCCGGCCACCACATAAGACAGAACCGTGCGTTCGGACGGTGTCAGTTCGTTGATCCGCTCCCGAATCGCTTGACGGTGCGCTTCTTCCACACGCTTGCTGGCATCGAGCGCAAGCGCTTTGCGGATCGCGTTCCAGAGATCATCTTCCAGATACGGCTTGTCCAGCAACGTGATCGCGCCGCGCTGAATCGCCTGGACCGTGACCGGTGTCGTCGCAAACGCTGTCAAAACGATGACCGGCAACAGCGATCCCATGTCATTCAATTGCGCTTGCAACTCTAGTCCGCTCATGCCCAGCATCCGGATATCCGTCACCAAGCATCCCGGCTTGTCCTTGGTGTAGAACTCCAGGAACTCCTCGGCCGACGCAAACGCTTTGGACTCCAACCCCATCGAACTCACCAGCGCACAGACGGATTCCCGGGCGCGTTCATCGTCATCCACGACGAAAATGACTTGTTGTTGCCAAGACATCGAATGCGGTCACCCCGTAACGACTGGTGTGATTGAAGTGATGGTGACGTGAGCGGCCTCCCGGCCCGCCTGTCGGGGAGCGTTCCACCGGCTCGGGCGCAGAAGACGAGATAACAGTGTCGAGTTTCTGGGCGGAGTTTTCAATCTGCGGCGTCAGAGGAGGGAGGTGCGATCGTCAATCATCCGAAGATGGTGTTCAGATGAGCATGTTGCCAGACTCCCCTCAGGCATGATCTTCGCACTCACGCACGATCCCACCGTCGGGAGGAATCACCACGTGCGGCTCAATTGCCCAGCATACTACATTTTTAAGGCGACGGGCAATCAGCCCCCTCTAAGTGACTGTGCGTTTACGGGGCCGCCAAAGCGGAAAGGATACGGTTGCAGACCAGGCTGGATCCAGAGGTCGAACACGCTTCGTCGTTCCGTTTCAGACGTCGCGATGATGACGGTTTGGCCTCATTCTGCCCGAACCGCCACGCCGGGCAGGCATCCATCGGGATCGTCTCCAAACCGCAAGCCATGTTCTCTGTGCGAGTATTTTTTCTTCACGCGACTCAACCCGGCGACCCCAACCAGATGATTCGAACGCATCAATCCAGTCAGCACTCCGAACCACTCGACACGCACCAAAAAGCCTTGGAGGTCAACTTGGATCCCCGCCGCTACGGTACCTTTGCGGAGATCGGCGCGGGGCAAGAGGTCGTTCGCTGGTTCTTTCGCGTCGGGGGTGGCGCCGGCACGATCGCCAAGAGCATGTCGGCCTATGACATGAAGGTCAGTGACGCGATCTACGGACGGGCGTCACGCTACGTCTGTCGTGAACGCCTGCAGGCGATGCTCGACTATGAACACACGTTGAATCTGGACCGGTTGCGAGAGGTCCGCGGTGAAACGACCGCGTTCTTCACCTTCGCCGACACCGTTTCGGCAAGGAACTATCACGGCACCAATGCCTGCCACGGTTGGATGGGGATCAAGTTTCAGGCCCATCCCCAAGACGAAGACAGCCAGATCATCATTCACGTCCGAATGCTCGATGACGAGGCGGCCCTGCAACAGGAAGCCCTCGGCATCGTCGGCGTCAACCTAGTCCACGGCGCCTTTGCCCTCCACCATGAGCCCGAGCTGTTGGTCGCCGCACTTCTGGACGGCCTGTCGACGTCGCGGATCGAGATCGACATGATCGAGTTTTCCGGAATCGCGTTCCGCCACGTCGATAACCGCTTGATGAGTCTGAAACTGGTCGAGCTCGGCTTGAGCGGTGCGGCCATGTTCGCGGCCAGCGGAGAAGTCTTGCAGCCGTCGGAGTTCTTTTACCGCAAAGCGATCCTGGTCGAACGCGGAAGCTTTCGTCCCGTTTGCAACGTCAATTTGGACATGCTGGAGAGCGCCCGAGAACAATTCTCCAAGCATCCCAACGTGGTGGGCAAGGAAGTCGTCTCCGTCATGGAACTGACGATGAACAACTTGAAGGCCGCGGGGGAAATCAATTTGTCGGACTTCCTGGCACGGGCCGATGTGATGGCCACCTGCGGGATGCCGGTCCTGATTTCCGATTACTTCCAGTACTATCGACTTGCCGCCTACCTGTCACGCTACACCAAAGAAAAAATCGCGATCACGATGGGGGCCGGCAGTCTGTTGGAACTGTTTGACGAACAGTACTACACCGGGCTCCAAGGCGGCATTCTGGAATCCTTCGGACGGATGTTTAAGAACGGCTTGCAGGTCTACTGCTATCCGATGCTGGATTCCGAGAGCGGCGAATTGACGACCTGTGAGAACTTGAACATCGATCCTCAGTTGAGACAACTGTTCGGGTACCTGTGTGACCGAGGCGGCATCATCGACGTGCAAAACTACAATCCCGCCTGCTTGCACGTGCGATCACGGGACGTGCTGCAAAAAATCAAATCGGGCGACCCGGAATGGGAGTCGATGGTGCCCGAGTCGGTCGCGGACGTCATCAAACGCAAGTGCTACTTCGACTACCAACCGGCCGACGCATTCGAAGACGCCGTGCGATAAATGAAAATGGGCAATGCCACAAAAAAGGGGAAGGGGGCGTTTTTTCAAGCTGACTGCAAGGGTTTCGATTCATGCAAAGGAGGGTAGGCGGTACCGTCAAGGACGCATCACTTTTTGCCACCACGAGCGTTCGACGGGCTTCTGATCCAAACAGGACTGCAGAGCCTCGCCAATGATCGCGCAGGCATCGTTGCTGCTAAAATCAATTTCTTCGGTGAGTTGCGGAATCCAGGTCGATGCGATTCGATCGGGTGACTCGAGGCATTCCAGCGTGATCATTCCGACCAATCCGATGGTGTCGCGGCGAATCCGGTCGGGCAGTGTTTTCGACAACTCGTGCTGCCACGTCGCATAGGGTTCGGCCCAACACGCGACCCCCGATGCCGTGTCGATCAGGTTGACTCGGGACTGGTGATCGATGATCGCATTCCCGCACGTCACGCTGCCATGCGTCGCACCGATGCGGTGTGCCGCGGCGAGCGCAAACGCGACACGCACCAGCATCTGCAAGCGTTCAACATGATGCGCACCTGGCGGACGTAACGCAAAGGAATCGCCGAAGATCCAGGGCCGCACGACGGCGAGGTGCCCGTTGTTGATCGCCGCAATTCGCGGTGCCACCCAGGACGGATGCGTGACGCTGCTGGTACGCTCGCAGAGATCCAGGATGCGGGTCCGCTCGGTTCGTCCCAGGCTGGCGGGCAGCGGAATGATCTTCATCGCCACGGTGTCGTTCCGCTCGGTGTCACGTCCCTTGACCAGCCAACAACGCCCACGCCGCAGTTGGACGGTCGCAATGCAGCGGGCGCCGACGATCCACTCGGGTGGTTTGATCGGGATCGGTACATCGATCGAATCGTCGGGGCGCGTTTCCGAAACCGGCTGTCCGCCCGAAGGCTGCCCCGCGGCAACGGTCATCTGTCGCTGGCCCACCGATTGATCCCAGTCCAAACTTTCGCCGGCGTTGATTTCGCCCCGACCAGGTTCCAGATGAATCAATTGCTCGATCGAATCGGCGAGTTTTGGAAAACGATCACGAAAACTGGACGGATCGCAAACCTCACCTCGTTCACGGCGGACACAAAGCTCGGCGTCAATCAGATCCAACACATCACTCTCGGTCTCGGCAAGTTGCGGGAACTGCTTTAAGTAGTCTTCCACGACAACCTGCTGCCCCCGGCGACGTTGCCCGATCAAGTCGACGGCCGCCAATTCCACCAGTCCGCTCGTTGACAGCGATGCCTGATCGATTAGCTCCGCCAGCGGTGACGTCGGAAGACTTTCGCGGCGCCGCTGCAGCCAGCCGATGAGGTCATCGATCCTGGCAACGTGGGGCGACGTGCTTGCGGTCGCATCGGCGGGACGGCTCGGGTCGTGCGGGGACGGACGTTCGGCCATCACGACGACTCCGACAAACCGATCTCTTCGCGGGCTCGATCCAGTGCCCGGCGCACCCGCATGCGGGCGGTGTCCGGTTTGATCCCCAGCCGCTGGCCGATCTCGTTCCAGTCGTGGTTCTGCAACATCATGTCAAGCGCCAGGGCGTCCGATTCGCCCAAGATCGAACGCACGCGATCGGCCACTTCCCTGCGGAGCGCGATCTGGCTGGGCGAAGTCTGGGCGCCGTGCAGCTTGATCTCCTCCACCGGCGTCGCTTCGTTGCGACGGAAATCGCGGCAATGACGTGCCAGCGTTCGAAAGGTGTCGACCACTTCGTTATCGATCGCACGCAGGATATAGGACAGGATATCGTCCGCCGTCAACGAATCGGCATCCGTTCGCTTGGCCAGATCCACCATCACTTCGTTGCAGATGTCCATCGATTCGGTCTGACCGGTCAAGCCATACTGCCGCAAGCGCGTCCGCGCTCGGCGTCGTAGCTGACTGCCAAAGCTTTGCCAAACATCGTCCAGTGAGGCGGCCTGGAAGGGCGTCTCGGGCGAATCGGCATCATCGAAAGGAAGTTCATTGGACATGCGATCGTCACCTACAGTGGGGTAAGCATCCTGCTTGCCAGCGGTCAGGTAAGCATCCTGCTTGCCAGCGGTCAGGTAAGCTTCCTGCTTGCCAGCGGTCAGGTAAGCTTCCTGCTTGCCTCTCTCTGCCTCACACAAGCTGGAAGCTTACCCCACTATTCCGAACACAAGCTGGAAGCTTACCCCACTTTTCCGAACGCAAGCTGGAAGCCTACCCACTTTTCCGAACGCAAGCTGGAAGCTTACGCCACTTAGTCTTTGGTCTCGACGACTTCTACCGCCGCGTCTTGGGTGGCTTCCAGACGCCGCGCTCCGACGATCGCCAGGATCCCCAGCACCAACAACAGCGTCCCGCAGACGCGCAGGGCAGAAACCGGTGTCTTCGGATTGCCGAGCAGCCCGTAATGATCCAGCAGCAGCGCGGCCAGCGTTTGCCCCGTCATGACGGCGGCGAACCAGGGCAGCGAGCCGATCCGCGGCACGATGAACAGCGACGTCGAAACCATCACCACACCGATCGCACCGCCGAACCAGATCCACCACGGCAATTGACGCGGCGACACGGCAAAGACGGGCGGGAATTCCCCGACCACCATCGTCAGCAGCAACAGAATCAATGTCCCGCTGCCGAAGGAGATCAGCGACGCTTGCAACGGGTGGGCGACGTTCTTGCCCAGTGATCCGTTAATGCTCGGTTGAGCACCGAGCAGACCACCGGCCAACAAGCCGACGCAAATCGCGATCAAAAAGAAGGTGGTGGAGTGGTTCAAGTTGAACCCAAATACGGCTGAAACAGTTCGACGGTCCTCGGGTCTCGCAAGGCAAGTTTTCCGAAACCCCGCACGCAACCGGCCTCCATCGCCGCCTGCTGGTGCTCTTCGTAATTGGTCACCAACATCACGGGCACGTCGGCGAGATCCTCTTCGGCTTTGATCGCATTGACGACTTCCATCCCATCGGAGTAGTCACGATCAAGTTTCCGATTGACGGTCACCAGCGCGACGTCGCGCTGGCGCAGCAACTTGAGCGTTTCTTCCGCGTTGTGCGATTGCACGACGACGGCATCAAAGTTGGAAGTCACAAACTGACGGATCGAGTGAAAATCGGGGCCGCAATTGCCACAGTCCACAACGGTCTTCGTCATTGCGATTGCTTCTCGATTGCGAACAACTTGTCTTTGGTGCTGATGTAGATTCGACCGTTGGCCGCGATCGGCGTACTGTAGACGCTGCTGCCCATGTTGATTTCTTCGATCGGCTCGTTGTACTGCGGACCGAATTGGAAAATCGCCACGTCGCCGTCTTCGTCGCCCACGTAGACGTGCCCGTCACTGATCAGCGGGCTACCCCAGCTTTGTGCGAACATGTCATAGGTGAAGTGGACCTTGGCCTCGCCGTTTTCGCCGCGTGCGTCCAGGCAGTGCAACAATCCCGAAAAGTCGGCGACGTAGATCACATCGTCTTTGATCGCACAGGTGCCGATCGTTCGGTGCATTTCCTCTTCGAAGTCGATTTCGCCGTCATCGTTGTTGTCCGACAACGAGTAGTGCCAAACCACGGCCGAATTCGGATTGTCGACCGCGATTTCACCCTTCTCGGGTTCAACCGCTTGGATCCGTTTGTGGGGAATCTCGGTGCGGCTGTCGCCTTCGACCTTCATCGCCAGTTGCGGTGAAACGTTGCCACGCTTGGTGGGATCGATGCACCAGAAGTGGCCTTCGCCCTCACCGTGCTCGGGGTCCTGTCCGACCGCGATGTAAACCAGATCGTTGTAGACGACGGGCGTCGCGATCAGATTGTTTCGGGTTCCTTCGCCGCCGATGACCCACTTGGATTCCTTCGGGTTGCAGTCAAATTTCCACAGCAGTTCCGGCTTGCCCTCGACGCCGCCATCGGCTTTGAAGCTGTACAACCAGCCGTCTCCGCCGCAAAACAATACCTGCGGCACGCCGCCGAGCACGGCGACAGTGGGACTGGACCATTGGCCGTGAAGGATGTTGGACCCCGGCGAGGAGTCTTGCCACAGCAATTCGCCGGTGTTCTTGTTCATGCACAGGAACGTCGGTGCATCGGGGGCGGGCAAGTTCAAGTGCGATTCGTCCAATCCATTGCTGGTGTTGACGAACAAGTAATCGCCAAAGCTGGTCACGCTGCACGAGCACATGTTGTGCTGGCTGGTCCCCAGTTCCTCCATCATGTTGTAGATCCAGATGGTGTCGGCGTCGCGTTTGTCGTGAATGCCCAAGCTCTTGAACACGCTCAACCGCGGGCCGGCCTTTTTGAGTTCAAACGTGCGATCGACGCCGCCGAAGTTGCCGCTGGCAACCCAGCCGGCGCCTTCGTCGACACTTTCAATTTTGACATCACCACTGACCTCTTCGCCGGCCGTTTGGAGCGCTTCGACCAAGCCGTCGGACAGTTTGCCTTCGCCGAGTGCCGCTACCGCCGCCTTGCCGGCGTCGCTGGCGAGCATCAATTCGGCCACGAACGCGGTTTCCTCTGTCACCGGCCCGTCGTCTTCGCCGTCATAAAACCCTTCGACGTCGAGACAGCGGACTTCGCCGCGGCTGGTCACAAACCACAACCGATTGCCTTCGACCAGCGGTGCACAGCAGATCCCCTGCAACGGCCAGTCGTGGACGCGTCCGGTGATCAGCTTTTCGCTGCTGTGCTGCCACAGAAATTCTCCATCGGCTTCGTTAAAGGCCAACAGGCATCCCAAGTCGACTTGGGAGGGATAACGTTTCAGGTGCCCGGCACCGTTGTTGGTTCCGACGAACACGCGACCGCCGGCGACGACGGGATTTCCGTACGTCTGGCTGCCCAGATTGGCGTACCACACGATGTTTTCGGCGTTGCTGTTGTCCCACTCTCCGGTTCGCCGATCAAACTTGCCGATGTTCCAACTGCGCGGTAATCCGGTCACGCCCGGTGTGTTGTTTCGCAACCGCGTTCCGCCCCACTGCGGCCAGTCCTTCCCGCCGGCCATCACTTCGTTGGGATCCGCAACTTCGGATACCAATGTGGTCGCTGATGCTTGGCTTTCCACCTCGGCATCGCGGGTCGGTTTGGCGGCGACCTTGGCTTCGGGTTCACTGGCTTCGGGTTCACTGGCTTCGGGTTCACTGGCTTCGGGTTCACTGGCTTCGGGTTCACTGGCGATCGGTTCGGCCGCTGCCGGTTCGACCACCTCGACGGCGGGCTTGACCGGCATCGGGACTTCGGCAACCGGGGTTTCAGCAGCGACGGTGGTGTTGGCCGTCGTGTTGGACGCCCACCGGGCCGATGCGGTCGTGTTGCTGCCGGTCGTATTGCCGCCCGACGTGCTGCTGGTTTCCGCGGCACGCGGCACGGCGGTCGGCGGCTTGCAACCACTGATGGCGACGGTGGTCAGCGTGCCGAGGCAGAAAGCAGCCAAAATCATCGAGAACGCCGAGAGATCTTGTTTTCGCATTGCGATGGGGGGTCAGTTGACCTGGTGTGGGGTGGGAAAGAGCGATGGGGAGGGAAACCCATTCTAGGCGACACGGCCGATGAATCAAATCATCGGCCGCACTGCGGAATGATGCTCCCCGCTATGGTTCGTTGCTGTTTTCAACGACTTCGATATTGTCCAAGTAAATTTCCGCGACCTTTGCGTTGCCGTAAAGACCGGGGCTGGCGTTTAAATTGGGTGATTCGTCTCGCACCGTGAGCGTCCATTCTTCGGGCTCGTCCTGATCGCGAGGCCAAACCTTGCCGCGGACGACCGCCACCTGTGCGGGGGCTTCACTCTCTAAATCGACCCGTAGCTTCATCCGGTACCACTGGTCCTCCGACCATGGAAACGCCGCAACGTCCGAGGCGCGTTCTTCGGAAGACGCCCACGTCCGGATTTGAACCTGTTGGGCTTCGCCCATTAAGTCGAGCACATAACCGTGGGCCGTCAACCCGATATCCGGCAGGGCGCCCAACGCCCGCTGACCGCGGGCGTCGGCTGAAATGGTGTACTGCGACAAATCGCTCGGTCCCATCCAGGCACGGCTTCGAGCCCCCTTGGGGATCGTGCTGATTTTTGTCAACGCCGCCGAACCGTCAATTTCTCGAATCACGTGGCGGTATCGGGCACCGACCCACGACAAGGGCGGATCAGACAGACCGTCAAAGGTGAATTTCCAGGGCAACGGGGGCACGATCCGCACGCGGGCCGTCCCGGTGGCGTCGCCCAACTGCGCGACGACCTGGACCCCGGTGTGAGCCGCGTCCGCCGCGGCGGTCAACTTGTTGCCGTTGATCGACGCCGCGCCACCCTCGACTCGGAACGTTACGTCGCCGGGTGTTTCCAGTTGTTGTCCGATCGCGTTGAACACGTTGACCTTGTACTCGATCGACTCGCCGGGCTGGATCAAAGCTTCGACCGGAACGATCTGGACCTGAGCGATCTGCGTGTCCTCGGCAACGGGGCGTTCTTCCCCGTAGGCGTCGCTCATCGATTGGTCGGATTGCTTGGCCGACTCATTGCTGATGCAGTACAGGTTCCGCGTGCTTTGGAAGTACAAGCGGCCGTCGGCGACGATCGGCGAGGCGACAAAGGATTCGCTGCGCAGTCGCCCGTCATTGATCACTTCGAACCCGTCGGCGGTCGGCTTGACGATCGACCAACGACCATTTTCGGTCGTCACATAGATTTTGCCGTCGGCGTACAACAGTGCCGATTTCTGGCGGCTATCGGCAAACCGTTCTTGTTCGACGATCGGTTCTCCCGATTCGGCATCGAAGACCCACATTTTGCAGCGGTCATCGACCAAATACAAACGCCCGTCGACGAGCACGGGTTCACTGAACCCCGCCACGACTTCGTACTGCTTCCACAACTCGGTGGCTTGGGTTTGATCGCCGGTGCCGGAAATCTTGACCGCCGCGACGGCGCCCATCACGTTGGCCCATTCGCCGACGTTCTCTTCATTGTGGCTGCAGAAGACTTTGTCGCCGATAACCAGGGGAGCGGCAAACAGGCCACGCCGCGACAATTCGTATTTCCAGAGTTGCTTTCCGGTTCGCGGCTGAATACCCCAAACCTGGCCGTCGCCGAAGCCCATGATTAACTGCCGTTGACCGTCGATGGTCGCGATCGTCGGCGCCGAGTAAGACGTGTCGTAGGGTAGATCACGCGTTCCGCTGAACCAAACGAATTCGCCCGTCAGCTTGTCCAGTGCCAGTATGCGGTGATTGGGTTTGGCATAGTCGCCCCAGTTGATGATGATCCCGCTGATGATCACCAGATCTTCGTGCACGATGGGGAAATTCGTCCGGCCGCCGTAGGTGCTGAGCATTCCGAACTGCTCGTGCAACGGGACCTTCCAAAGCGTCTCGCCCGTTTCCCCGTCCATGCACTGAAAGATGTCGCAAGCGCCCAGAACATACACGTTGCCCGATTCGGGATCGGCGACGACGCTGGTCCACCCGATCCGCTCTGCCGGGACATCGGACAGCCAGACGTTGTAGCTGTTTTCCCAAATCGTCTCGCCGGTTTTGGCATCCAGGCAAACGACTTTCTCACCTTCACGCTCGGTGTCGGGCAGGTGCCGTTGGATCGTGTAGAGTCGTCCCCCCATCGCCACCGGGGTGCAGAAACTGCCGATGTCTTCGCGTTTCCAGAGCAGATTGCTGCCGTCGCCTCCTTTTGAATCCCAGTCGTCGGGCAAACCGCTGACTTCGGCGGTCCCGTCCATGTTGGGGCCACGCCAGTAGGGCCAGTCGGCCGCCGATGCGGCAACACCGAGCCACAACATCGGAAGCATCAACAGGAAGGGGAGCGCCGCATGGAGTCGACGTCGGAAGTCAAAAGTTGGTCGCGTCATAGGAAGGCAATCAGGCAGGGGGGAAGATTGGGCAACGGACGAAGTGGCACGGTCGCTATCTTAACTGGACTCGCCGAGGATCATGAGCCCTCAGTCGAAGTGTTCGTCGGCAGGGTCAAAATTGGGTAAGCAAACGATCACCACCTGCATGCATCCGACCGCACGATGTCGAGTGCCGGGGGGGATCAAAATCGAGGTTTTTGGGCGTACGGGGTGCAATTGGCCGTCCAGTTCGATCGCAGCATCATCATCACACTCCAATACGACGTAAACCTCGGTGTGTTCGATATGGTAGTGCGTCCGGGCGGATCGATCGATATTCGTCAAATGTACCGTTCCGGGGAACTCGTCCCGGTCTTGAAACGCTCGACGCGCGATGCCGCAGGGGCACGCGACCCCTGGCAGGGCGGTCAGATCGACAACGGCGGGGCCTGGATCAGGCATCTGGACACGTCTCCAACGCTCGAGAGTGGCAAATCTGTACGGATCACTCCGCAAACGTCTGTCAATTCAACGCACACCGTATCAACGCACACCGTACGGTAATGCACAGAACACGACGTGCCCCGTCACCACACAACGTGCCCCGTCACCGGCAGCTGTTGCCATGCCCGCGGGGGACGTCAATTGTAGAGGTGACGGATTTGATCGTAGCGGAAGGCGCCAAGACTATTGCAGCGGACTTTTGCAGCGGACTTTTGCAGCGCGGGCCCTCTCTGGCGTTCGCTTGCGGCGCAAACGCCGTCTCTCCCAGAGGGAGAGAATTGAAATGGGTTGCCAAACGCTGCCGTTATACAATCGATATCCCGCGCGGGCATGGCCCCCTGACGGGCGGACCTCGGACGCCTCACGTAATCCGATCGGTGATAGTTTATACCGTCCAGACCGTTTGTTCCACTTGACCAACCCGGGTATCAGTTGCCCCCCCGATATTGAGAGCAACTTGCCCAGCCGTCAAAGCTTCGCAAGCTGGTGAAAATAGAGTGGAACAGTAATCTCTGACCTGCACCGGTCCGATACGGTTAGTGATCCCAGCTGACAAATCGCCCCGACCGGGACGTGCCGCCAGCGAACGATCGACCCAGAACTTCCCGTTGCACAGGACGCAACGGGGATTTGAAAAGCGATTTCGCGTGCGGATTCGAATTGCCGATCAATGGGCAAGACGTTGTTCCACCACGACAAATTGCCATCGAGCTGAACGAAGTCGGCGGGCTGTGTAACCCACACCGCGGTCCGTCCGTGCTCGAAGGGTGTATCAATCGGATGCGATCGCCGGCAACTTCGTCCAGCGAACGCACCCGAGTGGCAGTCGAATTCGACCAACATGACCCGCTTTTCAAATCGACCCGCGTAACAAACTAAGGGAGACGTGGCTCCGATGATACGGACACTGATGATGATGGCCCTCGTTCTTGGCACCACGACGTGTTGCCAAACACAAGGGATGGACTTGCTCCAAAAATTGATGAAGGGCTGCTCTAGCTCTTCTTGCTGTGACACCGGCTGTGCCGCTGCACCGTGTGGCTGTGAAGCACAACCCGCTTGTGGCTGCGAAGCCCCTTGCGGATGTGCCGAACCCGCTTGCGGTTGCGAAGCACCCGCGTGTGGCTGTGCCGCTGAACCGGCATGTGGCTGCGAAGCACCCGCTTGCGGATGTGCCGCTGAACCGGCTTGTGGCTGCGAAGCACCCGCTTGCGGATGCGCCGCTGAACCGGCTTGTGGCTGCGAAGCCGCTGGCTCGGCCTGCTGCGAAACCGCTCCGGCATGTGGCTGCGAAGTCGCTGCACCTTGCTGTGACACCGCTCCGGCGTGTGGCTGCAGCAAGAAAAAAGGCGGACTGCTGGCCCACCTGTTCGCTGGCAAGAAGAGCTCGTGCTGTGAACCGGCTTGTGGTTGCGAAACCGCTTGCTGCGAAACCGCTCCGGCTTGCGGCTGCGAAGTCGCTGCTCCTTGCTGCGAAACCGCTCCGGCATGTGGCTGCGAAGTCGCTGTCCCCTGCGGTTGCGACAGCGGCTGCGACTCGGCTTGCGGCTGCGGCCCCAAGAGCGGAGGCCTGTTGAAGAAACTCTTCGGCAACCTTTGCAAGAGCTCCAGCGGATGTGACAGCTGCTGCGACGCCCCGGCGTGCGACAGCGGTTGCGGATGCGGAGCGACCTACAGCGCCCCGATGGCTCCCGCACCAGCTCCGGCTGCTGCTCCTGCCACCGACGCAGCTCCCATGCCTCCCGCTCCGATCGTTGATCCGAGTGCGAGCATCTCACAAAAGCGTCGCGTCATTCAAGCCAGTGCCCGCTACGTCCGCTGATAAAGCGAAACGTAGCAACCGGGTGATCAATCCGGCTGCTGGTCTCTAGACGTGTACCGCGAAAGCGGCTCGGCAGTTCGCTGCCGAGCCGCTTTTTTTTGTTTCAAGTTTCAAGTTTCAAGTTTCAAGTTTCAAGTTTGCGATTTTCCTAGCTGGGTCCCACTTCTTTGGCAAATCGTTACCCTGTAACCGACTCAACATCCGACTTGGCGCTGCCAACTTGAAACCTGGAACCCGGAACCTGGAACTCAAAAACATGTCCGAACTCTCCGAATCCTCTGTCCGCCAGCTTCTCGATGGGCACCGCGACCCCGAAACCGGACGCCCGATGGGCTCGATGGGACAAGTCGTCTCGGTCAATGTGGACGGCCAGCATGCCAGGATCCAACTCGGCCTCACCTCACACTCGCGTCCGATCCAAGACGATGTTCGCGACGCCGTTGAGGCAAAGTTGACCGCTGCCTTTCCGGGCATCCAAGTCGACCTGGAGTTCAAAACGCACGCCCGACCGGCCACCCGTGTCGGCCAAACGGCGCTCCGCGCCAAGAGCGTGATCGCGGTCGGCAGCGGCAAGGGCGGCGTCGGCAAGAGCACCGTGGCGGCTTCGATCGCACTGACGCTGCGGCGACTGGGCAGCCGAGTCGGTTTGATGGACGCCGATGTGTACGGCCCCAGCATTCCACACCTGCTAGGACTCTCCGGCCGCCCGGGTTTCAGCGAGTCCAAGCGGATCGATCCGATCATGCTCGACGACAGCCCCGACCTGTCGCCGATGCCCGTGATGTCGATGGGATTCCTGGTCGACCCCAAAGAAGCCGTGATTTGGCGCGGCCCGATGCTGCACGGTTCGATCAACCAGTTTCTGGGCATGACCGAATGGGGTGAACTGGATTACCTGATCATCGACATGCCGCCGGGAACCGGCGACGTCGCCTTGACGCTCTCGCAAGCCATTCCGCTGGCCGGCAGCGTCGTCGTTTGCACGCCCCAAGAGGTTGCGCTGCTCGATGCCGTCAAGGCGATCGCGATGTTTCGAAAGGTCAACATTCCGATCCTGGGCATGGTCGAAAACATGAGCGGCTTCCTGTGCCCCGATTGCGGCAAGACCTACGACATCTTTGGATCCGGTGGCGCACGCGAGAAGGCCGAAGAGATGGACGTCCCCTTCCTCGGCGGACTTCCGCTGGACATCAAACTGCGTGTTGCCGGAGACGAAGGCCGGCTTGCTGCGGTCCTCGCCGACGATGAGGCCGCTCGAGCCCCGCTGGAACGCGTCAGCCAAGCGATGGTCCGCACCCTGGCCGCCCGCAATGCCGCCGCTCCGCCCAAACCGACCCTGCCGACGCTTTGAACCGCCGCGCACTTACTTTGGCTTTGAGGTGTTAGCGGAACGGCGCGAGCGGGCTGTCGATTTTGTGAGCCGCGGGCGCGTAAGCGGCCAGGCATTCCAGCGCCCGCCCGAGGCCTTACGGCCAGCGGCTCACCATTGACTCAGCAGTTCCCGACTAAAACGACACCCCGCAAAACGCGGGAAATTAAGGCGCCTCGCCTGTCCCCACGCACCCGGCCATAAAAAAACCGCTCGGGGGGTAACCCGAGCGGTTTGGTGGATGGATGGGGCCGATTGAGAATCGGCGAAGAGAAGAAGCTTACTTGCGCTTCTTGGCAGCCTTCTTCTTGGTTGCCTTCTTCTTGGTCGCCTTTTTCTTGGTTGCCTTCTTCTTGGCAGCCTTCTTCTTCACGGCCTTCTTCTTAGCAGCCTTCTTCTTGGTTGCCTTCTTCTTGGTTGCCTTCTTCTTGGCAGCCTTCTTCTTGGTTGCTTTCTTTTTAGCCACGTTTTTCCTCCGCGGAATTGGAAACGATGGCGAGTCATTGTGACTTGCGTGGGAACGTTCCCCGACAAGCCACCGGCCACGGCTCACCATGCGTTAGTAAGTGACAGACAAACGTTGAAGCCAGTTATCCAACGGACCAATCAATGCTGTCTGACGTAAACCTGCGGTATTTGTACGCGCTGCGTCAAATTCCGCAACATGTTTTCGAAAAAATTATGCTTGCAAGACACTTCGTCCCTGCTACCTCACCACTGTTCTTTGCGACCGAAGCAAGTATCGCAGCGATCGTGTTGAACGTTCCATGACAAGCGACGTGTGGACACATGGCTGGACGTGTCGCCCAACGACCTCGTTGTGAGCGCGTTGACGCAAATATTGATACAGCAATGCGTTGTGCGCATTCGATGGAAACGCGAACCGACGCAACCACGATGCGCTTCGTTGTCTTGATGTCGCTTGCAACACTTGACATTGGATCGCTTCATGCATGTTCGACAACACCATGCGCAGTGGTTGGAAGCCACATCAAACACATGCAAAAGTTTTTGAGAAAATTTTTACAACGAACCGCTTGATCGAACGGTCTTGGCGCACTTTGTTGTCCATCTCGCGCGGCTTTGTTGCACGGATGCGCGTGATCGTTGGTTGCATCGCGCTGCGTTTGTTCGCACCGCGCTGCCTGACGTTGCGTCGCGTTAGCGCCAACCGTTGTTCATCGGATTCAACATCTGGTAACTGCTGAAACCGAACATCAAGAAGAAGATGCCCATCATCGGTTGCCCATGGTTGAACGCATAGAACGCCAACAAGCCACTGCAGATCACACTGACCCATAGCGATTGCGCGACCGTGCCACCATTGATCACAATCAGACTGCGCGCGATGCGTCCTCCATCGAGTGGCCAGACCGGAACAAGGTTCAACAACGCCCACAAGACGCTCGGCAAGATGTAAAACGTCACCAGCGCCAACATGCCTCGGCTATCCATCACCGGTCCTTCGGTGACCCATGGAAGAGTCGCCAGAAACGATGGCATCCAACGGAACGCCGACACTTCGAAACCTGCCAACTTGACGGCCAGGATCACCGCCAGCGCGGATAACAACTGAAACGCCGGCCCGGCTGCCGAAATGATCAACTGTTCCTTCTCGCCGATCCGCGCGATCGATCGACCCGGCGTGTACGTGCTCGTCGGAATCGCCAGGCCGCCGAAGTGATACAGCACAATCGATGACTGAATGCCGTAGTGACGGAATGCCAAGGCATGCCCCAGCTCGTGAATCAAGATTGAAACGAGCAGACACAGCGCCCAAGCGATCATCAATGGCCCGACGCCAAGCTCTTCACTCGAAAAAAAACGGCACAGCGAGTAACCAAACACCACCGCCCCCAACCAAAACGTCACCGCGATCCTGACCGGGAAACCCAGTAACGTAAAGCGGATGTCGTAAGCGGTTTCGGGGGGCTCGGATAACAGCATGGGGTATGCCTGTGTGGACGATTTCGGGAGACATAGAGCGTGGTCTGATTCGTCGGGCGGACCACAACCTTGCCCAGAATACCGCGTGGCGTCCCTTCTTCACAGTTCAGCAACGGACGATCCAAGCTTTCGCACGCCAAAACGCATCGTGAATCTCGGTGCTTGCAGCTATAATGTGAGCCGTGGCCGTATCGACCCCTCCCGCCTATTACACGGGTCGTGACACCTGCGATCATCTGGATCGCCACCCCTCGCCGCGCTCGATCCCACCTCCAATGACTCACCGAGTGATGAAACAAGCCTTCATGCCTTTGCGACAATGGCGTCGACGCCGCGCAAGCCACGTGCACAGCGCAAGCCACGTGCACAGCGCAAGCCACGTGCACAGCGCGTGCACGACCACTTTGCGTGCCGCGCGACACCATGCGTTGCCGATGTTCACCTTGTTCGCCGTGGTCACCACGACACTGCTGCTGCAACGGACGGCTGCAGCCACCGAAGCAACCGACTCCAACGACACGCGACAAATCGATCATCGCAAGGACGACGTGATGTCGTTCTTGCGGCAAAACTGTCTCGACTGCCATGACGGCAGTGAAGGTGAAGGCGGATTTGATTTGAACCGTCTGAAGTGGGCCGATCTGGCACACTCCAGCGATCCCCAGAACATCGCCACGTGGGTCCGCGTCTTTGATCGCGTCGCTGATGGTGAAATGCCGCCGGAGGAATACGGCGAAGTCGAAGCGGAGCCCAAAATGCGGTTTCTCAACTCGGCCTCTCAATCGATTGACCAAGCCATCACGTCGCGTCATCAATCACACGGACGCGTGCTTTCCAGGCGACTGACCAACCATCAACTGGAACGAACGCTCGGAGACCTGTTTGCGATCGCCGCCCCGCTGTCGCAATTGATGCCCGACGAACAACGCACCGATGGGTTTCGCAACATCGCCGACGCCCAGTCGATGTCGCACTATCATCTCGAAGACCACCTGCGCGTCGTCGATGCGGCCTTGGACCTGGCCTTTGATCGGCTTCGCCCCAACCGGCCCGACGTCGTCATCGACCTGCCCGCGTCACGGATCGCAAACAAGCGCAAGGGGCAACGCAATCGCGATCCCGAGTTGCGCGATGGCGCGGCGGTGATCTGGTCCTGTGGCCTCTCGTTCTACGGACGCATCTCCCGCACCGAATTGAAACAATCCGGTTGGTATCGCATCACGCTGGACGCTTCTTCGTTGAAGATGCCCGACGGTCGCGGGCTGTGGTGTTCGGTTCGAAGTGGCAAATGTGTTTCCAGCGCGCCCCTGATGCATTGGGTCGGCGCATTCGAAGCGACCGAGACTCCGCAAACGTTTACCTTCACCACATGGATCGAAGCCGATCACATGCTTGAAATCCGACCTGCCGATAGCACGCTCAAGAAGGCTCGCTTCAACGGCGGACAAGTGGGATTCGGCGAAGGAGAACCGCAAGACGTTCCCGGTGTCGCGATGCACTCGCTCAAGATCGAACGAATTTATCCCGGCGGAAACCAGGCGGCCGTCCAGCAGGCTTTGTTCGGCGACCTGGAAACGCGTTACGATGCGAAATCGAAACGGTTTCAATTGCACAGCGATTCACCGGCAGAAGACCTGAAAAAACGCTTGCATGACTTTGCCGCCGCAGCCTTCCGCGGCCCGGTCACGACAGAGATGCTGGAACCGTACGCCCGCCTGATCGATCGGGGCATCGCGGATGACAACGATCCGATCGAAGTACTTCGCCAAACCTATCGAGCCGTGTTGTGTTCGCCTCGATTCATCTATTTCACCGAAACGCCCGGGCGTCTGAGCGACCACGCCGTCGCCAATCGACTCAGTTACATGCTGACCGGCAGGGCGCCCGACCCCGAACTGCGTGCGGCCGCCGACGCCGGTCGGTTGTCCGATCCGGCGGAGATCGTTGCACAGACGCGTCGCCTGCTTCAAGGCGTCATGCTGCAGCACTTCGTGAACGATTTCTCCGACCAATGGCTGGACCTTGCCGACATCGATTTCACCGAACCGGATCGTCGGATGCATAAGGATTTCGACTTGGTGGTCCAAAATGCGATGCTCGGTGAAACGCGTCGCTATCTGGAAACACTGATCGTCGAAAACCAACCGGCGCGGATGCTGGTCGATTCTGATTTCACCTGGTTGAATAGTCGTCTGGCGCGGTACTATGGCATCGATGCCGACATCGCCCCCTCGCAATGGAAACGTGCCTCGATCGCGAACCATCCGTTTCGCGGCGGACTGATGACGCACGGATCGATCCTGAAGGTGACGGCAAACGGATCCAACACCTCGCCGGTCGTCCGCGGGGTTTGGATCTGCGATCGATTGCTCGGCATTCCCATCCCCGATCCGCCGGCCAATGTACCGGCCATCGAACCCGACGTCCGCGGCGCCACGACGGTTCGCCAGATCCTTGAAAAACACCGTTCGCAAACCGAGTGCGCTTCGTGCCATGCCAAAATCGATCCTCCCGGTTTTGCGCTGGAACACTTTGACGCCGCCGGCAAATGGCGTGATCATTACCTGACGCGGCGCGGCGGTTCGTACAAACAAGGCCCCGAAGTCGACTCGGCGTACCGGCTTGCCGACGGTCGAGCATTCGATTCCTTCGTCGCCTTCCGTGAACTCGCCGCCAGTGATGACCATCTGGTCGCCCGCAACTTTGCCGCCCAACTGCTCGTCTATGCGACCGGACACGAAATCACGTTCGCCGACCGCAAGACCCTGGACCAAATCGTCGCTCAAACCAAATCCGATGGCTATCGCTTGCGTTCGCTGATCGAAGCCGTCGTGACCAGCCAAACCTTCCTCACCAAGTGAAACGATGACGAAAAAACAAGACCACGCCGGGCGTACCGCCCCCAGCCGTTTTCATTCGCCGAAGAGTCGCCTGGCCCGTCGTACCCTGCTGCGAGGCAGCGGCGTCGCCATGTCACTGCCCTGGCTCTCGGCGATGGATGCCTCCGCCGGTGCAACATCCGACCCTCCAGCCCACCGCTTCGTCTCGGTCACGATCGGCTTGGGGTTGCTCGGCGAAAACCTGTTTCCCGAACAAGCCGGTCGCACGTATGCCTCGTCCCGCTACCTGAACCCACTGGCTGACGTCCGCGATCAATTCACCGTCGTTTCCGGCAGCAGCCACCCAGGCGTTTCCAACGGACACCGCGCCGAAGCGAGCATCTTGACCGCCACGCCGATCGGCAACAGCGGCAGCGCCAAGAACACGATCTCGGTGGACCAATACCTCGCCAAACATCTCGGCGGCGCCACGCGTTATCCGTCGTTGGTCCTCAGCACCAGCGGCACCCAAAGCCCTTCGTACACCGACACCGGGGCGATGATCCCGTCGCTGAGTTCTCCGGCGGAACTGTTCGCGACGCTGTTCATCGACCAGTCGCAACAAGAACGTTTGCGGCAAGCCGATCGGATTCGCAGCGGACGCAGCATCATGGATGTGGTCAACGAAGACGCCAAACGATTGCAACGTGATCTGGGGGCCGGCGATCGCAACCGATTGGATTCCTACTTCTCCAGCGTGCGCGAGCTGGAACAACGGATGGCCGCCAACGAACGATGGGCGAAAATGCCCAAGCCGGTCGTCGATGCCAAGCCGCCGACCCCACCGGACGCCAATGACTTGGTCGGTTGCCAGGCGATGATGCTGAGTTTGATGAAACTGGCCCTGCAAACCGACTCGACGCGATTCATCACGCTAAATCTGCCCGGCGGCAACGCCAAGTTGCCGATCGAAGGCGTCGACGAAGGCTATCACACGCTCAGCCATCACGGCCGCGACGCAGACAAGCTCGCCCAGTTGGCGTTGATCGAAGAACAGATCGTCGGCGCCTACGGCGACTTCCTCCGCAGCTTGGCCGGCTTCGAAGATACCGACGGCAACTTGCTCGACCAGACCTCCGTCCTGATGACCAGCAATCTCGGCAACGCGTCCAGTCACGACAACCGAAACTTGCCGGTTTTGGTCGGGGGTGGCGGCTTCCGCCACGGACAACATCTCGCCTTTGACCGCAACCGCAACTATCCTTTAGCGAACCTGTTCGTTTCGGTGCTGCAGCAAAGCGGCCTGCCGACGGATGAATTTGCGAGCGGAAAATCGACGATGAAGGGGCTTGAACCGACACGGGATTAGCCTAACACCGCGTACTGAGCGTGAGAGTCATGGCCAACGTTTTAGTCACCGGGGCCACCGGGTTCATCGGAACTCAGTTGGTCCGGCATTTGACACAACGAGGGGACCGGGTCACGTGCCTGATTCGATCGAGTTCCGATCTTCGTTCTCTCCATCGATGGAATCCACGCTTCATCGTCGGCGACCTCTCCGACCCGCGATCCCTCGAGGATGCGGTCCGAGATTGCGAGATCGTGTTTAATCTGGCCGGCACGACGAAGGCGCTCCGCAAGCCAGACTTCGAGCAAGCCAACACGTTGGGCCCCAAGCACTTGGCCGCTTGCTGTGCCGCCCTCGACGCTCCCCCGACCTTCGTGCACGTTTCCTCGTTGGCCGCCGCCGGCCCCTGTTCTGGATCGACGCCGCGCACCGAAGCCGACCCGCCGGCGCCGGTCTCCGACTACGGCCAAAGTAAGCTGAGCGGCGAATTCGCCGTGCGTGAGTTTGCCGCTTCACTGCCGGTTTCCATCGTCCGCCCGCCGATCGTCCTCGGCCCCGGAGATCGCGATGGGTTTGAGATGTTCAACGGTATCGCCAAATGGAGTCTGCATCTGGTCCCCAGCTTCGCCGACCATGTCTTCTCCGTCGTCCACGTCGATGACCTCTGCCGTGCGCTGACGGATGTCGCCACCCGCGGAAAACGGCTTTGTGGCGACGCCGCCTGTCACCAAGGCATCTACTTCGCCGCCGCCGATGAGACGCCCACCTATGCCGAGCTGGGACGACAGATCGGTCGATCATTGGGAAAGAAACACGTTTTCATCTTGCGCGGCCCCTCGGCAGCGATTTGGGCCATCGCCGCCGTCAACGAGCTCGTCTCACGGCTACGCGGTCGGCCACACATCCTCAGCATCGATAAAGCCAGGGAAGCGACGGCGGGATCGTGGGCCTGCAACGCCGATCGGCTACGCCGCGAGACCGGTTTTCGACCCGCCAAGACGCTTCAAAAGAGGATCGACGACACCACACGGTGGTACATCGACAACGGTTGGATCAAGCCACGGTCGGCACCCGGCAAGGTGACTCCCAAGGGGCACGTCGATTAACGCATTCCGCGGATGCGATGGGCATGCGGGGACGCGATTCTGTGCAGCTGCGGAAAAGAGGTAAGAAGATTTTGGAGGTAAGAAAATTACGAAAAGCACCCTCAGTTCGATTTAGCCAAAACCTTCCTACCCACAAAATCTTCCTACCCACAAAATCTTCCTACCCACAAAATCTTCCTACCCCTTCACTCATCCACCTGCACCCGTCTCAGCCGCAACGCATTACTCACGATCACCAAATCCGAACCGACCATGGCGAGTGCCGCAGTGATCGGATGCAACTCTCTTAGCCACATCGGCGCCGATTCGACTCCGGCCAGCACCCCCGCGGCGATCGGAATCAGCGCGACGTTGTAGGCGAACGCCCAGAACAGGTTTTGTTTGATGTTGCGCATCGTCAGCACCGACAGCTTGATCGCCCGCGCGACGCCTCTTAATTCCCCGCCCAACAAGGTGACGTCCGCCGCTTCGATCGCGACGTCCGTGCCGGTGCCGATCGCGATCCCCACGTCCGCCTGCGCCAGCGCCGGGGCGTCGTTGATTCCGTCGCCCACCATCGCGGTGAATTCGCCCCGCGACTGCAACTCGCGAATCCGCTGTGTTTTTTCACCCGGCAACACCTCCGCCATCACGTCGTCGATCCCGACCTGGCTGGCGACCGCCGCAGCGGTGTGTTGGTTGTCGCCGGTCAGCATGGAAACCACGATACCTTGGCCGTGCAGCCTTGCAATCGCCTCAGCCGATTCCGGTTTGATCGTGTCCGCCACGGCAATCAACCCGACCACTTCGCCTTCGCAAGCGATCCACATGACCGTTTTGGCTTGGCGTTGCAATTCCGCCGCGCGTGCCTGCAAGGCGGGATCGATCGACGAATCCTGTTCGATGAAACGCTGATTGCCGACCCGCACGCGCTGTCCTTGCCAAACAGCCGTCACGCCCTGACCGGAGCTGGACTGGACGTCGTCGGGCATCGACGTGTCCACGCCCAACCGATCGGCTTCGGCCAGAATGGCGGTGGCGATCGGGTGCTGGCTGCCGCGTTCGACACTGCCGGCCATTGCGATCAATTGTTCGTCGTTCAGACCCGCGACGGCGATCGTGTCGGTGACCACCTGCTCGCCACGCGTGATCGTTCCCGTTTTGTCCAGCACCACATGTTTAATCGCACCGACTCGCTGGATGGCCTCGCTGGACTTGAACAGGATGCCGTTCTCGGCCCCGCGTCCCATGCCCACCGTCACGGCCAGCGGTGTCGCCAGCCCCATCGCGCAGGGGCAGGAAATGATCAACACCGAAATCATTCGCAAGATCGCCCCGACGGTGTCGCCGATGACGAAAAACCAGACGCAAAACGTGACCAGCGCGACCGCGATCACGATCGGAACAAAAATCCCTGAAATCTGATCGGCCAGCTTCTGAATCGGCGCCTTGGTCGCCTGGGCCTCGGCCACCTGTTTGACGATTCGCGCCAGCGCCGATTCGGCCCCCAAGTGCCGCGCTTCGACGGTCAACATGCCATCGCCGTTGATCGTTGCACCGATCACATCGCTGCCGACCGGTTTGTGGATCGGCATGCTTTCACCGGTGATCATGCTCTCGTCGACCACACTCTCACCCGCGATCACAGCGCCATCGACGGGAATCTGTTCCCCCGCCCGCACGATCACATGATCACCCACAACCACGTCCTGGATCGGCAAGTCGACTTCCACGCCGTCGCGGAGGACACGCGCGTTTTTCGCTTGCAGATTCAATAACGATGTGATCGCACCATTGGTTCGCGTCTTGGCACGGCTTTCGATCCAGTGCCCGACCATCACCAGAGAAATAATCGTGGCGGAGGTTTCAAAATAGACATGTTGCCCCAGCATCTCACTGCCGAAGGACAGCAACAGCATCACCGCCACGCTAAAAAAGTAGGCGACCGAGGTACTCATCGTCACCAACACGTCCATGTTGGCGAATCGGCTGCGCAGCGATCGATAGGCCCCCAAATAGAACTCGCGG
The DNA here is from genome assembly GCF_025060895.1 of Stieleria sedimenti. Taxonomy (GTDB): domain Bacteria; phylum Planctomycetota; class Planctomycetia; order Pirellulales; family Pirellulaceae; genus Stieleria; species Stieleria sedimenti. The sequence continues at coordinate 2,963 of NZ_JANZKV010000072.1, read as the reverse complement.
CCGACAAAAAACTGAACCGGCGTGGCCAGGGCGAACATCAAGTAGTTCACCCACCCGGCATGCGCCCACGGCCCCCAAAGACCGAAATCACGGCCCATGCTGAGCACAAACAACGGCAAGGTCAGCGCGACGCCGAGCCACATGACCATCGTGTCGCGCTGCTCTTTCCGACGGTCTTCCTCGGCGGTGTCGCGGTCTCCCTCTTCCACTTGAAACCCGGTCTGACGAATCACCTCGGCCAATCGGGCTTCGTCGGTTTTCGTCGGGTCGTAATTGACCACCACGTTGCCGCCGGCAAAGTTCACCGCGGCCGAACTCACGTCCGGCTGCCGCAACAACGACCGCTCGATCGATTGAGCGCACCCGGCACAGGTCATACCCGACACGTTAAATTCAGCCCGTCGGGCTTGCTCGGCAGTTCTCTGCCCCAACCCGGACTCAGATTCAGTTTCCCCGAGTCTATCCATTTCTTTATCCAAAACATCCGGTTTAGCAATCCCACCAAGAGGATCGGCGTAACGCTGTTAACGCTAGACGCAGTATTCGGGGCGATCAAGAGTCGTCACAGTCTCAGTCGTCCCATTCTAGCACGCTACCGTGCCCAAATTGGATGGGAATCGGCCCCGACGGCGGAGTCGATGGGGGCCACTTGGCTGCCCCCGTCGTCACCCCCATCAATGAATGGTGCCACCCACCTGCAGCGATCCCTGCGGCCTACAATTGATTGGGCACTGCTTCAGCTGTCCGACCCCACCGGCGATCAATGTGGACGTTTGGAAGTTGCTGCCGCAGATTAGCGAGTTGATCATCACTGATGGACGTCCCGAACAATTCAAGGTGTATCAACCAGTAGATATCTTCAAGAATTGGGCTCAGTACTTTGATCCCATCGTCATCGATGTCGGAAGCAATACAAACACGTCCGTCTAGAAAGTGGACTTGTGCCCAGCCACTCCACGCATTCTTCGCAAATGCTTCGTCAAATCGCTGTTGCGCGGCCATGCCAACATTGCGAGGGAGAAACCACTGACGATACAGGAATCCAGAAAAGGCGAAAACGACCGCACAGACCATGACATAGCGGAATACACCCCGTAGGGAGAATTGTTTCGCGTTCCTGGATGTGGACATATGATTCGCCCGCCCAACATTGTTTCGTACAGCAAACGGTCACAATATGCGGTCAAGCTAGGAAAGCTGGTCCGCGACTTCGGTCAACAGCCTCCATCATCGCCGATTGTGACGCACCTTGCCACACGCGAGGCAAAATACGTTTCCCAATCACCTGCCCTACGCAAATCGTCCGCTTCAAGAATTTCGGGCATGCAGTTCATCAGCGTCGCGAAGCAGGCCGCGTTTTGATCTCATTTTTGCGAGTCAGGCATCCTTAGCCGCTCGACTCCCCAAGATCGGCGCGTCGTGCGTTCGGTCGGATTTGTCTTTGAGTCAAAGAGAAACACCGCCGGACCACACAACGCGAGCAACGGGGGAGTCATGCGTCCGCGGATCACACGATGGGCCACAAGAGATCGAGACGGCGACCGCACCAAAACGCTGACGAACTGCGGCGAGTGGATTCGAGACAGTTAGCGCGGGGACAGGGCTTGGATCCATCGCGTCCGTACGGCCCAATCGATGAGGACCGATTCCCGAATGCGGCCTCCCCTGCGAATAATTTGGGAGAAAAGAAAATGAACCCACCGATAGCGATCAGCAGGACGATCCGTGGGTTCGCGCTGCCATCCGTGGGCAACTTTTCCGATTGCTGCATTCAGACAATGAGATGAATGGTGTCACCTACTGTTTTGGCAGCAGGATTATTGATCTCGTTGCCGTCCAGAAATGGTGGGTGGCACCAAATCGATCCCATCAACAGCTGGTATCGTCAGGCGTCGGTTGGCAGCGCGAACGTCAGTGGTCACCCGGCACGCGCGGTTGACTTTCCATTTCAAAACACCCTGATCGCGTGCTCGGGTGCACCACATTGTTCGCCCATCCTGTTGCGGTTAGGAATCCACATGGTCGATGCAAATCCTGCCGCCCTCAACGCTGAGGTACATGATGATGGCGGGCGCATCTAATCGGCCGTTCGTAGAGCTTCCGAGTGCAGTCATTGAAAAGTCTCCCGGCGCGTCTGGTCGACCGCCCCCGACCTTGAAGGGCAATTGTCCTGGTGGCACAAACGTTGATTTGCCAGCACGATCAACAAGCGTCAAACCGCCATCTGTTTCCAATTTGATCGAACAAGGGGCGGTGAGCATCTCGGCTGCCTCATTGTATCGAGCACGGTAAACATGGTCGGCAAAATCCTGAGTTGTCCTATCTGAACGAAACACAAACCATGTCGCCAAATAGAAGACAGCGAACCCGCAAAGGACGCCTAGAATCGGTTTTTTAAATTTGCTCATGCGACTGTTTCTCAAGAAGTGGAATTGTCAAACTTATCGCGTAGCCAACACTCTTAGGGCGAACGGCGACGATCACTCCGTTCACCGACCAAGGGATTGGCGTCGAAATTGGTGGCATTGGGCTGCACCCACCAAGTGTGATCGGTGCTTTCCCACTGCTGATCTAGCAGCCGGGTTGTTGACCGTTTGCTGCCGTCTAGGTTTGGTGGATGACACACTTCGAGAGTGGGTTGTTTTGTGACGCGTGTTGCGCGCTCGGTCCCATCAGTCCAATCGAGAGCGACACCTTTTGCCGCTCTCGGTCAGGGCTCCCCAAGTTCTTCTTGCGGTTGGCCCTGTTCATCCACCCGGTGCTCATCCACCAGAATCCGCACCGACGGAGAATCTAAATCGTCATACTGGCCGTCCCGGATGCAGTACAGGCACGCAATCAGTCCGCCGCCGCCCAGCAGCAACGCGATCGGCAATGCGATGTAAAGAACACTCATTTCGCGAACCACCTGAGTAGCACGGACAGAAGCGACAAGGAATTCAGCAACCGTTGGTGTGCAGGCT
>NZ_JANZKV010000071.1 GCF_025060895.1 Stieleria sedimenti | reverse complement strand
GACGCCTTTGTCGGGTAACGGAAAGGATCACGCGGTCGCCGCGAGCGATCTTCCACTTCAATAACCACGACTCGGCGACTCGTCGTGCATCCGATTGTTATTTGCTGCTTCGGTTTCGGTCAACTTTGACACAAGTCATTTCCATCTGAATCCATGAGCATCTTGCCACGAATGAACTCACCAAAATTCTGTTTGGGATCATACAAATCTAGGCTGTCATGCCACAATTCAACTACACGCCAATTGTCGTCAGGAAGAAAGCCCGCAGGATCGCCTGAGAAGTTGTCGCCGAAGCATAGAATTCGCTTGCCAAATGATGCGGCAGTTTCAGCGTCGAATATGTCACCAGGATCGAGGAATCTGTCATACACAGCATATTGGCATTCACGAAAAGCGCCGGATCCAACCTCGACGAGATAATCGACGTAATCCCGTGGCAATCCAGGAAATGCTTGCTCCAACTTTCTCGCAGCGTCGGTGGTGAGCGTGGTCCGCGTGTTCATCTGGGACTCAGTTGGGTCCTCACATTCGGCGAGGAACTTCAACACATCCTCGTACTGTCCCATTGATACTCCGATCGAGCTTGTGTGTGCATATAACGTCTGCCGTAACCGGGCACGAACGGAGGACTTTGATTTCAGTTGCCGCGTGATTGAGTGCTCCGGTTCACGGCTTTGTTATCCGACGTGGTGTGTCAAACAACGCTTTCACGTTGAAGGTCGTTGAATGGAAACACGCCACCCGATTTTAACAGTGATTCGACGCGTTCACGATCACCACTGCGGCACGCGGCCAATTCGGACGACGTGATACCAACGCACATAATGATGCCCGCATCTTGGTCACGCACCCGAAAGCGTCCGTAGTCGCAGAACAGGAACGCGTCGATCGTTGAACCATCCGGAGTTGCAGGGCCGATGTCCATGGTCTGGCCGGGTTCCAATGGGGTTTCGAGTGTGTAGTGTGCAAGTTGCCCAACAATATTCGGTCCCCAGTCGTTACCGTCGCGACAGCAAATCGCGAGTTCGTAGTTCCCCATCGAATTTGGGACTTGATCCGGATTCCCGATCAGTTCTGCCGTAACAGAAACAATGCCGTCCACATGGTTGTGGAAGTAGACGATATCCGCGGTGCCACCAAGGTCAGCGCCAAGATTGAAGGGGATCGTCCCATGACCGACGGTGTCGTGTGATTTGCCGAGAATGGACTCAAGCGCGGCGAGTCGAGCGTCCCGCCACAGCGTCCATTCGTCTTCGGGGTCGGTGTCTGGGTTCATGTGATTCTTTGTCGGATAACGGCGGTGGTCACCGCGTCGGCGCGATCGACCTGAACTCAAAAACAAACTCGCCTCGCCGACTGCGGTGCACCACTTGGTTCACGCGGTCGGCCGCGACGACAGATTGAGCCATCGTCGTTGACGATCAATGTACTCGATCTGAATCGCCGTGGGAAATTCGGTGTCCCAATCAGCAGTCGGCATTTCAGGCGCCGATTTGTCTTGGATCGTACTCGTACTCAGCATCGCGGTACTCGTACTCGAATCGACGGGCGTCGGTTTGTCTTCGTCGGCCGAGTCGACCGCGCACCTATCGAACCGTGACATCAAATGCGAATCTCAGGAAACAGAGGTTCGATGAAATCCGGTGGGCGTCCTCCGGGTCACGATCCAACGACAGCCAATCAATTGCCACAAAAGAACGCGAGAAGACGCAAAAGAAGAAGTGGGCGCTTTCGTCAGGCGTCGGTTAGCAGCGTGAACGTCACGGATCACGCGGTCGCCGCGCGCGATCCTCCACTTCAACAACCACGACTCGGCGACTCGTCGTGCATCCGATGGTTCTGCCTTATCCTACACCAGGTTGGGCGTAAGAGAAATCATCAGTTGCCAGCCAAGTGACACCGGGAATTGGTTTGTGGTCCAGCACACTCTCGAAAATCGAAAAAGCAAGTGCGCGAGGCATATGATAGCGACTTGGATACCAAAGCAGTCCGACACCGCAACATGGACAAGCTTGGATCACATGATCAGCTTTTTGCACCTGAGTGTTGAGATTGGCTGACGAAGAGTAGGCGCACCGTAGATGTTCATCATTTTCGTTTTGGTACTCGACGACCGAATACTTTGCAGTGAAGCCTAGATTGAGTTGTCCACCATTGTTTGAAACAAGGAAAACATTGCCGGTGGCTTCAATGCGTGCCGCGGAGATGGCGTCACCCGGCGTTGACTCACATCGCTCTGTGTAGTATTCCGGTTGGAGCGTCCAGAATGTTGCAGTGTCGGTAAATTCCCCTGGAATTTCGGCGTGCGAAAGTTCAAATTCGCTGGGCGTGAAAACCAGCCCTTTATTTAGCCGCCGATCGTACTCCGCCCTTTCGTTCTCGACCTTCGTTCGGATCTCGTCGGGAAACATGGCGAGCATTCGGTTGGATCGAGCGCATACTCCGCACAGGCCATCGTTGTCCGCTGCCGTCTGCGGCAGAATCCTATTGTCACATTTGCGACATTTTACGCGATGAACCATCGAGTCAACTTATTGGCAGAACGGCTGTGGTCACCGCGTCGGCGCGAATGACCTGATCTCAAAAACAAACTCAACTCGCCGACTGCGGT
>NZ_JANZKV010000070.1 GCF_025060895.1 Stieleria sedimenti | reverse complement strand
TTTGATCTCGTTGGTGCACTGCAAACATCCCAAGACGCTCGACTCCCAAGGAGCGGCGCGTCGTGTGCAGAGTCGGATTCGTCATTGAATCAAAGAAAAACACCCTCGGACCACACAACGCGAGTGACGGGGGTGTCATGCGCCGCTGGATCACATGATTGGCCACAAGAGATCAATACGGCTGTCGCACCAAATCGCTGATCACCTACGGCCAGAGCACTCAAGAAGCTGGCGTTAGCCTTGCAGCAGCAAGTTTCATGCAACCCCGCCCCACCGTGAACGCACATTAACCGTCGAAGCGGAAAGCAATTCGATTAAGTTCAACGGTAGCGATCACGTGGTCGCCGCGAACGACGAAGCACTTCAATCAACTCAACTCGGCGACTTAGCAACGCACGGAAAATAAGTGGGTTCCGACACTTATTTTCCGTTCGATCCTTACGTGCGTTCGCCGGGTTCTCCCGTCTTAGTCTTGGTTCCGTCGCTGCAACAACGCACGATCTCGCCATTCCGAGAAAGCGTGCATACTACTCTCTGTGTCCGAAGAAAAATCTGCGAACTCGCTCGTCTGTATGTCGAGCAACCGTGCATCAAGCGCGTCACACAAAGTTTTTAAATGCGGGATTGAGCCGCTACCTGCGTTTGATCGAATGCCAACGGCAGAAACACTGCCAGATTCATCAGTATGGCATCCGTGGTTAAATTCAAGCCAGTAGTCATCACCGACGAGAAATGAGCGTTCATCTTCGTGGTCAGCATCCGGGAACAATCGGCGTAGCGTTTCTTGCAGCGTAGCAGAGTCAGCAACCGGTGGCGGAGTGAAGTCCGGAGGAAACTCATCGATCGATTTTGCATCACCGAATCGCATGATGATTGCGTCCCACGACATTGATTTTTCCAGGAAAGTGAATCTTGTTGGACGAACGGTAGAAATCACGGGGACGGGCGAAAGACCTAAACACAGACTCAAACTTGACTCCGTCGCTCATGTGCATTCGATAATTCCGCCCTCCTTGCGTTGGTTTCGTATCTCCGAAAATTCTTCGACGACATCACGAAGGGTTTGCCATCCTTTCCGAGGACGTACACCGGTTGTCTCCTCGATCCTGTCGCGAATGCATTCATCAGTATCGTCGCTCTCCACAATGCAGAAGAAACCATCAACAACTGAAAGCTGGTTTTCAAATGCATCGTTTGGTCGTAAAACCCGCGGATTGACTCGAATTGTATTGGCAATCAGTTGAACGCAACAGACGATTGATTCGGATGGAATATTTGGAATAGCGTGAATCCAATCGTCCATTGACGTTTGATCGCGTCTGCGAAGCCTTGCCGCCCGACGCTTCCAAGCTGCCTTCTCGCCATAATGCAAAGCCAAGTATCCGGCGATGCAGGCCGCAACAAAAATCACGAGATAGGTCAACGATGCCACCGGTTGATCGTCAGGCAGTAGGCGGAATGTCCTGTGGTCACCGCGTCGACGCGATCGACCTGAACTAAAAACAAACTCGACACGCCGACTGCGATGTACCACATGGTTGGCGCGTCCGGCCACGACGACGCCACGGGCCAGCGTCGCACACTGCCAATGTACTCGATCGGAATCGCCGTGGGACATTTCACTCCCCTTGCTGTACCGACTTCTTTGTAGAGTCGGGATGAAGCCTGGAGGGCTGACACAATGCTTGCCGGTGGCGTCAGCCACAGGAATCAAAAGGAGTGAATCACGAAGGCCTGCAAGGCCGACACAATCGGTCTCCCAGTCCACTCGACGCTCGGCATTGTGCCGGCCCGCTGGGCCTTGGGCATTTCATTGAATCCACCCCCGGTGGCTGACGCCACCGGCAGACACTCTACCGGCCCTCCGGGCCTAAGACACTTCGCTCTGCCGGCAATCCCTGATCCATCCAATTCGTCGGAGTCAGCGATGTCACGATCAACAGTTCGAATCGTCAAGCGTTGGCTAGCAGCGCGAACGGTGGTCGTCAGAGGGCACGGCCAAGTCGCCGCCCAAAACTCATGATTCCAAAAAACTCGCGATCGGCGACTTTGGTTCTTCGCTTGGTTCACCGATCAATGGGGCCAAAGCACGTTTCCATGCCTGAAGGGAAGCTTCAGTGTAGCCGACCGGGGCCGTGTTGTACGAATGCGTTCTGCCGGAGAAGAACCCGCGATAGAGTGGCGGAAAATCGACGAGGATCAAATCATGATTGCCGAACGGAACCAGTGGACGCGCCGATCTTGAATTGTGCTTCATCTTCCACGGCCTACCGACACGGAAGTGACATTCCGATACATCCGCAGAAATCACATCGTGGCACCATCGAAGGATCAGCGTACGGTCGCGAAGTTCGACAATTGGAAGCCTCGCTCGTGTTGCCAGCATCAGCGGACCCTTCTTCCACAGTTCGAGTAGATCGTCAGGGATGGTCTCCACGAGCGGCTGAGCTTGCGTCGTCTCGGTCATGTGGTCAGTCGATGTGTCTCGCTTTGGCGAACGAATTGCGATCGATCCGCGCATACGGCGGAACGTGGATAGATCGTGCGCCGGAACTTTGTCGCTCCTCAGGTGGGCCGGTCACAGGACCTGATTAGAACGAATCCAGCCCGACGGTGCCAGTTTCCCAGACCCAGGCGAACTCGAGCTGAGTGGTGGAAGGTGGGGCCGACTCCGGCCCCTTTGAACTTTCTTGCTCACTTTCCAGGTACCAGTCGTACCAACTGCAAAAAACCTTCACCCATCGCGGCGCTCAAGCTATCCCGGAGGGATTCCAGC
>NZ_JANZKV010000007.1 GCF_025060895.1 Stieleria sedimenti | reverse complement strand
GAGGTTCGATGAGTTCCGGTGGGCGCAGTCCGAGCGCACCCATTGCGGCATCAGCGTGGCCCAAGGGGAACAAGGACCACGCAAAGGCGCCAAGCCGCAAAGGAATGGGTTCTAATCTTTGCGGCTTGGCGACTTTGCGTGAGCTCCTTCCAGCAAGGACGCCGGCGCACCAGTCAAACCGCAGCAGATCACTTGCCACAAAAAGCGCGAGAAGACACAAAAGAAGACGTAGGCCGTGGCAGCCAGGCGTCGGTTCGCAGCGTGAACGATGAATTATTGGCAGTTCGACTGCCGTGATTTACGCATCTTATCAGCAGTCGGACTGCCGATAATGGGAACCACCCGAATTAACTAGTGGTTCATGGGAAGGGCGATCGCTCTTTTGGGACTGAGGCTTTGTTTTCCACGCGACCGGACGCCGGGAGTCGGGGGTTGGGGACGTGGAAGCGACTCCCACGGACCGCTGGGCGGTTGGGGATGCCGACACGCGTGCGGCAAGGGGCGAGCGAATCAGTGTCGGATCTCGCGAGTGGGATAGGCTTCCAGGCTCGTCATTCCAGAGTCGACAGGCTGGAAGCCTATCCCACCTATTTTCCGTGCGTTGCTCAGCCGAACAGGTTCATCATGGCGATCGATGCCGTCGTCTGAAATTGTCGCTCAGTCGGCTGCTCGTCTTTGATCAGGCCGCTGGGGCCGATGATGAAACGGGTGTCGGCGTAGTAGTCGAAAAAGTAGATTTCCTGCTCGCCGCGAAACACGATGCCCGACGGCTGGCCGTCGCCGTGCCGACTGGCGACGAAGTACGTGTTCTTGCCGAGCTTTTTGTGGGTGTTGGATCGCTTGAATCCGTGGTCATGCAAGAACTGCGCCGCCATCGCAGCGTTCGGGAAGTCATCGGCCAACTGTTCTTCGATCACGCCGGCGCGTCCCTTGACCGGGCTTCCCTTGACCGGGTACCAATCGGCGAATCGAAAGTCAGACTCCGGCCGGTGCGGGATGCAGGATTTGCCTCGTAAGAGGGTTCGGTTGAGAGGCTGGTACAGATACAGATCGCCGCCGATTTTGAATTTGACAAAGAAAACTCGCAGCGACTTCTCGGTGGCTTCGCCAGCGGGCGTGCTGATCGCGTATTCGCCATCGCCGATCTCGGTGGCGGAACTGCGTTGATAGCCGAGCGATTCCAGCAGCTCGATCGTCGGCTCATAACGCTCTTCCGCCGGAAAGCCGTCGATCACCATCACGAAGGCTCCGAGCTCGTCGAAACCGTCGGCAACGTATCGGTCGTATTGTAGGTTCAGCATGATCGGATCAGTGGAAGAGGAGAGTGGGATGATGAGGGGATCGTTGGAGAAACACGGAGCCTGTCTTGCGACCGCCCGGAACGACCATCATACACACGAGGGCTGCCGATCCTGCATGGGTTGTTTTTGTTAACCGGGGGACATTTTTTGGTGGCCTGCGAAAATCGGGGCGGGAGAGAGAGGGCAGAATGATTCGCGACAGAATGATCCAATGCCCTAATCAGAGGCTGGGCTAGAACGTGCGATCGGAGGGCGATCGGATCGGGGCGTCGAGGTCGTTGCCGCGGGTGATGGACGCTTCGTGGGCCAGCTCGCGTTCGATGATTGCGTTGATCTCGCTCTCACCCAAAATCGACTCTTCGACCGCGATCACCTCGCCGGGTTGCGGATGCGCCGGAGTGGCGCCGCCGTGTTGCGTTTCGCCGCTGAAGGGAGCCTTGGCGAAATCGACGACGGAGCGAACGATTTGTCGGCCGGGCGCGGGCGATGTCCTGCGTGCGGTGGCCGATTGCGTTTCGGTCAAGTGAATGTTGAAGTACTCCAGCAGCGATCCCATTTCGAAGTTCAGGTTTTTCGTCGCCAAGGCATACTGGACTCGGGCACGATTGGCGTCGCTGGCCGCTTCGGCATAACGCTGTTCGGAATCCAACAAGGCATTGAAATCGAATTGACGCACCGGCGCCTGGGCTTCACCGGCCAGGATCTCGTATTGTTCTTTTGCCGCATTCTCGCGATTGAGCGCCGTTCGTAAGATCTCGTAGGCGCGATCACTTTCGGCCATCGCGTTACTCAATCCATACACGACCTGACGCTCCAGTTCGGTCAACAGGGCGCGTTCGCGGGCCAACCTCAATTGGGCATTGCGGACCGCCGAATGGGCTTGCCGGAATCCGACCGGATAGGAAAGACTGAGCCCCATCAACCACTCGTGCGTCCCCGTGCCGGTCGCGGTACCGGCCGGAGAGATATTGTGATCGAACAGGCTTTCGCCCAGGGCGCGATAGCGGTAGCGTCCGACGGCATCGAGCCGCGGCAGCAAGAAATTTCGGCTGGCGGTCAATTCATAGCGTCGTCGATCGACGTTCAGCCGCTGGCGGCGCAGTTCGGTGCGGCGTGCCAAGGCATTGGAAACGATGTCGTTCCAATGGTAGGTGACCGGCGCATCGGTCGGCGGGCTGGTGGGATGAATCAGTCGACCGTCGTTGATCGGCAATCCCATGATCAACCGCAGACGTCGTTCGTTGACATAAACGCCGCCGGTCCCTTGAAACGTCCCGCCGCCGCTGCCGTTGAATGTGCGGGTGCCGACGACCAAACGACCGGCCAGCGAGTTTTGAACGTCTTGCTCGAATCGGAAGTATTGCTCTTTGGCCTGTGCCAGTTTGTCGTCTTCGGCCCCGGGAAGCCCCTGCCGGGCTTTGAGTAACAAGTACGTATTGAGACTGCGGTCACGAGCCTGTTGCTTGACTTCCAAGTCGGCATAGGCGAAGTGCAGATCCCAGTAGGCGTTTTCGACGTCGCTCAAGTAGTCCCGCAGCGCGATCTCAAGCTGCGCCACCGTCACGTCGGCGCTGAGCCGGGCGATGACGACGCCGTTGTAGACGCCCGGTGTGGCATTCGGGCCGGCGATTCGATTGAAGTTGACGCCCCGCCCTTGCAGCAACGGATGTCGGACCTCGCCTTCAAAATTCCAATTCCACGCCGTGCCATCGAGCAGATTGCGATCGGAATTGTTCAAGTCCGCGTCAAAATTGTGGCGCAGGGTAAACAGAGCCCCCGAGGCCGTTTGTTTACTCAGGCTCGATTCCAGCCGCGTGAGTTGCTGTTGGTAGAAATTTTCGCCGCCGCCGGCGAACTCATTGTTGAGCACCCGATCGTTGTCTTCGTGGAACAGGTCGCCGTTGACCTGCGCATCAAATTCGCTGAGCGCCGCTTCCACGCCGCTGGTCGGATCGGTTGCCTGAATCGCCGGTCCATAAATGGTCGGCGTTAATCCCGGTGTTTGAATCACGCGGGCACCCAGGTCACGCAGCACCGTGGAGTTTGCCAACGCGATCTGAACCGCCTGATCGATGGTCAGATCCCAGGGTTGGGGCGCCGCCGTGCCAGGCGAAGAACCTTCGCGAATCGAGAAGGGCGTGTTGGCACCAAGCGGGGCATCGCTCCGAACCACTTCGTTCAGGTCCGGCTGCGCGATCGTTACCTCCGCCAAGATACTTGTCACCGCCGCAGGAGGCACCGAAACACCGGTCGCGCAACCGACCAAAGCCAGCAGGGAGATCGCGCAAAGGCCGTAGTTCGTGATGCTCCTGCACGTCATCGGAGGTCTAATTCTTTCCGTAGCGTTTGCGAATCGTTCCGTGGTACGATGGTAGCCCCGAGTCGTAGATCGGCATCGTGACCGCCGAAATAGATTCTGTTTTCGGCAAAGACACTCTTTTTGATACATTCGCAACAGACGCCCCAGACCTCCCATCTTACCGAAAAGGTCGATTTCAATTGGCAGACAGTGTGACGTCCTCCCCGGAACAATGCGGCGAAGAGTGGGGCGAGATCGAGCAGTTTGTTGCCGAGATTTCCGAGCTTTCCCAGACTTCCGTTTCACTTCACGCATTCGCCGGCGAAGCACTCGAGCGAACCGTTGAACTGCTCGGTGCTGCCGGCGGCAGCGTTTGGATGGCGGACGACGACGGAGGGTTTGCGTCACTGTGCCAGGTAGAGGTCGACTCGGATTTGCCGGATGCCGCGTTGATCGCCAGTGAACACCACACACGATTGTTGCGTTCGGTGCTCGACAGCAGTCGTCAGCAGTCGGCCGCGATCCCCATCACCACCGCACCGGGCGACCGGCCCCAGGGAACTCCGTCAGGGCGCGGCGGCGTCCACGAAACGTACTACTGGACCGGTTCACCGCTGCGGATGGACCGGGACGTGATCGGCGTGCTCGAAGTGGTTCAATCCAACTCGGTCAGCCCCGCGGCGCGAACGGGAACTGAACGTCTGCTGGCAATCGTCGCGGATTTGGCGGGCGACTTTTTGCGGCGACAGCGGCTGAAGGAACTTCAATCGGCGGTCGATCGATGGCGTCAATATGAAGCGTTGTGCCAGCGTGCCCATGCGAGTTTGGACTTACGTGACACGGCGTATCAATTCGTCAACGACGGACGTTGGTTCATCGGCTGTGACCGGGTCAGTTTGCTGGTTCCCCTGCGTGGACGCTTGACCGCGATTGCGACCAGCGGCGTCGACACGCTCGATCGCCGCTCGGACCTGGTGCGTTCGATGGAAGAACTGGCCAAAGCGATCGAACCGTCGCGACAGTGGTTGCGTTATCGGGGAACGACCGATCAGTTCCCGCCTCAATTGGAACGCCCCCTGTGTGCGTTTGCCGACGACTCCCACTCGCAATCCATCGACGTGGTGCCGCTGTTGGTGTCGTCCGATGCATCGGGCGATGCGACGGAATCACTGGTCGGCATGTTGGTGTTAGAAACGTTCGACGCTTCGATCGCCCCGGATGCGGAAGAGCGGATTGTTCGCATCGCCAACCTCTGCAGTTCGGCGCTGCGCAACGCGATCGACTACCAATCGCTGCCCATGCTGTCGCTGGCCCGCTGGTTACGTCGGACGATCCGATATGGTGGGCTGCAACGACGCAAACTGGCGATCGTCACGGTGGCTGTGGTGCTGGCGATCTTGGTCCTGCGATTGATTCCGGCGACCCATTACGTGGCAGCCGAAGGGGAAGCGCAACCGCTGATCCGGCGCAACATCTATGCGCCCGTGGATGGTGAAGTGGTCGAGGTGCGTGGCGGCCACGACGAATCGGTCAGCGCCGACCAGATTCTGGTGGTGCTCCGCAGCCGAGATCTGGAACTTGAACTGGAACGGTTGCAGGGCGAGTACCAGACGACGGAGAAACGATTGTTGGCGATCGCGTCGGCGCGTGTTCAAAGCGGATTTGACAACGCGTCGGCTCGAATCCCAGGTCAGTTGGCCGCCGAAGAACAAGAATTGAAGCAGCAACTGGCGAGTTTGCAGACCCAGATCGCATTGGTCCGCAAGCAACGCGACAGCTTGGAGATACGCAGTCCGATCGGCGGGCGGATTCTGACCTGGGATCCCGAAGATTTGTTGTCCGATCGTCCGGTCCAACGGGGTCAGTTGTTGGTCAGCGTGGCGGATCTATCCGGTCCCTGGGTGCTGGAATTGTTGGTCCCCGATCGCAGCGTCGGCCACGTGATCTCGGCCCAGCGAATCGAGGACGAGCCCCTGGACGTTTCGTTCACACTGGCGACCGGCAGCTCGCCGACGTATCGTGGCAACTTGAAGCAGATCGCCGGACGCACCGAAGTGCTGGACCAACAGCAGGCTTCGACACGGGTACTGGTTTCAGTCCCCAGCGAAGCGGTGGAGTTGCTGCGACCGGGAACGACGATCAAGGCGAAATTCGATTGCGGGCGTCGATCCTTGGGATTCGTCTGGCTACACGACCTCTTCGAGACGGTCCGAGGATGGATTTTATTTTGAACCGGTTGAATCACGAACGGGAAGTACGAATGAAGAATGGGAGACCGATCGGCATGTTTCACCTGGGCTTGTGGACGATCATGCTCGCATCAGCTTGCGTCGTTGGCTCGGCCGAAACGATCGGGGTGGATTCGGTGCTGATTCGCTTGATCGATCAAGTCGACGTGCCCGCTCGGGCGGTCGGCTCGCTGGTCCAGGTCCATGCATCGGAAGGCAAGCTGGTCGAAAAGGGAGATCTGCTGGCGCAAATCGACGATACCGAAGCCCAGTTGGATTACAAGCGTGCGACGTTTGAATTGGACATCGCGATGCGTGACGCTGAAAACGATGTCGCGATCCGATCGGCTATGAAGACGAGGGTCTATTCACAGGCCCATTTCGATCGACTGGTCCGAGCCGACGCCGCTCAGCCGCGAAGCGTGTCTCAGTCGGAACTGGAAAAAGCGCGATTGGATGCCGAACAGGCAGAGATTGAGATTGAAAAAGCCCGCAGCGAACTTCAAAACGCCAAAACGAAAAAGGACTTGATGGCCAACGCATTGGCTATGGCTGAACGAAACATCGAGGTGCGGCGCATTTTGGCGCCGCAAAGCGGAGAGGTGGTCGAAGTGTTGCGTCACGTGGGCGAGTGGGTGACACCTGGCGAAAAGATCTTTCGGATCGTCAGCATCAAACGGTTGCGTGCGGAGGGATTTGTCCAAGCGAGCCGAGTCACCGAAGCGTTGAAGGGGTTGCCGGTCCAGGTCATGCCACACGACGAAGACAAAACCGCGCAATCCTATTCGGGAACGATTGTGTTCGTCAGCCGCGAGATCGACCCGGTCAACGGCCAGGTTCGCATCTGGGCCGAGGTCGACAACCACGACGGACGATTGCAACCCGGACATCGCGCTCGAATGTCGATCATCACGGATTGACCCTGGTGCTCCGTGAACGTTTAGATCTGAACAGAGCACAAGGGAGACGAGCGAAGTGTCGACCGACAGTGAATCATCGGCGGGGGTGGGGCGTTTAAAACTCCGCAAACGTCCGGACCTGGAAGTCTATCCACAGCGTCGTCGCGGAGATCACGTGTGGGTGATCAAAGACCCGCTTGCGCTGCGATACTTTCAGTTCCGTGAAGAGGAGTTCGCGATCCTGGGGTGGCTCGATGGTCGCTCGAGTCTGGAGCAGATCAAGCAACGGTTTGAACAACGTTTCGCCCCGCGTCGGATGACCAACCAACGGCTGCACTGGTTTGTGGCCAATTTGCATCGCAACGGACTGGTCCTTTCCGATGCACCGGGACAAGGCGAACCGTTGCGGACGCGTCATGACCAGCAGCGACGCGCCTCGTGGATGAATGCGTTCTCCAATCCGCTGGCGATCCGATTTCGCGGATTTGATCCCGATTGCTTACTGAACTGGCTGTATCCGAAACTGCGTTGGATCTTCTCGCCCTGGTGTGGTGCGGCGTGTGGATTGTTGGTTGTCACGGCGGTTGCGTTGCTGGTGACGCAAGAGGGTTCATTGACGCGGCGATTGCCGGAGATGAATGCGTTGCTGAGCCCGCGCAATTTATTGGCGTTGGCCGTGGCGATGGCGTTGATCAAGTTGCTTCATGAAATCGGTCACGCGTTGACGTGCAAACACTACGCCGCCCGCTGTCATGAGCTCGGTGTCATGTTGTTGGTGTTCACGCCTTGTTTGTATTGCAATGTGACCGACGCATGGAAGCTGTCCAGTCGATTGCAGCGTGTGGCGATCAGTGCAGCGGGGATCCTTGTCGAGGTGGTTCTGGCATCGCTTTGCACGATCCTGTGGTTGTCCAGCCAACCGGGGTTGTTCAACACTCTTTGCCTGAACGTGATGATTGTCTGTTCGATCGGAACGGTGCTGCTCAACGGAAATCCGCTGCTGCGGTATGACGGCTACTACATCTTGTCCGACGTTCTGGATTTGCCGAATCTCTGGCAGGACTCACGGCGCGTGGTGCAGCGTCTCGCCTGGCGTGTCTTTCTGGGCATTGATCCTGGGAAACCGGTCTCCGTTCAGGGGCGTCGTGGGGTGTTGCTGGTTTACGCTCTCGCATCGATGTTTTACCGAATGGTGGTGATGGTTTCGATCCTGTATCTGGTGTACCGCATTTGCAAACCGGCGGGATTGATTCTGATCGCCCAGATTTTGACCGTCGTTTTGCTTGTCGGACTTCTTTCACCTCTCTTGACCGCGGTATCGCGAATCATGACCAACCCCTCGACACGTCGCAAAGTGAAGCCCGGCCGGTTGCTGATTTCCGCCGGAGTGGTGACCTTGCTGGTCGCCGCCTGCCTTTGGGTGCCGCTTCCCTGCCGGATTGTCGCGCCGACGATGATCGAGCCGCTCGATGCCCGCCGCGTCTATGTTTCGGTGCCGGGCCGGCTGACGCAATCGGTTGCAACCGGGACGAAGGTGGCCGCGGGAGAACCGCTGGCGTACTTAGAAAACATCGAAGTCAGGCGCGAGCTGGAAAGTGTTCGTGGTCAGCTGAGTCACCAAGAACTGCGGGTCAAGCATCTGGAATCGTTGCGTGGCGACGACGAGACGCTGGCCTCTCAATTGCCGGCCGCCCGAGAAATCCTAGCCGACTTGCAACGCAGATTGAGTCAGTTGCGCAAGGACGAAGAAGCATTGGTGTTGACCGCCCCCGTTGAAGGCACGGTGCTGGCTCCGCCGACGCTGCAGCCGCCGACGCCCGGTGAGCTGGAACTGAAACATTGGAGCGGCACGCCGATGGACCCGAGCAATTTGGGGATGACGCTGGAACGAAAGACACTGTATTGCCTGATCGGCCGAGAAGACGCTTTTGAAGCAGCGGTTTACATCGACCAATCGGACATGCAGTTTGTCCGCAAGGATCAGCGGGTGAAGCTGTTGTTGGACATCGCCGGCGGTGAAGTCATCGCCGGCACGGTGACAGAGATTTCACGCGTGAGCGTGAAAAGTGTTCCATCGGAATTGGCGGTGGACCAACAACTCTCCAGCCGTGTCGACCAAGCCGGCGTGCTGCGACCGGAAACGACGTCCTACAAGGCCCACGTTCAACTCGATTCGACCGATGTGCCGCTGCTGATCGGCGCTCGCGGGCGGGCGAAGATTTCGGTTCAATCGCAACCGCTCAGCCAACGTGTGCTCCGCGTCCTCTCACGGACCTTCAAAACGGTCATCTGATCAACCGTTTCAACGGTGGCGTGTGGTAGCCGCTGCGAACGGAACTGCAGGGCGGATCGATGGCCGCGGACAACGGCAAGACACCGGCTTTCCATGCGAAGTGAATCCCTGAGTGGACCGCCGGCACGCGTTTCAGCGGACCACGGATCGCGCCGTAGCGTTCCAATCGGTTGTCTTCAAAGTACAGCGGCTGGTGACAAAACGACGCGCCCGCCCAAAAGTCTCGCATGGTCAGGTCAGACCGATGCAACAGGGTCAATTGCGGAACAGAATCGTGCCGGGCCAGACCACTGGTATCGGCGGGCAGATCCGCGTCGGCAACCGGTTGCTGCGATGACGCTCCCAGACCTCGGGGGCGAATGTCCAGCCACGCCCCCGTGGATTGCGTCGGGGCTGTGACAGGTTCCCGCTGCATGACATCGTGACCGAACTGACTGTCACCCAAGTCCAACACGTCGCTTTCGATCAGCTCCGGCTGTGGATCGTCAAATGAATCGAAGGTTGAGGAGCCTTCGTCGGCAGACTCCAAAACGGGTTCACGGCGGATCGGCAACAGACCTGGCGGTTGCGACACGGGCACGGGCTGCACCAGTGCCGGCACCTCCACTTCCACTTCCACCGTGTTGACAGAGGGCGGTTGGGGCAGCGACTCAAATGGTTGCTGCGCCAAGGGCTCGCCCGCCGATGCTTGGCCGGCCTGATGGAGCGAGGAAAAGGTCACTTGGGAGACGAGAGTCGGCGGGTCCGAATGACGCCGCGACTGATTCGAGGCTTCCCGCGCAGAAACATCGCTCCCGGAGGGCAACGCTGTGAAGCATTTTTCCCATGTGTTTCTTGAGGGGTTAGCGGCAGGGCGCGAGCCCTCCGGCTCTTCATTTTTGCTATAGCACCGGGGGGCTCGCGCCCTACCGCTTAATAATGTGTCACCGGGTTGCCCGGCGGGGTTGCTGACCAAAATCCTGGGGGCGAGTCGAATGATGCTGGCGGTTGGATCGGTGGTGATCGGCACGCCGCCGACGACGCCCGCATCCCCGGCGACCAGCTGTGTGGCGGTCAACATCGATGCGGCACAGGCCAGCGTGGCCACGCCCCTGCGGCACAACGTTTCAAGGGTGTTTCGACGTCGAATGCGACGCGATCGCGTCGAGCGGTTTACCGAGTCGGTCATGGCCGGTCACTTTCCAACGTGTTGATGCAACGTGTTGATGCAACGTGTGTTCAATCAGCGTGTCAAATCAGCCGCTCAGATCTCGAGGCCGCCGATGGCGGTCGCTGTGAAGGGAGGACAGAGTACCTGGAGCAAGAGAAGGCTTCGTCGCCGACGGACATCGGACTGCAGTTTCTGGCGTTGCGCGAACAAACAGGCAGGACCGCTACATCCAGATCAAGTGCATCAGTTGACCAGAATTGTGACTCAAGCCGATCGAGATTCCGCAAAGCCTGGGAATCTGATCCGTTTGTACCGAAATTACACCGGGACGGTTGCGGACCTGTCAGCGTTTCTGACGGTGATCCAGGGGCGATGTGTTAAAATCGGAAGGTTGCGTCAATCGTCGGTAAGAGAACGCTTCTTTCGGCTGTTCGTTTCGTACCATTTGCCGGTCTGTCGGGGTCACGCCGGGTCTCGACCGATCAGCAGGCGGTCATCGGCCGGGAAGAATGCAGGGAACTCCTTGCCCGGCAGATAGGTCCAACGTCAGGTCGCCTTGTTGATTCCGAGCTCGTCATCATGAAACTCCCCAATTGGATTCGAAAGCTCACCGGTGGACGACCACCGGTGCGTCGAAGGCGGATCGATCGGCGGAGAGAGGAACTGTTCGCGGAATTGAACGTCACGCGACTGGAAACCCGCCGCGTACTCAATGGCGATGGTTTGGCCAGCGAATTGATCGTCGACGCCGGCGTGGACGCCAACGACGGCCACGCCGATGCGTTTCATTTGCAAGTCGATCAGGATCAGGTCCACGTCAGCGTCAACGGCGAACGCGTCAACAGCGTTTCGGTCGATCAAGTCGAAACGATTACGATCCACGGTTCCGCTGACGATGATTCCCTCGTCATCGATCTCGGGGACGGCTCGATGGCCGAACAGACGATTCGGTTTGATGGCGGACAAGGCCAGGATTCGGTGCGTATCATGACCGCCGGGCACATCGAGTCGCTGATCCATGCCATTGAGTCTCCCGGTCGCGTGGACTCTGATCTCCGATCCGCCGCAGGCGGATCAGAATTTCGATTCGAGGGCATCGAGGATTTGAGCCACGATCTGAGCGTGGACCATTTGACCGTCCAACTGGGCAACGATGCCGATCGGGTCACGCTGGATCAATCGGACGTCGCGGGAGTCAGCCAATTGCAGGTCTGGCATGCGTTTGACGCAAACATCGATCCGCAATCGCCGTTCACGATGTCCTTCGAGGATCCGAATGAATCCTTGCGAATCGTATCCGACGTGGACGGTGAAACCGATGCGGATCACGTCGATGTCAAGGGACTTTCTGATTCGTTCGCGGCGAGCTTCATTTTCCAGGGCGACGCCAACGATTCGATCGTGTTTTCAGGCGAAACGAATTTGGGCGGCGGTGACGTTCGCGTGACGGCGGGCCACGTGCAGCTCTCCTCCGCGATTCACACCGATCATGCCGAGGTTGAATTCGTCGCGACCGAGGAACTGACACTCACTGCCACCGGCAGCATCGTCAATCACGGCGGCACTGTGGAACTTTCCGGCCCGTCGCTCGAAATGGACGGCTCCATCGAAGCCTCCGCCGGCTTTGTCTCTCTCAATAGCGGCGGAAACGGCATTGCGATCGTCCGCGGACAGATCGACGTTTCGTCCGACCAAGCGGGACAACAAGGCGGTGTCGTTCATGTGTTGGGATTCCATGTCGGTTTACTCGATCAAACACGCATCGATGCATCGGGGTCAGCCGGCGGCGGAACGGTTTTGATCGGAGGCGATTATTTGGGCAAGGGCGAAGTGACAAACGCCTACGTCACCTATGTCTCCCAAGACTCGATCATTCGCGCCGACTCGCACAACAGTGGACGTGGCGGCAAAGTAATTGTCTGGGCCGACCACACCACGCGGATGCATGGCACGATCTCGGCACGCGGGGGTGGGCTGGGCGGGGACGGAGGCCTGATTGAAACGTCGGGAAAAGTGTCGCTCGATGTGACCGCCAGCTCGGTCAACGCAAGTTCCGCAATGGGTGTTGCGGGAACGTGGTTGTTGGACCCCTTGGATGTCACGATCTCCGACGGGTCGGCACAAAACAACATCCCCAACACTGGTGGACTCTTCACGCCCAGCGGGAACAATGCGAATATCGGTGACGACATCATCAATGCGGCACTCGATGCAGGCACCAACGTCACCATCACCACAGATTCCGGCGACGCCGGTGATGACAGTGACGATGGCGACATCCAGCTCAATGGAAATGCGGATATCGTTCTCAGTACCGCCCAAACCGTCACGCTGAAACTGATCGCCGCCGGGCACATCGATCTGCGGGGCACGATCACGACGGCAACGGGGACCTTGAACGTTGAATTGGTCGCCAACGACAACAGCGGCACTCAAACGGATCAAAAAACGGCGGAAGGCGATGTATTAGTCAAGGATGTGGTGACCACCGGCGGAGGAACGTTTACTGCCTCCGGAGTCAACTTTGATAATTCCGGTGGCGCAATTACCACCGGCGATGGTCTGGTGACAATCAACCACACCGGCAACGTAAAAATCGGTGCGGCGATCGATGCCGGAGTCGGCGACGTCGGCATCACCACGACCGGCGGTGACATCAATGGCGGGGGCACCGTGACCGCGGCCGCATTGACATTGGTCGCCTCGGGTAGCATCGGCGCAACAACCACGTTCAACACCGATGTCGACACGCTGGACCTGACAACTGACGGTGCCGGCAGTGCCGGCGACATGACATTGGTCGAAGCCGACGGGGCAAGTCTGACCGTTGCAACCGCCGCCACGGCACAGGCGATCCAAGTCACCGCGACGACCGGAGACCTGACCATCGGAAGCGCGATGGGTGACGGCAATGACAACATCACCTTGACCACCTTGGCGGGAAACGTCGACGGCGGAGCGACCGTCACTGCAAATGCGTTGGTGATCAGTGCCAGCGGTGGGATCGGGATCGGCTCGACATTCTCCGCCGATGCGGCCAGCTACGGCCTGACAACGTTGGGCGTCGGCGCGTTGGGCAACATCACGTTGGTGGACACGGGCGCGTTCAACACCAGCCAGATCACGACACTGTCCAGCGTCGCGTCGGTTCAAACGGTCAGCCTGACCGCGACGACAGGAAACCTGACGATCGACTCCGCCATCGGCAACACCATCGACAACCTGATCCTGACCGCGACGGCGGGCGATATTGTGGGCGGCCTGACGGCGACGGCAGCCACGTTGACGCTGGATGCCAGCGGCGGCATCGGAATCGGAACCGCGGTGACCGCCGACGCCACAGCCTACGTGCTGACGACGTCCGGTGCCGATGCCGCCGGTGATATTAACCTTAGTGACACCAACACGCTGAACACCAGCCAAGTCACTCTCACGACAGCCGGAACGGCCCAAACGGTTCACTTGACGGCGCTCACGGGCCATCTGACCGTCGGCAACGCGATCGGAAACTCGATCGACAACCTGACGTTGACCGCCACCACCGGTGATGTCGTCGGCGGAGCGACCGCGACGGCTGCGACGCTGACCGTCAACGCCGGACTCGGAATCGGAATCGGCACCACGCTCAACACCGACAGCGAGACACTCGATCTGACCAGCGGGGGCGCAGCCGGTGCCGGAAACATCACGGTCATCGAAGCGGACGCCGTGGACCTGTCCGTCGCCACGGCCGCCACGGCGCAAACGGTCAGCGTCACCGTTTCCAGCGGCGACCTAACCGTCGGCGGGGCAATTGGTGATGCCAACGACAATCTCTCCTTGATCGCTTCATCTGGCAACCTCGTCGGCGGTGTGGCAACGGTGACCGCGAACGTCTTAACGCTGAATGCCAGCGGCGGGATCGGCATCGGAACCGAGGTACAGGCCGACGCGACCAGCTACAGCTTGACGACGACCGGCGTCGGCAACGCCGGCGACATCGTCTTGGTCGACACCGGAGCCTTCAACACCAATCAGATCACGCTGCTTTCCACGGTTGCATCGGCGCAACTCGTCAGCCTGACAGCGACCACCGGCGATCTGACCCTCGGAGCGGCGATCGGCAACGCCGTCGATGATCTGACGCTCGTTGCCACCGCCGGCGACATCGTCGGGGGGGCGACCGCGACCGCTGCCACGTTGACGATGAACGCGAGCGACGGGATCGGTGTCGGCACCGCCGTGACCGCCGACGCGACCAGCTACAAATTGACGACCGCCGGATCCGATGCCGCGGGGGACATCACGCTGATCGACATCGGCGCATTGAATACGACTCAAATCACCACTTTGGCCACCCATACATCAGCACAGACAGTCAGCCTGACCGCAACCACCGGTGACCTGACCGTGAACGCGGCGATCGGAAACGGCACCGACAACCTGACCCTGATTGCAACCGTCGGCGACGTCGATGGAGGCGCGACTGCCACGGCAGCAACGTTGACGATCGATGCCGACGCGGGCATCGGCATCAATGCGACCTTCAATTCCGACGCCGATACGCTCAACCTGACCAGCGGCGGGACTGCCTCGGCGGGCGACATCACCATCATCGAAGCCGACACCGCGAACCTTTCGGTCGCCACCGCAGCAGACGCGCAAACGGTCGATGTCACACTGACCACCGGCGACCTGACGATCAGCGGAGCCGTCGGTGATGTCAGTGACAACATCAACCTGACCACCTCCGGCGGAGACATCGTCGGCGGGGCAACGGTCACGGCCGATACCCTGACGATCGATGCCAGCGGCGGGATCGGCATCGGGACGGCGCTGGACACCGATGCCAACACCTTGGACCTGACAAGTGGTGGAACCAACTCCGACGGCGACATCACCGTTGTCCAGGCCGATGCCGCCAATCTGATGATCGCCACCGATGCGTCCGGGCAAACGATCAGCATCACGCTGACCACCGGTGACTTCACCGTCGGCGGTGCGATCGGCGACGGCAACGACAGTCTGACCTTCATCGCCTCCGGCGGCGACATCGTCGGCGGTGGAACCGTCATCGCAAACGACTTGACACTCAACGCCAGCGGCGGGATCGGCATCGGCACCGCCGTGACCGCCAACGCGGCAACGTACAGTCTGACCACCGACGGCGCTGCCGCCGCCGGCAACATCACGCTGATCGATACCGGAGCGCTCAATACCAGTCAAATCACCACGCTCGTGACCGCCGGCACGGTGCAAACGATCGACCTGACCGCGACCACCGGTGACTTGACCCTCGACGGGGCGATCGGACAGGCAAACGATCACTTGAACCTGACCGCATTGGCTGGCGACATTGTCGGCGGCGGAGCAACCGCAGCGGCTGATGCTTTGACCCTCGACGCCAGCGGCGGGATTGGAATCGGCACCGCGGTGCAAGCCGACGCGACCAGCTACAGCTTGACGACGACCGGCTTCGGCAACACCGGCGACATCGTCTTGGTCGACACCGGAGCCTTCAACACCAATCAAATCACGCTGCTTTCCACGGTCGCATCAGCGCAACTCGTCAGCCTAACTGCGACCACCGGCGATCTGACGATCGGAGCGGCAATCGGTAACGCCGTCGATGATCTGACGCTCGTCGCCACCGCCGGCGACATCGTCGGGGGAGCGACCGCGACTGCCGACGCATTAACGCTCAACGCCGGCGGCGGGATCGGTGTCGGCACCGCGGTGACCGCCGACGCGACCAGCTACAGCCTGACGACCGCCGGAACCGATGCCGCGGGGGACATCACGCTGATCGACATCGGCGCATTGAATACGACTCAAATCACCACTTTGGCCACCCATACATCAGCACAGACGGTCAGCCTGACCGCAACCACCGATGATCTGACCGTGGGCGCGGCGATCGGAAACGGCACCGACAACCTGACGCTGATTGCAACCGCCGGCGACGTGGTCGGTGGCGCGACTGCGACGGCGGCAACCCTGACGATCAACGCGGCTGGCGGAATCGGCATCGGCACCACGTTCAATGCGGACGCCGACACGCTGGCCCTGACCAGCGCGGGCGCCCTCGCCGCCGGTAACATCACGATCGTCGAAGCCGACACGGCGAATCTTTCAGTCGCCACCGACGCGTCGGCACAGACCGTCGACGTGACGATCACCACCGGTGACCTGACGATCAGCGGAGCCGTCGGTGATGCCAGTGACAACATCAACCTGACCACCTCCGGCGGAGACGTCGGCGGCGGAGCGACGGTCACGGCCGATACCCTGACGATCGATGCCAGCGGCGGCATCGGCATCGGGACGGCGCTGGACACCGATGCCAACACCTTGGACCTGACAAGTGGTGGAACCAACTCCGACGGCGACATCACCGTTGTCCAGGCCGATGCCGCCAATCTGATGATCGCCACCGATGCGTCGGGGCAAACGATCAGCATCACGCTGACCACAGGTGACTTCACCGTCGGCGGTGCGATCGGCGACGGCAACGACAGCCTGACCTTCATCGCCTCCAGCGGCGACATCGTCGGCGGCGGAACCGTCACCGCCAATGTCCTGACACTCAACGCCAGCGGCGGGATCGGCGTCGGCACCGCCCTGACGGCCAACGCGGCCAGCTACAGTCTGACCACCGACGGTGCCGGTGCCGCGGGCAACATCACGCTGATCGACACCGGAGCACTCAGCACCAGCCAAATCACCACACTCGTGACCGCCGGGACGGCGCAGACGATCGACTTGACCGCGACCACCGGTGACTTGACCCTCGACGGGGCGATCGGACAGGCAAACGATCACTTGAACCTGACCGCACTGGCTGGCGACATTGTCGGCGGCGGGGCAACGGCAACGGCGAACACGCTTACCCTTGACGCCAGCGGCGGGATTGGAATCGGCACCGCGGTGCAGGCCGACGCGACCAGCTACAGCTTGACGACGACCGGCTTCGGCAACACCGGCGACATCGTCTTGGTCGACACCGGAGCCTTCAACACCAATCAAATCACGCTGCTATCCACGGTCGCATCGAAGCAACTCGTCAGCCTGACCGCGACCACCGGTGATCTGACCATCGGAGCGGCGATCGGCAACGCCGTCGATGATCTGACGCTCGTCGCCACCGCCGGCGACATCGTCGGGGGTGCGACCGCGACCGCTGCGACGTTGGAGATGAACGCCGGCGGCGGGATCGGTGTCGGCACCGCCGTGACCGCCGACGCGACCAGTTACAGCCTGACCACCGCCGGAACCGACGCCGCGGGGGACATCACGCTGATCGACGTCGCGGCGCTGAACACCAATCAAATCACCACGCTCACGACGCATGCATCAGCACAGACGGTCAGCCTGACCGCGACGACCGGCAATCTGACCGTGGGAAATGCGATCGGAAACGGCACCGACAACCTGACGTTGATTGCAACGACCGGCGACGTCGTCGGGGGCGCGACGGCGATAGCGGAGACGTTGACCGTCAATGCTGGTGGAGGCATTGGGAACGGGACAGCCTTGATGACCGACGCCAACGCGTTGAACTTGGTGTCATCCGGGTTTGCCGCCGCGGGCAACATCACGGTAATCCAGGCTGACGCCGCCAATCTTTCGGTCGCAACCGACGCTTCCGCACAAACCATTGATGTGACATTGACGACCGGTGATTTTACGCTGGGCGGCGCGATCGGCGATGCGAGTGACAGCTTGAGCTTCACCGCCGCTGACGGCGACATCGTCGGTGGTGGCACGGTGGCGGCAAACACGTTGACCTTGGACGCGAGCGGTGGAATCGGGATCGGCACGGCGGTGACGGCCGACGCAACGACGTACCATTTGACGACATTGGGCGCAAACGCTGCAGGCAACATCACGCTGGTCGATACCGGCGCCTTCAACACCAATCAAATTGCGACCCTGTCGACGGCCGCCTCGGCGCAGACGATCAGCCTGACCGCTTCCACCGGTGATCTGACCGTCGGCGTCGCAATCGGCAACACGACCGACCACCTGACGTTGATCGCGTCGGCCGGCGATGTCATCGGAGGTGCGACCGCGACCGCGGCAACGCTGACCGTAAACGCCGACGGCGGCATCGGGATCGGTGGCGTGCTCAATACGAACGCCGGCACCTTAAACCTGACCAGCGGTGGCGCAGCGGCAAACGGCAACATCACCGTGATCGAGGCGAACGGGGCGAATCTTTCGGTCGACACCGCAGCGACGGCACAGACGGTCGACGTGACGGTGGCAACCGGTGACCTGATCATCAGCGGCAACGTCGGAGACGCCAACGACGACGTTACCCTGACCACCTCCGGCGGCAATGTGGTCGGCGGCGCGACCGTGACCGCGGACACGCTGACGATCGATGCCAGTGGCGGGATCGGCGTCAGCACATCGCTGGACACCGATGCCGACACCCTGAACCTGACCACCCACGGTGTCGCAGCGGCCGGCAACATTTCAGTCGTTCAAGCCGACGCCGCAAACTTTTCGATTGCGACCAACGCTTCGGCTCAAACGATCAGCGTGACGCTGACGACCGGTGATTTCACCGCTGGCGGTGCGATCGGTGACGGCAGCGACAGCTTGATCTTCATTGCCGCCGACGGCAACATCGTCGGGGGTGGCACGGTGACGGCCAACGACTTGACGCTCAGCGCCAGTGGTGGGATCGGGATCGGAACGGCGGTGACGGCCAACGCCGCGACCTACAGTCTGACGACGACCGGAACCGGAGCAGACGGCGACATTCGCCTGGTCGATACCAACGGACTCAACACCAATCAAATCACGACACTGTCGACCCACAATTCGACGCAAACGATCAGTCTGACCGCATCGACGGGCGATCTGACGATCGGTGCCTCGATCGGCAACGCCACCGATCATCTGACCTTGATTTCAGCGCTGGGCAACGTGGTGGGAGATGCGAACAGAACCGCAACCGCAGCCACGTTGACGTTGAGCGCCGGCGGTGGGATCGGGATCGGCACTGCCGTGAACGCCGATGCAACCGGCTACAGCCTGACGACGACAGGAATCGGTACCGCAGGCAACATCACGTTGATCGACGCCAATGCGCTCAACACCGATCAAATCACGACGCTGTCAACTGACGGTTCGGTCCAAACCGTCAGCCTGACCGCGGAGGCGGGCGATCTGACGGTTGGATCAGCGATCGGCGATGCCGTCGACAATCTTACCTTGATCACATCGGCCGGAAATATTGATGGTCCCGCGACGGTGACCGCGGACACGTTGATCGTCAACTCCAGCGGTGGAATCGGTATCTTGACTGCGCTTGACACCGACGCCAACACACTGGATCTAACCACCACCGGCATCGGGGCCGCCGGAGACATCACGGTCGTTCAAGCCAGCGCGTCGAATCTGTCGATTACAACTGACCCTTCGGCCCAGACGATCAGCGTGACCCTGTCCACTGGCGACTTCACCGTCGGCGGAGCGATCGGAAACGGAAATGACAGTTTGACCTTCGTCGCGACGACGGGAAACATCGTCGGGGGAGGCCTGGTGACGGCGAATGATCTGACACTCATTGCGGGCGGAGGCATCGGAATCGGCACGGCCGTCACGGCCAATGCGAATTCATACCAATTGACGACCTCGGGGACGAACGCCAGCGGGAATATCACGCTGATCGATGCCAACGCGTTGGGTACGTCAGACGTCACGTTGGCGACGCAAGGGAGCACCCAAACCGTCGACCTCACCGCGTCGACGGGAAATCTGACGATCGATGGCGCCATCGGACACTCAAGCGACCATTTGACGTTGCGGGCCAGCGCCGGAAACATCGTCGGGGGCGCGGCGGCGGCGACGGCCAACACGCTTACCTTGATCGCCAATGGTGGAATCGGAACCGGAAACGCCGTGCAAGCCGATGCCGCGAATTACATCTTGAACACGTCGGGACTTGCCGCAACCGGTGACATCCGGCTGATCGACACGAATGCTCTCAGCACCAGCCAGGTCACGCTGACGACGAACGCATTATCGGCCCAGACGGTCGAGTTGACCGCTTCGACCGGTAATCTGTTGATCAACAACGCGATCGGCAATTCAATCGATAACCTGACGCTCAACGCATCGGTCGGTGATGTGAACGGTGGCGCCCTGGCGATAGCCAACCATCTTCGTCTTAGTGCGGGCGGCGGAATCGGCATCGGCACCGCGGTGACGGCCGATGCGAGCACCTATCACTTGGCCACGACGGGAAATGCAGCGAACGGAAACATCACGTTGTTTGACAACAACGCCCTGAATACGAATCAAGTGACCGTGGTGACCGACGGTTCAGCACAAACCGTTCGTTTGGATGCCCTGGCCGGCGATCTGACCGTCGGCGGCGCGATCGGAAATGCAATCGATAACCTGACGCTCCGCACATCAGCCGGGAACGTCATCGGCGGCGCGACCGCGACGGCGGCTACGTTGACGGTCAACTCGAGCGCAGGGATCGGAATTGGGACGGTTTTGAACACCGATGCCGACACCCTGAACCTGACGTCCGGCGGAATCGGGGTGGCGGGAGACATTCGGGTGCAGGAACTCGACGCGACCACCTACGTGGTCAATACGCACGCCTCGGCTCAGCTGATCGAAATCACCCAAACCACCGGCGACATCACCATCGGTGGCGCGATCGGCGACGGCGCTGACAGCCTGACGTTCATTGCGACGGCAGGAAATATCGAAGGCGGCGGAACGGTGACCGCGAACACGCTGGTGTTGCACGCCGGGGGCGGTATCGGTCTCAGCACCGAAATCACCGCCGACGCGGCAAGCTACTCGTTGGCCACACTCGGTGCGGGTGCTGCGGGCAATATCACGCTGGTTGACACCAATTCGCTCAGCACCAGCCAGATCACCAATCTGTCCACCGGCACGACCACACAGACGGTCAGTCTGACCGCTTCCTTGGGCAACCTGACCGTTGATGCCGCAATCGGTGAAGCGGGCGACAACCTGTCATTGAACGCCTTGGTCGGCAACGTCGAGGGCGGCGGCACGGCGACCGCGGCCGATCTGACGGTCCAAGCCGGCGGCGGGATCGGAATCGGCACGGCACTCAATACCGACGCCGACAACTTGAATCTGACCTCCAGCGGCATCAACGGTTTGGGCGATATCACCGTCATCGAAGCCGACGCGGTCAATCTATCGATCACGACCGCGGGATCCGCCCAAACGGTCATCGCGCGGGTGCTCAACGGAAACCTGACCATCAGCAGTCCGATCGGTGACGCGAATGACGACCTGACCTTGATCACATCCAACGGCGACGTGGTCGGCGGCGGAACCGTGACCGCCGACCTCTTGACGGTCGATTCCAGCGGCGGCATCGGCAACGGCATCCCATTGCAAACGGACGCCAACACGCTCGACCTGACCTCCGCCGGTATCGGCGCGGCGGGCAACATCAGCGTGGTGCAAGCCGACGCGGCCAATCTGTCGATCTCGACCGACGCCTCGGGGCAGATGATTTCCGTGACGCTGACGACCGGCGACTTCACCGTCGGCGGCGCGATCGGTGACGGAAACGATAGCCTGATGTTCGCGGCGAGCGACGGAAACATCATCGGCGGCGCCGGCACCGTGACCGCCAACGACCTGACGCTCAAGGCCGCCGGCGGGATCGGAATCACGACGCCCGTGACCGCCAACGCAGCGACGTACAACTTGGAAACCCAAGGCGTCGATGCGGCCGGCAACATCGAATTGATCAGTGTCAACAGCTTGAACACCGATCAGGTCACGCTGACGACCGACGGGTCAACGCAAACCATTAATTTGACGGTCTCGACAGGCGATTTGATCGTCGGCGGGGCGCTCGGCAATTCGACGGACCATCTGAATTTGAACACCGGCGCCGGGAACGTTGTCGGGGGCGGCGCGACCGTGTCCGCCGCGACGCTGACAATCATCTCCTCCGGCGGCATCGGGATCGGGACGGCGCTGAGCACCGAGGCAGACACGTTGAACCTGACCACCAACGGAGCCGATGCAGCGGGCGACATCAACGTGATTGAAAATGACGCCGTCGATCTGTCCATCGCGACGGCGGCATCGACGCAGACGGCGAATGTCACCGTTAGCAATGGCAATCTCACCGTCGGCGGACCGATCGGCGATTCCAATGACAATCTGATCTTGATCACCAGCAATGGTGATGTGAACGGCGGGTCGACCGTCACGGCCAACAACTTGACGGTCAACGCAAGCGGAGGAATCGGCATCGACGCATTCCTGCTGACCCACGCCAACACGATCGTGCTCACCTCCGCCGGGTTTGGCTCGGCAGGCGACATCACCGTCGAGGACGTCGGCTCGGCTGATTTCATGATCGGGACCGATGCGTCATCACAAACGATCGACCTGACCACTCGCACGGGAGACTTCAACATCGGTGGTGCGATCGGTGATGTGAATGACAATCTGCGTTTCACCGCCATACTGGGTGACATCAACGGCGGCGGTACGGTGACGGCCAACAGTTTGACGCTGTCCGCCGGCCGCGGCATCGGGGCAATTACGGCAGTCAGAGCCGACGCGGCGAGTTACAGTTTGACGTCGTCGGCAGCAGGTACCGCCGGCAACATCTCACTGGTCGACACCGGCCCGCTCAACACCAGTCAAATCACGACGCTGTCGACCCATGGCACCAGCCAAACCGTCACGCTGACGTCGGAGACGGCGAACTTGACGGTCGATAGCTTGATCGGAGATTCCAACGATGACTTGACGCTAATCGCCGCGGCCGGTGACGTGATCGGTGGCGGCGTCGCGACGGCCGGCACCTTGCGTCTGGTCGCCGCCGGCGGCATCGGGATTGGCAGCCCGCTGGCGGCCGATGCGACGACCTATGAACTGTCCACGAGCGGTGTCGACGCCGCCGGCAACATCACGTTGGTCCACCAGGGCGCATTCAACACCAGCCAACTGGCGACGGTATCGACCGATGCATCGACCCAAACGATCCGTCTGACCGCTTCGTCGAGTCATCTGACCGTCGATGCCGCCTTCAATCACCCCGCCGACAATCTTGAATTGATCGCCTCGGGTGGCGCCGTGCAGACCAGCGGAGCGTCGATTACCGCCAATGCGTTGGCGGTCGATGCGATGACGGGGATCGGGCTCAACACCAATGTCACGTCGTTGACGGCGATCAATCGCGTCGGCGGAGACATCCAGGTCAACGAATCCGACGCCGTCACGATTTTGATGGTCGAACAATTCTCCCCGGGCGAGATCTCGATATCGGCCGGCGGCACCATCGACCTGTCCAGCGGCGGACGCATCCCGAGTCGCATCACGTCGAGCAGCGGTTCAATCAGTCTGGAAGCCGTCGGCACGGCGTCGGATTTAAACGTCAATGCCTGGGTCACCTCGGGGACGGGACAGATCACCTTGCGTGCCGACGACGACCTGGCACTGGGCACGGTGGCCCGAGTCACCACCGGCAGCAACGACGCGGTGTCGGTCACGCTCTCGGCCAACGACGACGGTGCCGGGACCGGCGTTCTGACGCTCAATGATTCCGCCATCGTGGCAACCAACAAAGGGCAAATCAGCGGCGTGCTGGTCAACTCGCCCAATCCGATCAGCGGAACCCAAGTCGGTGAATTACTCGGCGGCACCCAGCGAAACGCCCAGATCGACGTGACGGTGAATGATCCATCGGGGCTGGGGTTTGTCGCCGAAGTGGACTGGCTGGAGGGCAACCCGGGTGACAGCGACCCGTCTCGCCGCAACCCGCTGGAAAAGAGCATCAGCAGCGGTGGGGTCGGCGTGAACTTTCAGCACTCTTACGACGTCGCCCCGAATCAGGGTGACATCAACGTAAACGTCTCGCTGACGTCGATCGCCGACGGTTCGATCGTGTTGAGGCAAAACACGACCGACTTACTGGATCGTCCGGAGTTCACCACCACGGTCACGCTGCGGGTCGAAGGCGCGCTGCTGCCGTTCTCGGCGCCGTTGCCCGAAGCCGACAGCGTCGATTTCGTCCGCACGTTCGAGCAGATCGTCGTCACCACTCCAGCCACCCAACGCATCGTTTTCGTGACGCCTCCGTTGCAGTTCAATAATTCGGTCGGTTCCGCCGT
Source organism: Stieleria sedimenti (assembly GCF_025060895.1). Taxonomy (GTDB): domain Bacteria; phylum Planctomycetota; class Planctomycetia; order Pirellulales; family Pirellulaceae; genus Stieleria; species Stieleria sedimenti. The sequence goes on along the minus strand of NZ_JANZKV010000007.1, from coordinate 54,703 downwards.
CGTGACCAGCCAGCGCTACTATGTGCTGCGAATCGTTTCGTTCGGTGCCGAGTCGGAGGGGGAAGTCAAGCTTTGGGATTCCCAACCGGGACGCGAGGAGTACAGCCTGCCGGATCTGGAAGACCCGAATTCGGGCGAGGGATTTGAACTGAGCCAATTGCCGGAATTGTTCAAGCGATTGCCCGATGATCGTTATCGAATCTATTTGATCGAAGGTCAAACGGAACGTCTGGTGTTGGACTTCATCATTCGCGACGGACAACCGATTGAATCTCAAAGCGACGACCAACCGGTTTTGGAAAGCGAAGCGAACGAGTCCGACGGGGAGACGGACGCCCAGCCGCCGGAGATTCCCGAGGCTGTACCCGCCGCTGGGCCAAACGCTGTGCCGATCGAGCGTCCCAACCTGAGCAGCGTGGAACGGCTGGGCAGCGTTCCGGTGGTCTCAACGGGCGGCATTGTGCTCGCCGCGGGAATGGCCAAACGTGATGGAAGACGTGATGGAACACGGCGCGTGACGTCAGCGCAAACCGAGCGCGATCGAAATAACATGTCAGCGAGGAGACCAGCGTCATGGCGCTAATCTGTTCTTATTGTGGTTCCGAGTGCAGCCAGCGCGATCAGGCCAATGGGCGTTGCGGAAGCTGTGCGTGTTTCTTCACCGGTCACGAAGAAATCGTCCCCGATGCGCCGGCCGAACAGCCGGTTGCGTCGTCCGACGATGCCGCCTCCTCTCCCTTTTCCGCCCCCAAACCGGCCGCCGAGATTGCTGAGTCCGAACCGGAGCAACCAGGTACGGCACCGGACGCCGCGGCCCCGCCGCCGAGTCAGTTTGATCCGACGGCGATTGAGCCCGATAGGCCGCTGCAGGAGCTTGCCAGCAGCGAGGGGTTGATTCAGCCCCGACGTTTGTCGCCCCAATTTCGACGACGCGTCGAACGCACATGGGAGTCGACGTTCGGCGGCGGCGGAGGAGCAGGCTTCACCGCAGAGAGCACGCTCAGTTCCCATCAACCGTCGACCGAAACGAAGGTCGAAAGCCCGACGCTGAGCATCGCGACGCGAAAAATCACCAAGGGAAAAGGCGGTGCCAAAGGCGCCAGCGAAGGTGACTATGAACTGACCGACGTGATCGGCGAAGGCAGCATGGGGCGTGTCTGGTCGGCCCGCCAGACCTCGCTCGACCGTAACGTCGCGGTCAAGGTTCCGATGCCTGAATTGGCCGGCGCCGGGAGCGTCGGCGAAAGCCAATTCATCTCCGAAGTGGTCGTCACGGGACAACTGGAACACCCCAACATCGTTCCGATTTACGAACTCGGACGCGATTCGACCGGGATCCCCTTCTACTCGATGAAGCACGTTCAAGGGCGGCCGTGGAACGAGTTCATTCACGAGAACACGATTCAGGAGAATCTAGAAATCTTGATGAAGGTCTGTGACGCGATCGCCTTTGCCCACGACCGAAACTTCTTGCACCGAGACATCAAGCCACACAACGTGATGGTCGGCGAGTTCGGTGAAGTCTCGGTGATGGACTGGGGCATCGCGGTTTCGATCACCAAGGATCCCAACCAACCCTGGGCGTCGGTCGCAACCGGACCGGCCGGTACGCCGGCTTACATGGCGCCCGAGATGGCGGCCCACAATCCGTCCGAGCTGGGTGTGGTCAGTGACATCTATCTGTTGGGCGCGGTGCTGTATGAGATCGTCACGGGAACACCGCCACACCCCAAAACCGGCGACACCGGGGAAGCCCTGCTCGCCGCGGCAGCCAACGAAATCATTCCGACGACGCGATCGGGAGAGTTGGTGGACATCGCGCGCCGCGCGATGGCGACCAATCTGGACGACCGATACCAATCCGTCCAAGAGTTGCAAGATGCCATTCGAGAATACCAATCCCATCGTGAGAGCATCAAGCTGTCCCAAAGTGCCGACGAACACTTCGCCCGGGCAAAGGAGCAACAAAGCAGCGACGAATTCGCCCGCGCCCGGTTCGCTTATGAGGAAGCCTTGAAACTCTGGGACGGCAACACCGCCGCTGCCATCGGCATGCGGTTATCGACGCTAGAACACGCCAAAAACGCTCTCGCACAAGAGAACTACGAATTAGGGATTTCCGTTCTCGATTCGAATAATCCCGAGCATCGCGATCTGCTTTCCAAGCTGGAAACCAAGCGGGCGGCGCGACGACGCCTGGCATGGTTTTCAAAAATTGCGGCGGGAACGGCGATCGCTGCGATTCTGAGCGTCGTGGTCGTGACCCTTTACTTCTACATGGAGTCGTTGGAAAACGCCGAGTCGCTGGAAGCCGAACGGGATAAGGCTCGTGAACAAGAAGTGGTCGCGACCAATCTCAAAACGAAGGCGGAAGCCGAAAAAGAAAACGCGGAAATCGCTCGAAACGAAGCCTTCCGGGCACAACGGGAAGCACGACGATTGGAAGCCGAAGCCCGGTTGGAAAAACGCCGCGCCGAAGAAGCACCCTATTCCTCCGAAATCGGATTGGCCGCCGAGTCGATCCGACGCAAGCTCCGCGACAAGGCCGAACGCATCCTCGATAAATTGGATCCGACCAAGCCCGATGCCGATCCGGTGATGTCACAGTTGCGGCACATCGAATGGGGGATCCTGAAACACAGTTGGGGCCCGTCCTCGGTGGCGACGCTGACGGGCAAAGATCATGTCGAGGCGGTCGCCAGTTCCGCCGGCGGCGACGTGCTGGCGGCCGGAACCGATAACGGGGACGTGTTGCTGTGGAAGGACATCACCGGTTTGGACAGCGATGCGGATCCGGTGACGATCCCATTCGGAAACAAGATCAGCGCCCTGGCGATCTCCGATGACGGACACTACCTGGCCGCGGCAGGAATTCGCCGACAGGGTCCGGATGGCGATTCGCGGCAAAGTGATTTCGACGTCTGCGTCTGGGAAATCACATCCGATGGAGTCGCCGAAACGCCTCTGCTGCTGCACGGCCACAAAGCAGAAGTCTTGAGCGTCGCCTTTTCCAGCGACGCGACGGAGGTCGTCACCAGCGCCGCCGACCGCACCGCCGTGGTTTGGGATCGGATCACCGGTGAACGCCTCTCCGTGATGGCCGACCATCTGGACCCCAAGGTTTGGAGTGCGAGGCTTTCCCCCAAAGATGATGACTTGGTCGTGACCGCCTGCGAAGACGGCAGGGTCCGAGTCTGGAGAACCACGACGACGTCCGATGGCGTCGGTGAAGCGAAGAAGCTGTACGATTTTCGCGGTCACGACGGTCCGGTCTACGCCGCCGTGTTCAGCCCCGACGGCCAGTCCGTGCTCTCGGGCGGATACGACCGTAGCCTGCTGCGTTGGAAACTCAGTTCGGCACAAGCCGATGTGGTTGCCGCAGGCACCGAACTGTTGAAAAAACGATTGCAAAGACAGGCCGATGCGAAACAGGGGGACGCCAACCAGCGAGATGAGATCGGCTCGCCCGGCGATCGTCATACCGCCAGCATCCGCAGCATCGCGGTAGGCCGACTGGGCGATCAACAGGTCATCGTCACCGGCGGAAACGACAACACCGTGCGGGTGTGGCGGCCGACCGAAGACAGCTGGAAACTGGACAAGGTGCTTAGCGGACACGGGCGTTGGGTCCGGTCGTGCGTGTTTTCCAATCACGGCAAATACGTCTTGTCGGGCGCCGACGACGGTTTGAAACTCTGGGCCTGGCAGGATTATTCGATGCCCCGGGATCTGATTCCGGATCCGGAGGTTCGCTTGAGCCGCCAACCGAGTGAACGCGGGCTGTCCAGTGCGCTCAAATCCATCTATTCCCGAGACGGTCGTTGGATCGCAACGGTCTATGCCAACGGCACGGTCGAAGTCTGGGACCTCCAAGACCCCGGCCGCGCGACCGGGGAGATGTTGGTCCAGGGCCACGCCATGTTGGCGGCCACCGGCGTGGTCGATCAGCAAGGCGAACGGTTAATGACATCCGCCGGCGACAACACCACGCGTCTGTGGAACGTCACTCGCGGGACTCACACATTGAAGCTTGATGGGACCGGCTATCGAGGCGCCGCAGACGTGGCGTGGCAGCACGATCAGGGGGACGCCCTGGTGGTCACCGGCAGCGATGAACACATGACGCCGGCATGGTTCTGGCGTGTCGACGCAGACGGCAAGGTGTTCAAGACGGCCTTGCTGGGCGACTATGCCCGTGCACAGTTGACCCGGCAAGCCGAAGCGGAGACCAAACGCCGCGGCGCGACTTATTCGGCCGTCTCGCTTCGTACAACGGACGACGGCATTGACGCGATCGATCGTCTGCGACGGCGAATTCCCGATGTGACGATGACCAAGTTCTCACCCGATGGCGGGCGGTTCATGGTCGGCGATTCCTCCGGGCATTGTTTCGTTTTCCAGGTCGACGCCGAATCAAAACGCCCGCGCCAATTGGTCCGTTTTCGGGCACACCGGTCCGCCATCCGTAGCGCCGCGTTTTTGCCTTCGGGACGGTCATTGATCACCGCCGGTGTGGATGGTGAAGTCATCATGTGGAATGCAACGGACGGAACACAGGAAAACAAACTGCCCTGGTCGGGACCGGTGACGGCATTGGATGTTTCCGCCAGTGGCGAGCGGCTGCTGGTCGGACACGCCCCGTTGGAAGGCACCGATTTCCCCCTCGCCGAACTGTTCCGCCTGGAGGGTGAGGAGATTCGACCGGAAGCCAGCTTCTTGCTCACCGATGATGCGGGCCATCGCGATTGGACCGACAACCGGCCGACGGTTCGGTCCGCACGATTCGTGCCGGGAACCGACCGGGCTTTGCTGAGTCTGTTTTTTCCGGCCAAGTCAGGCTCGGAGCGCGGCGCCCCGTCGGGCACCAGCCGCCCCTCACGTTATCGGATCGGCTATTGGAGGTGGAACCATCAGAGCACTGATTTTGCTGAAATGCGTTCATCGCAAATCGGTGAAGTTTCAACCGCATTCATCGTGGGCGACGACTCGCCCCAAACCCAGCTCTTGGTGGTCGGCGGCAAGGGTGCTCGACTGTTGGCCGCCGATGATCAGCGGCCGTTGAGTTTTACGACGCTCAAGAAGAGTTTTCGCCCCGCATCCAAAATCGTTGCCGCCGATTTTTCGTACGATCCCGCCAACGGTCAAAGCAATCGATTGGTGGTCGGCGACAGCGAGGGAAACGTACGCGTTTGGGAACTGGACGCGGGGCGTTGGAGCGAAAACACTAACGCCGCGGTTCACTTGGCGGGCCGGCATGACGGACCGATCGTGTCGACCTATTTCGATCCGAATGATCCGAACCGAATGATCACTGCGGAGCGAAATGGAACCTGGAAACTTTGGCGGTTCGATGCCGAGCAGTGGCACAGTCCACTTGAATCGCCCCCGGATGATGATCGTCGGACATTAAATTTTGCAATGTTTTCGCCCGATGGAAAACGCATCTTGGCCGGGACCGACAGCGGCGCGGCGGTTTGGCAACTCGACGGTGACGGAACCTTGCAGCGTGTGTTGGAAACGTGGCAACCGGGAAAAGTGCAGACGGCCGTGTATGCCGACGACGGCAGTTGGATCGTGACCGGTGACGGGGACCGCGTCGTGGCGTTCTGGGATGTGCGCGGAAATCTGCTTGCACAGATGGATCAGGAAGACGCCAGTGGAACCACCGCGATCGCGCTTTCCTACGACCGACGACGACTGGTCACCGGCCAGGGCAAAGGCATCGGCATCTGGGACACCAGCCGCATCTTAGAGGCCATCGTTGCGAAAGATCCGTCGCAAGGGGAAACCGATGCCGCCTCAGAAACGATCGCGTCGAGCGGTTTGATCAAAGAACTATTCACGCTGAACAAGAAACTGTTCCGGCTGGATGCCGAAAGCGAAGTTAACTCGGAAAGTGATGTCACCTCCATTTCGATTTCGCCCGACGGCCAGAACCTGTTGTCGTCCGGGATGAATGGTCAAACGACAATCTGGGAGGGCGCGCCTCTGTATCCGATCGCGTTTGCGTTTTCGAATGATCAGTTCACGGTGCGACGCAACGCATCATTCAAGCATATCGGCAGATCTGCTTTTCTGAGCGATCCCAGTCGGCTGGCCCGATTTGACGGTGCGGAATTGAAGGTGACGATTCAGGGTGAACGGCTTGCCGGTGAGGCGTTGGCGATTCGACCGATGACCGACTTGTTGGGCGCAACGATCGTGACCGACACGCGGCAAGGACGCACCATGCTTTACCACCGCGCCCATCACCTTGCCGAACCGAAGCTGATCGGAGAACTCGCTTCGGCCGAGGGGCCGGCGGATCGTTTGAGTATCCGATTCAGTGATGCGGTCGATGTCCGGTCGGTGCAAGCGTTGATCGCGGCATTGGCCTACCGGGTCGAATCGTCCACCGCCGATGCAGCAAGCGGCCGCGACGCTGCGAAGGATTCGGAGCAGGATGCCGAAGTCGCTGAAGTGGCCGTGATCACGCGGACCGTCCAGGTCACCTTGTCCGGTTTTCAATACCAGATCGTTGACCCGAGCGGGGCAACGGAGGGGTTGCCAGGGGAATCCCTTCCCAAGCAGTCGCTCAGCGAGACGATCACGATTGAAGTGGAACCGGATCACAATCAAGAGTCCGGGCAAGAAACGCCACTTGCGGAAAGCTTGGCGGCCGGTGCCTGGTGATTCAGATCTCGGTGATCGTGGGGAAGAATGGCAGAATGATTCGGGGCAGAATGATTCGGGGCTGAATGATCGGGGGCGAATGATGAAGCCGACTGCTACGAGGGCAGCGGAACGTCACCGGCGAGAAACTCTTTTCCGATCTCGGTAATTTTTCGGAAGCGATCATTGATCGATGGCACCTCGCCGGTGGTCGCGGTCATCGACATCGCTGCGGCGGCCATTTGGGCGGTCAGTTTTGGATCGGGCGGGACTTCTTCGAACTCAGCCGGCGCCATGCTGCCTTCGCTCCAACACGCCGCCGCGGCGACCAAGCTGGCGGCATTGGCGAATTCTAGGTTTTCGGCAGTCGCCATCGCCGCGCGGCGGTTTTCTTCGCTGGGATCCTTCAGCCAAGTCATCGTCACGTCGAGCGCGGCTCGCTCCTCGCCGGTCAAATCTCTTGAAAAGACTTCGTCGACGGCGCGATAGGCCCAATAAATGGCTTGTCGCTTGGGGAGGTACAGCGAGAGGATTCGGATCGCGTCGGCGAACAAATTGTTCTCCGTCAGAACCTGAAAAAACTCTTCCGGCGAATGACTGGGACGAAAGAGCTGCAACGACTCTTCCTCCAGATCAGTCATTTGACACAGTTCGACGGCGGAGCGTTTCGGCTCGACGGGCTCATCGGTCTGCGGCTCTTCGGGCGTGTGCTGTGGATCACCGGGGCGTTCCTTGACCACGGTTCGAAGTATCGTTTGCCCGGCGACGATCTGATCGCCGTCATCGATCGACGCTTCTGTAACGGGTTCGTTATTGACGAATGTCCCGGCGGAACCCGACAGATCGCGAACCAGGCATTGTTCGGATTGACAATCCAGTTCGAAATGCACTTCGGCCATCTCTCCATCTTCTGGAAAACAGACATCGGCAACGTCACTTCTTCCGAACCGTGCCCGTTCGCCGGACTGCAGCGGGATTTGGCGACCCAGTGCCGGTCCTGCGGTGACCTGAAGAATGACTCTCATGACTGGAGATCCGGAAAGAAAGAAAATGGATCGATGACTAGGAAGCGGATGGACGACGAGACGAAACGTGCAGGACGGATCAGTTAATTTGCACCAGGCTACCCTTTACAGTCACCATGCTGCCGGAGACGCTTGCCATGGGAGCTTTGAGGGTCGCCGACGTATTTCCTTGGACCAGCACCTGAGGCGCCTTGATTGTGATGCCCGAGTTGTCGATTTTGATGCTGCTTCCTCCGACTTTCAGCAGGATCGACTTTGCCGCTTCGGTCTTGTGTGCACCGGCTTTGACCTGCAGCGTGTCGTTACCCTGTGTGATCACGGACGTGCGGTTTCCCGTTTTGATGGTCAAGGCCTCGTCGCCATAGACCGTTGTCGAACGTTTTCCTTTTTCGATGGCGATCGTTGCGTCGCCTTTGCTGACCGTTTGGGTGAAGTTCTTGAGGATCGTGATGGTCTGACTGCCGTCTTTGGCGTCGGCATCACCGATCACGACTTTTTGGTTGTTGAAAATTTCGATCAGCTGATCGCCTTCGTCTTTCTTTTCGAACCCGACTTTCAGGGTGTCGTTGTTTTCGACGACTCGTTCGAAATCTTTTTCGGCGTGAAAGTAGACCTGTTCTTCACCCTTCTTGTCTTCGAAGCGAAGCTCGTTGAAGTTTTGGTCGGTTCCCTCGGATGAACTATGGGTTTTGATGCCACTTTGGGTTCGGTTGTCCGGCAACTTGTAGGGCGGCATCTCATCGGCGTTGTAGACCCGACCGGTGATGATCGGCCGGTCCGGATCGCCTTCGAGAAATTCGACAATCACTTCCTGGCCGATTCGCGGAATGTGAATCGACCCCCAGCGTTTGCCGGCCCAGGACTGGGCGACCCGGACCCAGCAAGAACTGTTCTCGTCCGATTTCCCTTCGCGATCCCAATGGAATTGAACTTTGACGCGTCCATACTTGTCAGTGTAGATCTCCTCACCCTGTCTCCCAACAACGACCGCCGTCTGGGGACCACGAATCCTGGGCAAGGGCGTTTGCCGCTGCGAGCGAAAAACTTGGCTGCTCTTGATTGCCTCGAATGAGCATTCGGGCAAGATTTGGGTTTCGGATTCTCCCGCCGCGTAGTCGCTGGTGCTCAACTCCAAATTGGTCGCAACGGTCAAATACTCCGCGTTTTGATCGTTGCGATAATGACCGGCCAGCGTGAACAACGATCCGGTTTCGAAACCGAGTGCGTTGGAATTGCCTCGTACCCGCTCGAATCTGGCCTCTTGTTCTTCGATGCGACGCTGGGAGTAGCTCGTTCCGTCTGTCGATTTGGTGTATTCCCCCGGGTAGTCAAACATCTCAAAATTCGACATCTCGTGCTTGAGAATCGTCTTTGACTTCGCCAACAGGTCCGCCTTGGGGCTTTCAAAATTATAGTCGTTGAGGACATACGCACCGGTTTGGACTTCTTTGCAGGCAGACCAATGATGGACGTGCTCGATTTCCCGCAACCGCCCTTCATCGGGCGGAAAAAACGGGACGGTCGCGTAGCCGTCGGCCGGCGAATGCGCCGTGACACCATCGGCCAAAACCATTTCGTGTTTTGAGTCATCGTGCGTGAAGTAATAGTAAATCCCTTCCTGTTCCATCAAACGATTGACGAAATCGAAATCGGATTCGCGGTACTGAACGCAATAGTTCCAGCGTCGGTAGGTTTCACCGAACCGTTCGACAAAGTCGGTGAACCCATGATCGCGAAACACGGTCGTGATGATCTCGGGGACCGTCTTTTCCTGAAAGATTCGGCAGTTGGTGTTGCGTGTCAAGAACCACAGCCAAGGCACCAGGGTGGCGCGGTACACCGAGAGTTCGCCGTGGCTTCCCGCCCACGAAAAACGGTTGATCAGGCCGTGGAAGTGACGCGTCGAACCATTCGGACGCAACACCGAGACGCAAGCCGGTGTGCCGAGCAGATCATCGAGGACAATGTTGTGATCGGCCGACAAAAGATCCAACGAAAACTCGAACGGACTTCCGAGCCGTTCGAAGGCAGACATGCGATGGAACAGCAGCTTGTCCGGCCCGGCCTGTGTGGTGACTGCAATCCCGCGGTTGATCTGGGACGAACTCATAATTCAGCTAATCTCAATGCGCCAGAGCAGGGACAATCTGTGTTGGCCGGATTGTACAGCATCAGAGGACTACAGCACCAGACTGCGACGTGCGCGGCCCGCTGGTTCCACGAGGACGTGTCGATCGACTGTGCAACGAAATCAGCTTCCCTCGTTGATGTGTTCGGGCCAATACTGTTCGTGTTGAAATTGAAACATCGATTCAATATCAACCGCCCGTTCCCGCGCGGCGGGTTCAGGTTTCTTTGATCGCCGTCACCACGAAACCGTGCACGGGGCGTTTCAGTTCCAGACGAAGGGTCACCGGCTCAATCGCACGAACGCCGAGAGAGGCTCGGTTGATGCAATCGGTGAGATAATCTTGACGATGGCTGTATCTGCCGTGGGGATGGAGCAGGTAGGGCGGCACGTCGTCTGCATCGGAAAGACTTTCGACGGTGAACAACAGCCTCCCTCCCGGACGCAACGCCTTGGCCGCCGCGCCGATCGCCGCTTCGAGTGCTCCAAAATAAATCAGCGTGTCGCAAGAGACGATCAGATCGTAGTGGTCGGCGTGTTCGGACAAGTACTCAACCAGGTCGGCCTCGATCAATTCATCGTACACCCCGCGCGCCGCCGCCTTGATCATCATCTTGGGGGACAGATCGATCCCGACCAGCCGCTTCGCGTAGGATCGCAAATCCTCGCCGCACAACCCGGTGCCACAACCGGCATCGAGCACCTGCATGTCTCCCTGCGGCGTCGCGACATCCGAGAGGGCGTCGGCAATCTGGGCGGGCGCCCGATAATCCAACCGTCCCAGCACTTCGTCGAAACTGGACGCAAACGCATCAAACGATTCTCGGACGAACGCTTCGGAACAACGGTCGGGAACTTCATTTCCCTCGCACGCAGCCAGCATGTGCTTGGCGATCGGATTGTCTGGGGCAATCGCCAGCCACTGACGATAGACGATGATCGCTTCATCGATTCTGCCGAACGCATACAGCGCCCGCCCCAAGTTCAAGCGGGACGTGCTGCGGTTCGGATCGATTTCGACCGCCTTTCGAAAGGCCATCAAAGCCTCCTCCTGTCGCCCGCCGGCCTTCAACGCATTGCCGAGATTTTGGTGGGCGTCGGCGTGTCGAGGTTGTAACTCGATGGCTGCCTCAAATGAAGCGATCGCCTCATCGTTCCGTTTGAGCGCGCGCAGCACGGCCCCGAGATTGTTGTGCGCGTCGGCGTGCTTGGGATCCGCCTCGATCACCTTTCGGTACTCGGCCTCTGCCTCGACAAACCGTTCGGACTCTTTCAGCACGTTTCCCAAGTTGTTGCGGGCACCGTGATAGCGGGGATTGCCGCGGAGCGATCGCCGAATCAACCGCACCGCCTCGTCAGAGCTGCCCTGTTGGTGCCGCAGCACACCCAAAAAGTGCAGCGCATCGACGTTCTCGGGCTCCCGCTCCAACGCACGCTGGTAAAGCCCTTCGGCTTCGGACACATGCCCACCTTGGTGAAGCGAAACGGCCAACGAAACGACGTCCGCGACGGGTGGGAGTTGGGGTCGAGATGCCATGCAGACGTGTGACGGGTGGAGGGAAAGTTTGAGTCAATCAACGGGATCGGTGCTCAACCGACGGTCGAAACGCGCCAAAAACCGGAGGAAACAAGGTAGGGACGGATCCGTGGCGTCCAGACGTGATCCACGAAGGCGCGCTGGACGTCGGTCAGCTCACCGCCCGGCAAGTTTTCTTGGGGCGTGCGTTTGGGGTCGTAGTAATCTTCCAACGTTGCGATTTTCGCCTGCTCCGAAACACTCAAGCTCGACGCGATCGAATCAAACAGATAACGGGGCGGAAGCGGAACGGCGGGACGATCAGGCGGATTCGATTCGTCCTGCCCAGCGGCAGCGTTTTCGTCATCGGCAACACCATCGGACTGGCGCGGGTCGCAGGTCGCCCCCTGGAACGCGTGCCGCAATTGAGTGATCGTTTGCTCGATCCGCACATCCTTGGGTGGAATCAGGGACAGGTCACTGATCCGCGCAGGAGCCGTCGGGGCGCAGAACACGTCGTAGATCGCGATCGCGCTGACCGCTTGGGGACGCAGCTGGTATTCGCCAACGCAATACAAAAAGAGGACGTCGGTGTTAAACGAAAACACACAATGTGTGAGCAATTCGATCAACTCCCGACCGCCGCGTTGCATGATGGTTTTGGTGCAAACCGGCACGTTGTTCAAGCCTCCGAGGGTGTGATGATGTCGTCGTCGCCGCGTTCGACTAATTCCACGAACGGATAGCGTGTCACGTTTTGGGCGTCAATGACAGCCACCCGGGTGGACGGGCAGGATGGATCACCGGAGTCGTCTCGATCGTCGTCGCTGACCGAAATCACAAAAACCTCCGGTGATGAATCCTGCAGCTGATCGAGGATCTCGTCGAGACCTTTGCAGAGATAGCCGTTACAGACCTTGGATCGCATGTCTCGTGGCAACGTGCATCCGGTCTCGGCATGGTAGACACAGGAATCTTCGTAGGCTTTGGGCCCGATGCGCGACACGTAAGCCTCCAAGACATCACGCGGTCGCTGGTCCGGATGGCGTTGCATGTATCCGAGCACGGTGTCTACATAGAGGAATGCATGGCCGCGGCCCTGGAAACAACAGTGGCCGCGACACACCGCACATCCGTTGCCCAAGATCGCGAGTTGGGATTGCGACAAGTTGACGGGTGTCTTGTAGCCGACACCGTCATCTTCCAATGTCGCATTGCCGAAGCGAATGGCGGCTGCCCGGCTGATGACGCCCATCAAACGATCGATGAACGGCCGCAGCTCGCGTTTGGAAATCCCGACCAGCCGGCGCTGATTGGAAGGCAGCACACTGAGCAGGCGATCGGCCCGGGCTGGAATCGAATTCGACTCAATGAGCGCTTGTTCGGCCATCACGACACGGTCACGCAACTTTTTTTGGCGAAGAACTTCTGCCTGGGCTTGCTGCCGCACCCGACGCGTTTTGCATTGGCCGCGCGAGCAGATGTTCCCGACCGCCTGTTCGGAAACCGTCAAAACATTTCCGCAGACGACACATCGGGGCGCCCCATACGCCCGAAACTGTCCCGGCTGTTCCTGGCCGCCGCCTGGTGATCGCACGTCGGCAGATTGCGACGGTCGATTGATCAAACGATCGGGGCGCGACATGGTGCGGATCAAAAGATAAATGCGAGGCAGTCGGATAGATCAATAGCGTCCGACGTTCATGGTAAGGTTTCGCTGTCCCGCTGCCTACAGAGGTCGTCGGATCGATCGCATCGCCGCAAGTCAACAGCAGCACGAGCAGCGGCGATCACAGTGCCACAGCAGTTGGCCAGCCGATCTGCCGCTGGGCCTGATTGCCGTCGTCCGTTAAACTCGCTTTTCAGAAGATCGCCCGCGACGAACGGGCGGTGCAGTTATTGTTGCTTTGTCCAATTGCATCCGGCGGAAGACCGACATCATGGCGAGTGAGGCATCGACCGAATCAAAAGAACTGTTGAAACAGGCCATCGCGTTGCATCGCGATGGGGATTTGACCCAGTCGGAGTCTCTGTACAACAAAGTTTTAGAACTCGATCCGAAGCAGACCGATGCGATGCAATTGCTCGGTGTCATCGCGGCCCAGTTGGGGAACACTCCCCTGGCGATTGAACGCGTCAACCAGTCGATCGCGATCAATCCCAATCAGCCAGGTGCACTCAACAACCTCGGCAACATGCTGGTCCGCGAGAAACGGTACGAAGAGGCCTTGGACGCCTTCGAGCGGGCGATCCATTTCGCCCCCGACGATGCCCAGTCGCACTTGCATTTGGGTCACGTGTTCGATTACCTGCACCGTCATCTGGATGCCTTTTCGGCCTACACCCGAGCCACCGAATTAAATCCAGAGGACGCAACGGCGTGGCATTCGCTGGGTGCCGCACTTGAAAAACTCGGCCGACTCGATGACGCCGTCCAAGCCTACCAAAAGTCGATCGCGATCTCCCCAGAGTACATCGCGCCCCGAGACGGCCTGGGAAGGGCATTGCGGCTAGCCGGGCGTCTCGACGAAGCCTTGGAAATCTATCAACAATGGCTGGCGATGGATCCGGGAAACCCGATTGCGGAGCACTTTGTGCTGGTCTGTGGTGCCCCCGAGAACGTTCCCGAGCGAGCTTCACAGGACTATGTCAAACAAACGTTTGATGGATTCGCCGAAACGTTTGACTCGCTGCTGTCCAGACTCGACTACTGCGTCCCCGAACGGTTGGGAAAGATCGCCGACTCGCTTGTCGCCGGTGAAGATCGCGGCACGATGCGGATCGTCGACCTGGGCTGCGGAACCGGACTCTGCGCCCCGTACCTGAGAGATTTGGCAAGCCATCTCGTCGGCGTGGACCTGTCGCCGATGATGCTGGCCAAGGCGAAAGAACGAAACCAGTATGACGAATTGGTCGAAGCGGAGCTGACGCAATACCTGATCGACTGCTCCGAGCCCTTCGATTTGATCGTCTCGGCCGACACCCTGATTTACATCGGTGACTTGCGTCCGACCTTCAATGCCGCCGCAGCCGCACTCCGGCCCGGCGGAGCGTTGGTGTTTAGCATCGAAAAATTGGCATCGCAAACGGCGTCAGCCGATCTGGATGATTTTCGACTAGGAACGAGCGGCCGCTACCAACACACCGAGGCTTGCATTCGAAATTGGCTGCACGCACGCGGGTTCTCCGTCAACGAGGCCACCGAAACGGAAGTCCGCAAAGAAGGCCACGACAGCGTGACGGGATACCTGTTCACCGCCACACGAAACTCAACCGATTGATACCGATTCGTCATCCCCCCTGAAGGACTCTGATCCCGTGTTCTCCGTTAAAACGCCGACTCCCCTGGGAGCGGAGGAAGCGAAGCTCTTTCGTGACGTTTGCCATGCCGCCGGCTATACCTCGCCCCGACTGGAGGAATGCTTCGGATTGCTGGTGCCGCCGCCGAGCGACCGATTGCCAGCCGCACAAAGGGCAACGCTGGATGGCAGACTGAATCAAAACGCAACGCCCTTCGACGTGCTGGCCCATGCGTTCTTCCTGGGGACGGCGGTCGATGCCGAGACGGCAAACGCACTGCTGCCAGAGGGCTTCATTCGCTCGTGCCTGCAGTGCGGCTTGCTGATCAAAGACGGAACCGACTACCGCCCGACCGCCCTCGTCGCCCCCGTCGGCACGGCGCTGCTGGCCTCCGATCTGCAGCGAATCGAGTACCAGGACGAGAAACAATTCGTGCCCGCGCTGTGCGACGCGGCGCTGCACCTCAATGCCGTTGCGATCCGCCAACCCGTCGGCAAAACGCTCGACCTGTGCAGCGGATTCGCTCTGCACGGCGTTCTGTCCTGCCCACACAGTGAAACCGTGGTGGCGTCCGACTTGAATCCGAGGGCAGAAGCGTTCGCCCGCTTCAACGCCGCGCTGAACGGTTTCGACAACTTGCGCGCCGTCACGGGAGAACTCTTCGACGTCGTGAAAGGCGAACGATTCAACCTGATCCTCGCCAATCCACCATTCGTCATTTCGCCCGACGCGATGACGACGTATCGATTCAGTCCGATCGAATTGGACGGATTTGTCCGGCAGATGCTCTCGCAAGCGGCCGACCACCTAGAAGAAGGCGGCATCTTGCAGACGATCTGCGAATGGGTCGAAGTACAAGGCCAGGACTGGCAAGATCGACTCCGCAGCTGGCTGGCAGATTCCGGTTGTGATGCCTGGATCCTGCCGGCCAATCGACAGCTTCCGGCCAGCTATGCCCGCAACACATTGGCCCAAACGATTTCCGACGAAGCGGAATTGGCAACGCAACAGGCGAAGTGGGAAAACTACTTTCGAGAGCAGCGGGTCGAAGCCATCCAAGGCGGCTTTGTCTTCATCCGACGTCGAAGCGGCAAGAACTGGTTCGACGTGACACAACTGACCAAACCGATCCGCCAACCGATCGGCGACGCAATCGCCCGCGGCTTCTCCAATCGAGACCTGGCCCTGAGTGACGACGGCGACGCGTTGCTGGCCAGCCGATTGACCGTCGCCAATGGGTTGCGTCAGGTCGAGACGTCGCACTGGAAAGAGTTTCGTTGGCAACGCGATTCGATCGTGCTCCACCTCGACGATGGATTACCCGTCTCGATCGGCATCGACGAATACGTGCGCACGCTGCTTGAAATGTTTGATGGCAGCCGGCCCGTCCTGGAGTGTCTGGACCGATTCGCCAATCAAGTGGGGCTGGCCATTGAAACCGGGCGGAAACAGGGCACCGCCATGGTGCGCTCGCTGCTGAAAAACGGAATCCTGGTCGCGACGGACCGCTGACGTTTATCGGTCGGCGCGAAACTGCTGGATCAGTTCACGGAGCGTCATCTCGTTGGCGTAATACTCTCGCTCCACCTCGTTTTGCCCGTGCCAACGCAAGAACTCCAACAGCTCGGATTGCTTCAATTCCTGGACCAACGTCGGATTGATCGGATACTGATAGCCGTGCTCCCGAATCTTTTCGCACACCTGAATCAACTCGGAAGGATCCAGCAAGTTCGCGGCACCGGCATCGACCAATGCGTGGACACCGAACGGCGTGGGTGCAGGATTCCGGGTCAAGAATCGATCGACAACCTGCCAGACCGTAGCGACCTGCAACGTCTGCCGCAGATCGTCCGCCGGCGGAACACGCGTGCCCTGCGAGGGTGCAGCGGAGGGCTTGGAACGGGTGACGATCTTGTTGAGCCATGCGAACATGAAACAAGCATAGCAACACGGTCGGCATCGAGGCCAGACGGAGCAGGACCGATGCGGCCGGGAAACAGAAGTCGCGGGGAACGCCGCCCGTCACCGCGATCAAAGACGGGGGAAGCCAAAAACAAACGCGACCCGGTCTGTTTCGACTCGGGTCGCGTTCATGAATTCGTTGAGTGTGGGCCGGCAACGACCCACATGACTTAAGCACGATGGCTCAAGGTGACTTACCAGCCGCCGCGGCCACCACCGCCGCCACCGCCGTAACCTCCGCCGCCGCCGCCGCCGCGGTTTCCACCGCCGCCGCCGCCGCCACGGTAACCACCGCCGCCGCCGCCGCCACCACCGCCGCCACGCGGCGCTCGCTCTTGGGCTTCGTTGACCCGCAGCGGTCGGCCTTCGAAGTCTTGTCCGTCGAGAGCATCGATTGCTTCCTTGGCAGCTTCGTCGGGCATCGTCACAAAGCCGAAGCCACGGCTTCGACCAGTTTCGCGATCGGTCAAAACAATCGCATCATCGACCTGACCGTACTGGCCAAAAATCTCTTCCAGCTTTTCCGTCGTTACGGCCCAAGCCAGATTTCCCACATACATCTTCATCGCTACTACAGCTCCAAATTCCGGAAGGCCTCATCACTCGGAGCTGTCCGCGACGCACAATAGGCGTCCATTTCGTTCTGAGAGTCTCGGTCTTCGATCTAGCCGGACAACGACAACCGCCGTCCGCACACGCGGTAAGTGTAACACGATTTCCAGGTCGCTTGGGAGTGATTCTTTCGGGGATTACAAGTGGATACCCAAAAATATGGGTGCCATTTTGTTCACTCCCGTGCTCTGGGGAGACGAAAGGTGGGGGGCAAAGCAGCCATTCTGCCCGTCATAGAGCGGTTTTTGTTCGTTTCCTCCGCTGGGCTTGGGGCCACAATGGGCGTAGATTGCGGTCCGCTAGACGAAGACAAGCAAGGAAAAAAGTTCATGAAAATCTGCCAGATTGGTCTTTTGATGGTCGCCGGATTGAGCCTCGGATGCGGTTCCGGCAAGCCGACCGGGGTGTCAGGCGGTGACGGAACCGGCGCCGCGGAGAAGCTGCAAGTGGTGGTGACCGTCGGGATGGTCGGCGATTTGGTCCGCAACGTGGGCGGCGATCAGATCGAGGTGATACAGATCTGCGGCGCCGGGGTCGACCCGCATCTCTACATGCCGACGCGTGACGACGTCCAGGACATCATGGAGTCGGACGCCGTCTTCTACTGCGGTTTGATGTTGGAGGGAAAGATGGCCGACACCCTGAAGAAAGTGGGGCGGCGCAAACCGGTGTTTGCGGTGACCGACGCGATCGACCGCAGCCGCTTGATGTCCGGTGACGCGAGTCAACCGACGGGCCAAAGCGAGGCGCACGGTGACCCCCATGTCTGGAACGACATCTCGATGTGGAGCCAATGCGTGGACCTGATCCGAGATAAACTGACCGAGTTGGCGCCCGAACACGGAGCTCAATTTGCGGAGAACGCCGCGGCCTATCAAGCCGAGTTGGAGCGGTTGCACGCCTATGGGTTGCGGGTCATCGCCACCATCCCCGAAGCAAGTCGCTTGCTGATCACCTCCCATGATGCGTTCAATTACTTCGGGCGCGCCTACGGGGTGGACGTGCGGGGCATTCAGGGGATCTCGACGGAGTCCGAAGCCGGTCTGCAACAGATCAACGCGCTGGTTGATCTGTTGATCCGTCGCAACGTCAAAGCCGTCTTCGTCGAAAGCAGCGTGTCGCCGAAAAATGTCGAGGCCTTGATCGAAGGCGCGGCGAGCCAAGGGCACACGGTGACCAAGGGCGGCACCTTGTTTAGTGATGCGATGGGCCGCGAAGGCAGCTATGAGGGAACCTACATCGGCATGCTGGACCACAACTTGACGACCACCGCACGCGCGCTCGGCGGCCAGGCAGATCCCGGCGGATTTCAAGGCAAGCTGAGCGGCCAAACGGAGCATTGACGGCGTGTCGCCAGCGGCGGCCGGATCCAACCATGCTGAACCCACCAGAACGAAATGATGACGCGAACCTTCCGACGGCGGCCCGGGACGATGGAGCGGGCGCAGACGTGCCGTTGTCGGTCTACGATTTGACCGTGGCTTACCACCGCAAGCCGGTGATCTGGGATGTCGGCTTCGATCTTCCCGCCGGTCAATTGATCGGAATCGTCGGCCCCAACGGGGCCGGCAAAAGCACCTTGCTCAAAGCCGTGATGGATCTGATTCCGCGGGCATCCGGTCGCGTCCGTGTGTTCGGCGATACCTACCGAGAAAACCGGCACCGGGTCGGTTACGTGCCGCAGCGTGAAAGTGTCGATTGGCAATTCCCGGTCAGCGCCCTGGATGTCGTCGCGATGGGGCTGTACGACAAAATCGGTTGGTGCCGACCGGTTCGCAAGAAACATCGCCAACAGGCCCGCGAAGCACTCGGCCGGGTCGGGATCGGCGACTTGGCGGATCGTCAAATCAGCCAGCTTTCCGGCGGCCAACAGCAACGCACGTTTTTGGCACGGGCCCTGGTGCAAGACGCCGACCTGTACCTGATGGACGAACCCTTCGCCGCCGTCGACGCCGCCACCGAGCGGGCGATCGTCGAAATCCTGCGAGATTTGAAAGAGCGTGGCAAGACCGCGGCGGTCATCCATCACGACCTGCAAACCGTTCCCGAATACTTCGACTACGTGGTGCTGTTGAACATGCGCGTCGTCGCACAAGGCCCGGTCTCGCAAACCTTCACGCAAGACAATCTGCAAAAGACCTACGGAGGACGATTGACGCTCTTGGACGAAGTCACCGAGGCAATGCGGCGACGGGAAAGTTCGCTTTGAGCTATTAGCTATTAGCTATTAGCTATTAGCTATTAGCTATTAGCGGTTAGCGGTTAGCGGTTAGCGGTTAGCGGTTAGCTATTAGATTTGAGATTTGAGATTGGGTGACCCGACGATGTGGCATGCGAAGACGAGCAGGATGAACGCGTTGGCCGGGATCGCTTCGGGCGATCGGGGTGTGCGGCTGTCTCGTGGCCTGTTGTTGCTGGCCTTGTTGACGGTCTCGGCGACCGTCTGTCACGCGCGGGGCAGACCGTCGCCAGATGCTTCATCGCAATCCTCCGCATTCCAGTGGACCGATACGCAATGGGGCCGCGTGTTGCTGATGAAGGATTACAACACGCGGATCGTGATCTTCGGCGTCGCGGTGCTCGGCGGGGCCTCGGGATTGGTCGGCAGTTTCACGCTGTTGCGCAAGCGTGCACTGATGGGCGATGCGCTCAGCCACGCCAGTTTGCCGGGGATCGCGATCGCGTTCATCGCCGCCAATTGGTTCGGCGGGGACGAAAAATCCTTGCCTTGGTTGCTGGTCGGCGCGACCGCCAGCGGGTTGCTGGGTGTTGCGGTGATTCTGGTGATCCGCAACCAAACACGGCTGAAGGAGGACGCGGCGCTCGGCATCGTGCTCAGTGTCTTTTTCGGCGCCGGCGTCGCGTTGTTGGGTGTGATCCAACAGATGGACACGGGACACGCGGCGGGTTTGGAAGGCTTTATCTATGGAAAAACCGCTTCGATGCGGGCGGCCGATGCGCGATTGATCGCCGTCACCTCGCTGATCGTCATCGCCGGCTGCCTGGTTCTGTTCAAAGAACTCAAACTGTTGTGTTTTGACGAAGGGTTTGCGGGGGCGCAGGGGTTTCCCGTGATTGCACTCGACGCCGGCTTGATGACGATGGTGGTCCTGGTGACGATCGTCGGTCTGCAGGCGGTGGGGCTGGTGTTGATGATCGCGTTGCTGGTGATTCCGGCGGCGGCGGCGCGATTCTGGACCGAAACGATGTGGCGGATGATGCTGTGGGCGGCGTTGCTGGGGACCGGCGGCAGCATTGTCGGTGGATTGGTCAGCGCGTTATTCCCGGGACTGCCCTCGGGTGCGATGATCGTCCTGGTGTGTTCGCTGTTTTTCTTTGTCAGCATGATGCTGGGGACGCGACGCGGCGTGATCATTCGGTTGATTCGCCGGATGCGGCTGAACCGTCGAATCGATCGCCAGCATTTGCTGCGGGCGATGTATGAACAACTCGAAAAATCATCCGGCGGGTTAGACGACTCGGGCCTGGCCGAGCGCGCCAAGCGACGCATCTCCGTCAGTCTTGGCAAGTTGCTTTCGATGCGCAGCTGGTCGCGGCGACGCTTGAGCCGGGCGATCGAGCGGGCAGTCGAAGACGAGCTGCTGCGGATTCAAGACGGCGCCTGCAAATTGACCCAAGCCGGATTCACCGAGGCGGCGCGGCTGACCCGTCAGCACCGTCTGTGGGAAATGTATCTGATCGCCTACGCGGACGTCGCGACGGCCAACGTGGACCGCGACGCCGACAAGATCGAGCACGTGTTGGCGCCGGAAGTGATCGATCAGCTGGAGGACTTGCTGGATGAACAGGGCATGACGATCCCGGTGCCGCAAAGCCCTCACGGACCACTCGGCTCCGGCGAAGCAATTGGCGTCCTGGGAACCGACGCCGAGGGACACGCCGGCGTGGAGCCGCCACACGACGACTCGGGGGGACACCAGTGATGACCGGCGAACCGTTCGTTGCATGGATCGGACAGATGCTTCCCCTGGGGTTTTCGTGGAACTGGGGTCTGGACGGCTGGATCGTGGTGATCGGCGGCTTGGCGGCCGTCGCGTCATCGTTGCTGGGAAATTTTTTGGTGCTCCGCAAGATGAGCATGTTGGGCGACGCGATCACACACGCCGTACTGCCGGGGATCGCGGTGGCCTTTTTGTTGACCCAGACCCGCAGCAGTCCGGCGATGTTTGTCGGTGCTGTGATCGTCGGCCTGTTGACGGCTGTGTTTACCGAGTGGATTCGCGGCGCCGGGGGTGTCGACGAAGGCGCTTCGATGGGCGTCGTGTTCACCTCACTCTTTGCGCTCGGGCTGGTGATCTTGGTTCAAACCGCCGACGCGGTGGACTTGGATCCGAACTGCGTGCTGTATGGATCGATCGAGTTGACTCCGCTCGATACGGTCTCGGTCGGCGGTCGCGACGTGCCCCGAGCGGCGGTGGTCCTTGCGGTGGTGACCGTCGTCAACGCGTTGTTCGTCTTACTCTTTTTCAAGGAACTGCGTCTGACCTCGTTCGATCCGGCGCTGGCGACGACGATGGGGTTTTCGTCTAAGTGGATGCACTACGGGTTGATGATTCTCGTCTCGGTGACGGCCGTCGCGTGCTTCGAAAGTGTGGGCAGCATTTTGGTGGTCGCGATGTTCATCGTGCCCGCCGCGGCGGCTTACATGTTGACCGATCGGTTGGGCCTGATGATTGCAATCAGCGTCGCGTTGGCGATCGTGTCGGCGGTACTCGGCCATGTTTTGGCGCTCAGCGTTCCGGCTTGGATGGGATACCGCAGCACGACGACGTCGGGCATGATCGCGGTGGCCGCCGGTGGCCTGTTTTTTACTGCCGCGACGCTCGGGCCCAGACACGGCGTGTTGGTGAAACTGGTCCGACGCCAATTGCTGTCGCTTCGCATCCTCTGCGATGACATCGTTGCGTCGCTCTTTCGGGGCGAAGAACTGGAACAACAGCCGCCCACGGCGACCTGGTTGGCCGGGGAGTTGTTCGCGTCCCATTGGTCGATGAAGGCCGCCCTGGCGATGCTGCGCAGACGCGGTGAAGTCGCCGATCAGCACGATCGATTGCAATTGACCCACGTCGGACGCGAACGGGGACAACGGTTGGTCCGGTCACACCGATTGTGGGAACAATACCTGGTCGACCGGGCGGGCAGCGGCGCCGAGAGGATTCATGACCAAGCGGAACGATTCGAGCACTTCACCGACCGCAATCTGCGCGACGAGCTTGCCAAAGAGACCGACACACCGGTCGAAGACCCGCACGGCCGGCCAATTCCCGACGAGAGTTAAAAAGTCCCCGCTGATGGCCTAATTCGTGGCCTACGGTTTTCCTAGTGCTTTTTCAACTTCGAATTTGACGGAGTACGAGGGCGTGCCTGCGAGAGTCCGCGGGCCACCGATCAACCACGAATCAATCAGATAGGACGATGGCTACAATTCCCGCTAAACGCAGCAGAACGCTTGTTGATTCGGAGGTCCAGGGCAGCCTGGTCCGCCGCGTGGCGTTGCACTGGATTGTGTTCTTTGTTTGCAACACGATCGCACTCACGTTCTGGATCCGATTGTTTGAGCAACCCGATGCCGACTGGGGACAGACATTCGGCGACACCGTTCGTCGGTTCTTGCCGTTCTTCGTGATCACGGTCGCCTTGATCCCGGCGTTTGTCTGGGACACGTTGAAGCTGAGCCATCGCTTTGCCGGCCCAATCCTGCGATTGCGCAACACGCTCAAGGACATCAAGGCGGGCCGCGCGGTTGCCCCGCTGAAGTTCCGCGACAACGATTTTTGGCAAGAGATGGCGTGCCACTTCAACGACGTCATGCGGCTCCGAGATGCCGACGGTCAAACGAACCCGGTTGAGTCCGAAACCGACGAGGCAGGAAAGGAACCGTCCAATGCATAACCCCTTCAAACGCAGTTCGATTCTCGGCGTGCAAAAGGGACGCCGGAAACGAGACGGGGTTGCTGCGGTTGAATTCGCGGTTTGCTTGCCCGTGATCGTGCTGCTGGTTTTCGGATCGATTGAGGCGTCCAGCTTCATCTTTCTCAAACAGTCCCTCAGCGTCGCCTGTTACGAGGCCGCTCGAGAAGCCTCGCAATCGGGCAGCACCGAGGCAGAAGCGGACGCGCGCGGATTGGCGATCCTGGAATCCCGAAGCGTCAATGACTTCGAGATTCGATTTCCCAGCGGCGTGGACGAGCTGCAACGTGGCGAACAGGTTGTCTGTGAAGTCTCGGCCCCGACACGAACCAACAGTCCGATCGCGGGCGAATTTGTCACCAACCGAACGCTGGTCGCCCGCGTCGTGATGTTGAAGGAATAGATCAACCGTGCCCCATCCCACTGATAAACCAAATCGTTTCAATCCCATGGTCAAGCACCGTTTGACGCGTCGCCGGCAACGCCGGGGTGCGATGCTGGTTTTGATCCTCGTGATGCTGATCGGGTTTCTCGCCACGGTCGCCTTTTCGGTTGACATCGCACACATGCACCTCTCGAGAACGGAATTGCGCTCGGCCACCGACGCGGCATCCCAAGCGGCTTCACAAGAACTGTCCAAGACCTTTGACACGTCGCTGGCGATTCGCAAAGGCCAGGAGATCGCGCTGCTCAATCGAGTCAACGGACAACCGCTGCAATTGGAATCCGGTGATTTCCAATTCGGTCGCAGCGATCTCGATGCCGACGGACGCTTCGTCTTTCGCCAAGGCGCGACTCCGCTGAACACCGTCCGCGTGACCGGCCGGCGCACCAGCGGCTCCGCGTCCGGAGCCATCCCGTTGTTGTTCGGAAACGTCTTAGGGTTCAGCACGTTTGAACCCGAGATGACCGCGGCGGCAACGTACATCGAACGCGACGTCATCCTGGTGGTCGACCGCAGCGGTTCCATGAGTGGAACCAAGTTCGCCGATCTGCAAACAGCGATCGGTGTGTTCGTCGCCACACTCGGCACCACCCCGGTCAACGAGCAAGTCGGCTTGGCATCCTACAGCGAGTTTGCCACCGAAGATGTCCCATTGACCGCCAACCTCGTCGAAGTGACCAATGGATTGTCCGCCCTGGTCACCAGCGGTCGCACCAGCATCAGCCGCGGCATGAGAGCCGGTGAGGCGATCATGAAGGACGGACGCGACCGAGCGTTCGTGGAACGGACGATGATCGTGATGACCGACGGGTTGCACAACGAAGGCCCCGAGCCGAGCACCGTGGCCACGGACTTGGCCGCCGATCGGATCCAAATCCATACCATCACCTTCGGCAGCGGCGCCGACCAAGACCGCATGCGGACGGTCGCGCAAATCGGCGGAGGCAAACACTTTCACGCGCTCAGTGCCGCCGAACTGACCGAGGCCTATCGTGAAATCGCTCTCACCCTGGGAACGGTGATCACAGAATGACAGCCACAAACCATGCAGCGATGGCGACAAACCGGAGTGACAACCACGTGAACGCCCCAACGACGGATTTCCAAACCAACGCGGGTTTCCAATCCGATCGCCGACCGCGTGGCTCGGTGCAGACCGGCAATCGAGTCAGCCGGCGGCGAGTCAACCGCCGCCGCGGGCGTCGCCGACGCGGTGCGGCGATGGTCGAGTTCGCAATCGTCGCCCCGCTGTTGTTTTTCTTTTTCTTCGCGGCCTTTGAATTCTGTCGCGTCTCGATGATTCGACACACCGTCGATAACGCCGTGTACGAAGGGTGTCGCAAAGCGATCGTCCCTGGGGGAACCGCGTCGGACGCGCGGGCGGCAGCCAACAACGTGCTGGGAACCTTGGGACTGCAGAAGGCCACGGTCAACGTTTCCCCCGGCACGATCAACAACCAGACGCCCGAATTGACCATGACCATCGAGGTCTCGTTGGATGCCAACACGTTTGTGCCGCCACAGTTCACCGGCGGCAGAAAGATCATCCGAACGCTGACGATGAAGCGGGAAACCGCCAATCTGTAGATCCGACGTGGCGCAAGCTTCCTGCGAACGCCACGACGACGACGCAAGCCGGAAGCTTACGCGACGACGGCAATGAGCTACACTGGTCGCTTCTCCCACTCGCGGTCGCCGGATTGCGAATCGGGATCTCCGCTCCAGTCTTTTCAATGCAGTCCGATGGGTATCCGCTTTTCGTGTCACGGTTGTGGGAAACCGCTGAATATCAAAACCGAGTTGGCGGGCCGTCGTGGACTCTGCCCCGAGTGCGGTACCAAGTTTCGCATCCCGCTGACCGACACTGAATTTTCCACGCCGATCGCCCCGACCGGCGTTGGGGCGGGAACAGCAGCCACCCCGAACGAACCGGCCGCCGCCGCACCGCAACCGGCGACGTCCAAAACAGCGGTCAAGCAAAACGGTGCCCCCCGGCCGTCCGAAGAGGTATCGCCGTCAGAAGAGGTATCGCCGTCCGCAGCGAATGCTCCGCAAACCGAGCAGCTTCCCGGCGGCCAGCAACCGGTAGCGAGAAAACCGGCGACAAGCAGACCGACAGCCAACCAACCGGCGACCCCAGACGCGGCGAGCACGGCCGCGGCGAACTCCACGGTCCCATCGGCCGGGGCGGAACCGGAATTGCTGTCCAGCGAATCGACCGCCACCTGGTACGTCCGTCCACCCAGCGGGGGACAATACGGGCCGGCCACCTCGGCGATGTTGAAGGTTTGGATCGACGAGGGACGCGTGGCGAGGACCGCATTGCTGTGGAAAGACGGCTGGCCGCAGTGGCGTGAAGCGTCCGAAGCGCTGCCCGAAATCGCCGATTCCCTGCCGGGTTCGATGTCACTGGAAACCGCTGATCCGTTCTCCGACGGCCCCAGCGGGTCGAAATTGACGACGCCGATCGCCCATGAAAAGACCAGCCGGATCCACTCTGAATTCGCCGGTGACGCAAAAATTGGTGCCGTCCGGCGCAAACGCTCGTCACGGCGGATCACCTTGGTCGCCATTCTTGCGGCCCTCGTCGTCGGCCTGATCGTCACCCTATTCCTGGTGGCCTCCACCAGTGGTTGACGCGAGATTTGGTTCGTAACCGTGCCCGACGACTTTCGTACTCTTTGCCTGATCGGCTAAAGTGTTCCAAGATTGAACACTGTCTGATTGAGCACTGTCTTCCCGTTTTCACCTAACCATCGCGGAGTCCCCAAGATGCGAAACCGATATCCAGCCCTTCGACCTGTCGTCCTGATCGCAGCGTTCCTTTCGTCGGCCTTCCTTGTCGACGACAGCCCGGCCACTGCCGCAGAGACGGAGAAAGCTCCGGAGTCGGTCAGTGTGTTTGACAAAGCCGAGTTGAAGGTTCCCGCGGAATTCGAACGGACGCAACCGGCTTCGCGGATCGTTCAGCATGAGTTCAAGGTCGGCGAAGGCGAGTCGACGGCGCGATTGACGATGATGGCTGCCGGCGGTAGCGTCGACGCCAACATCAAGCGTTGGAAAGGTCAGTTTTCCGGCGGCGACGAAGCGGACCAAAAAAGCGAAAAGATGGACATCGGCAAATGGACGGTCCACATCGTCGACGTCAGCGGCGCCTATGCCGAGCGGATGGGCGGTGGACCGTTCGCCGGAGGCAAAGTCGTCCAACGCGAAAACTACGCCATGGCTGGCGCGATCTTGATCGAGCCGGAAGGACGCCAATTCTTCATCAAGATGATCGGGCCGGCCGACGTGGTGAAGGGCAACCGTAAAAAGTTTGTGGCGATGGTCAAGTCGATCGGTCAGTGAGACCGAGACGTCACGGTATGGGTTTCAAGCACCGCTCTTGAGTTTCTGAGCACGAGGCAATGATTCGAATATGAATATCCAGAGTTTGCTTGAGCACCACGGGATCATCCGCAATCCGTTTGCCGAAGAAGACGCCCAGACGGATCAGGTGTTCAAGGAACACTGCATTGCCAACGCCTACCATCCCGTCTGGGACAAGGTTTACGGCGATCCCCAAGAACCGTCGACCGCGATCGTGTTCGGCCCCAAAGGATCCGGCAAGACCGCGATGCGGTTGCAGATCCGGCGGCACCTCCAGAAGTTCAATCAAGAACACCCCGCCGAACGGGTCTACACGATCGCCTACGACGACTTCAATCCGTTCCTGGATCATTTCAGTGAACGATTGAGCCGACGCACCAATCGCAAGCCGGAACGGGTGCTCAAGGAATGGAAGCTCTGGGACCACATGGATTCGATTCTGTGCCTGGGCGTCACCAAGCTGGTCGATCAGATCTTAAAAGCCGACCACGTCGAAGACGGGATCGATCGCCAGGCACTCTCGAAGCTGGACCGAACGGCATCGCGTGACTTGCTGCTGTTGGCCGCCTGTTACGACCAATCCAGCGACGGCTCCTTCGTCGATCGTTGGAATGACCTGCGACGTCACCTCGGTTACAACAACGTGGTCGCAAAAATCAGCTGCTGGTTCGCCTGCGTCTGGAGCGTGATCGTTGCCTGCGGATTCGTCTACCTGATGTTCACCTCATCCGGTGGCGGGGATGCCGCTGCGGCCGAAGGCGGCGAAGTGGTGGCGACCAAGACGGTTTGGGATTACCTCTGGTTGGCGCCTCTTTTGATGTTGATCGGGTCGGCGCCCTACTTGCTGCGTCTGCTGAAAACGTGGTGGGCGGCGTTTCGCATTCGTCGACACATGCGAGTCGGAAAACGGGAAATCGGAACCACGCGCAAGCTGCTGCATTGGATTCCCACCAAGGAACTGGCCAGCCAACCCCTGCCGCGCTACGACCGGACCGACGACCGCTACGAATTGCTGAACAAGTTCCAGTCGGTGATCGATCGACTCGGCTATTCCGGCATGATCGTGCTGATGGACCGCGTCGACGAACCCCACATGACCGGGGGCAAGACCGAACTGATGCGGCTGTTTGTTTGGCCGCTGTTGGACAACAAGCTACTCAAGCATCCGGGGATCGGATTCAAATTGATGCTGCCCCAGGATTTGCACCGAGACATGGAACGCGAGTCACGTGATTTTCACGAGCGCGCCCGACTGGACAAACAAAACGTGATTCCGTCGTTTCAATGGACCGGCGAATCCCTCTACGATCTGGCCCGCGCCCGAATGATGGCCTGTGCGGCGCCTGGGCAATCCCCCGAGCCGAAGGACCTGTTTGCGGATTTGGATTACGCACGGATCATCTCCGCATTCAACTCATTGCGCGTGCCCCGGCATCTGTTTCGATTCCTGTATCGGGTCTTGGTCGATCACTGCAATCGATACACCGACTCCAATCCCGAATACAAGATTCGCTC
Organism: Stieleria sedimenti; assembly: GCF_025060895.1. Taxonomy (GTDB): domain Bacteria; phylum Planctomycetota; class Planctomycetia; order Pirellulales; family Pirellulaceae; genus Stieleria; species Stieleria sedimenti. The sequence continues at coordinate 26,249 of NZ_JANZKV010000007.1, read as the reverse complement.
GGAGACGTTTGAAACCGTCCTGGCCGTCTACAGTCGTGAAGTCGACTCCAACACGCTGTGAGCGATCCAGTGCAGCGTCCGGTCCACGATCCGGCGCAAGGCTCGGGCGGTCCGACCGTGGCGACGTGGCAAAGCAAAGCGGCCATGATCGTGCCGCTGCTGATGTTCTTTGTGCTGGCCGCAGCGATCGACACCAGCCCGGTCCGCGACGGCGAAACCATCAACGCCCAGGCGTACTTGATTTCCGTCATCGCTCGGGTCGTGGCGATGTCGGCGATGATGCTTTGGTTCGGTAAAGAGATCGTCCGTCAGTTTCCGTTGGCGATCGATCGCTGGGGATGGATCGTCGGCATCGTCGGCGCGGCGGTTTGGATCGGAGTCTGTTCGCTCGATCTGGAACGCCAACTCATCGAGACCGTGGGACTGTCGGGCGATTGGTTGCCCCAACGCGAAGGGGTCAATCCATTTGCGACGTACCCACCGGGATTCGAATTGATTGGTTTTCTGATGGTGCGTTTCACCTTGCTGGCTGTTTGCGTCCCGATCGCGGAAGAATTGTTTTTGCGTGGGTTTGTGATGCGGGCCTTCGAAGCGGAAAACTGGCCCGCGCTGTCGCTGCATGAAATCGGCCGCAACGGTTTGATCATCGGTACGGTGTACGGAATCGCGACGCACCCGGCCGAGTTCATCGCCGCGGCGTTGTGGTTTTCGCTGGTCAGCTGGCTGATGGTGAAAACGGGAAAGTTTTGGAATTGTGTGATCGCTCACGGTGTCACAAACTTGATCCTGGGCATTTATGTTTGCCTGACCGGCACCTGGCATCTTTGGTAGTGATCAACGCCATGCACTTAAAGACCCGCGACCGCCAAGACGAATGGATGGACGAACCGGACATCGATTCGACCTTACACGCCAATGCCTTGCGGGGACTCTCACGCGTCAATCGGCTCAGCGGCGCGGTGCGTTCGATTTGGAATCCGATTGCCGAGGTGGCGCGGAAGCGGACCGAGGGTCCGATCCGCGTGCTCGATGTCGCATCCGGCGGCGGTGACGTCGCCATCGGGATCAAGCAACTGGCCGATCGCAAGGGTTTGGCGATGGATGTCGTCGGCTGTGACATCAGCCAGACCGCGGTGGAATTTGCCGGGCAGAACGCCAAACGTCGAGGCACGGACGTTACGTTTGTCCAGCAAGACGTGCTCGGCCAAAATTTGCCACCGGACTTCGACGTCGTCTATAGTTCATTGTTCCTTCATCACCTCGATTCGGCCGATGTGGTTCGTCTGCTGGGATCGATGCGGACCGCGGCACGACGCCGAGTGGTGATCAGTGACTTGTTGCGTTCTCAGCTGGGCTACGTGTTGGCCAAGTGGGGCATCCGGCTGCTGACGACCAGCAAGGTCTGTCACGTCGATGGTCCGTTGAGCGTGCGTGCGGCGTTGACGATGCCAGAAGCGATCGAATTGGCGTCGCAAGCCGGGCTGACACCGATCCGCATCAAACGAAGATGGCCGGAACGTTTTTTGATGGTTTACGACATTCAAACCACCTCGCAATGATCCAAACACTGGCCGCGACGACGACCCGACAGCAAGCGTCTCAAGAACGCTGGGACGCGGTGATCGTGGGCGCGGGGATCGCGGGTTCGTTGGCCGCGTTGGGGCTGGCCCGGCAGGGCCGCAAGGTTTTGCTGATCGAGAGGACGACGTTTCCGCGGCACAAGGTTTGCGGCGCCTGTCTCAACGGCGATGCCATCGCCGGTCTTCGCAGCGCCGGGGTCTGGGATTCGATCGAAGCACTCGGCGGGCATTGGCTGAGCCAATACAGCATTCGCAGCGGATTGAACCGGGCGAATTTAGAACTCCCCGGCGGACATGCGGTCTCACGATTCGCGATGGACCGCGTGTTGGCCGAGTCCGCGATCGCTGCCGGCGCACAATTTTTAAGCGACACGGCGGTGACGATCGGCAGCGACGCGGCCGACAGTCCGACACGCTCGCTGCATGACAATGACGGCCATCGCTATCATGCTTCCGTTGTGATCGCGGCCAACGGCTTGGCCAGCAAACCGGCCTCGGGTGATCCCGACGATCGGCTGGTCGTGCCGGCCGACTCGCGCATCGGCTTGGGCGCCCATTGGACGCAATCGGACGACCCGCGGGGCCCCATGCACTTGTCCGGCGGTGTGATCTACATGGCCATTGCGGAAACCGGATATGTCGGATTGGTGGTCACCGAGAATCAGGTGGTCAATCTGGCCGCGGCGGTGGATCGGTCTGCGGTCCAAACTTCCGGGCCGGCCGAGGTTTGTCATCAAATCCTGCTCTCTTGTGGCTGGGATCTGGCCAAACAGCTTCAAACGACGCATTTCCGAGGCACGCCCACCCTGACGCGCCGCCGCAAGATCGCGGGGGGCCAGCGTCTGTTCTATGTCGGTGATTCGTCCGGTTACGTCGAGCCGTTCACCGGCGAAGGCATGGCGTGGGCGATCCGCGCGGGGTTGGCGGTCGTGCCACGAGTCGACGCCGCGATCGACCGCTGGACACCGGAGCTTCCCCAGCAATGGACCGACGATTTGAAACAGACCCTGGGAAAACAGCAGCGGCGCTGCCGCATGATCTCCAGGTTGCTCCGCCACCCCGTGCTGGTGCGACACACCGTGGGTGCCCTGTCTCGCTTCCCGCGATTTGGCCGATTTGCCGTCCAGCAGATCCATCGAGACCGTCGGCAAGTGCTGCAGGAGCTTGACTCCGATACTCGCCAGTCGGGGGCAAGTGGGGATGCTGCGTGAGCCGTGGCAGCTTCAGTTTGGCTCAATTGCAGGCTCTTTTGGCCGGCGCAGGGTCCGACAGGCCATTTTCGGCTTGCCCGCGGTGGTGAATTTGCTAGGCTTTGGGGCTCGAAGTTGGCCGAGCCGAAGCGCCGGCCGAAACATCCATTCACAATTTTCTTAAGGCCGATCAAGTCGGCGCAAACTTTTGGAGAACCGACTAGGTGGGTACCAAGAAGACCGGTAAAGGGCGACGAAAAGTAGGACGAAAGAAACGACGCATGCGCAGCAAGATTCGGCATCGCAAGAAGTAAACGCCTGCGGTGATGACAAGTGAACAAACGGCCTCGACCGCCATCGGGGCCGTTTTTTCGTGCGCGGTCGGGTGGTCGGCGTGAGATTTCAGATTTGACCACTCTCCCACTGGGCATTGGTGTCTACACCTCTTCAGTAACCCTCTCTGGCAGGGAGGGTCGAGCGCAACGAGGGGAGGGTCAGGCGCAGCGAGGGGAGGGTCGAGCGGTCGTCGCTGAGCGATTCCCAGCCACAGAGACCCTCCCCGCTCCGAGCGTAAACTCCTCCGCGACCGTCCCATCAGCTTGGTCGTGGCCGGCCCGCCTGGCCCTTCCCGGCTGTAATCGGTTTGACTTCAGTTGGGCGTCGGACGCTGCAGCTCCCAACCGATCTTGACCGATTCCTCGCCCAACCTCGTCTCGACCAGATGATTGGCGATCTTGTAGGATGAGCCCTGTCGGCGTTGCGATTGCTCGAATCGCGACGCCCCTTTTTTCCCTTGTTACAAGAGACTGGTTCTACCCGGATGGGATTGTACGAACGTGATTACGGCCGCGAGGATGAATCGCCCTGGGATCGGCACCTGCGATCACAGTCCCAGATGCCCAAGAGCATGACGATCATCTTGGTGATCATCACGGTGGCGGTCTTTCTGGTCGACGTGTTCACGGCCAAAGCGGTCGGGCAAGGCGAAACGGTCAGCCGGTTGATGCCCTGGTTCGGCTGCTGGAAACAAACGCTGCTGCAGCCCTGGATGTGGCACCAGTTCCTTTCCTACGGATTTCTGCACTCGTTGGAGACGCCGTTTCATGTCGGATTCAACATGTTTGGTCTGTTCATCTTCGGCCGCTCGGTCGAAGAGCGGATGGGGCGCTACGAGTTTCTGCGGGTTTATCTGGTTTCGATGTTTCTCGGCGGCATTGCGGGCTGTCTGACCTACTGGGTGATGGGCGTGCCGGTGGGCGTCGTCATCGGTGCCAGCGGCGCGGTCAGCGCCGTGACGATCCTGTTCGCCTGCTACTACCCCGACGCGAACATCCTGTTGATGTTTATTTTTCCCGTCAAAGCTTGGGTGGTCGCCGTTTTTTTTGTGATCAGCAATCTGTTCGGTTCGTTGTCGATGCTGTCCGGGCCGGTGGGCCAAGACAGCGGCGGGACCGCCTTCACCGTCCACCTGGCCGGAATCGCGTTTGCATTGGCCTATCACTACCAACGCTGGAATCTGAGCTGGCTGGATGTTTCCAAGTACCGAAATCGCGTGGGCCGATCGGTCAAACGAACCAAGTTAAAAATTCACGACCCCGACGCCAAATTGCGGCGGGAAGAGGATGACGTGGACCGAATCCTGGCCAAGATCCACGCTTCCGGCGAAGCCAGCCTGACGCGGGCCGAGCGACGGACCCTGGAACGACACAGTCGCCGGAAACGCGAGAGCCGCAAGTGAGACCGGTGCGTTGCCGTCGTCTGGTTTCACGGTCGGGTCAGGATCTATCCTGGCGAGATTGATCATGCAGGACGAGTTCCTGAACTACACACCACCACGTCACCATAAGGGTTTCCGATGAGTTCACCGCCCGTTTCGTTCAGGCTTGCTCGTTCCACTCGCACACGCTCTGGCGTGGCACTCGTCGTCGCACTGCTGGCTGTCCTGCTGGGCGGCCTGCTCGTTGGCCTGCTGAGTGCCTCGCCGGTGTCGGCGGCAGACGCTGACCAACCACTTGCCGTCGGTGACAAGGCGCCCGATTTCGAATTGCCGGTCCAAGGAAAAAACGGATTCGTGACGCTCTCGCAGCTGAACGAGCAGGGTCCGGTGGTGGTCGTCGTCCTGCGGGGCTACCCGGGATATCAGTGTTCGACCTGCAAGCGACAAGTCGGCAACATCATCAATCGAGCCAAGGCACTCGCCGCAGCGTTGGGTGACCAACCGAACCGTGTGTTGCTGGTCTATCCCGGTAACGAATCCAGCGCCGAACTGGATCGACTTGCCACACAATTCATCGGTGGGCGGAGGATGCCCGATCCGCTGGTGATGGTCTGCGACCCGGGGATGGAGATGGTCAAATCGTGGGGACTTCGTTGGGACGCACCTCGCGAGACCGCTTATCCGGCGGCGTACGTGATCGGTGCGGGACGTCGCGTCGAGTGGGCCAAGGTCAGCGATTCACACGCCGGTCGCGCCTCGGTCGAAGACATCTTGAAGGCGCTCAAGAACCTTTAGTGCTCCGTCAATGCTTTAATTGAGGGTGCCGCGGAAAAGGGGTCAGGTACCAAAAATGCGAAGCACCCGTTGGGCCATTTGGTTTTTGGTACCTGACCCCGTTTCCGCTTCGCTCGTGTCTGTCATTTCCCGTTCCATTCCAATCACCCGGCGACCGCCATGCAGGTTCGAAAAGCAGTCATCACAGCTGCGGCCCCCAACCAAAATCGCATTCCAACCCAGCAGCTGGTCGATTGCCAGGGGAAAGACAAATCGGCGCTGCAGCTGATCCTTGAAGAGGTTCTGTCCTGCGGCGTCGAAGAGATCTGTTTGGTGATCCGGCCTGGCGATCAACGGTCCTTCGAACAGGCCGCCGGTGATCTGGTCGGCAGCCTGCAATTTGTCGAACAACCCGAGCCGGTCGGATACGCCGACGCGATCTTGCGTGCCAAGGAGTTCGTCGCCGGAGAACCGTTTCTGCACCTGGTCGGCGATCACCTGTATTTAAGCGCGTCGAACCTCTCGTGTGCGATGCAGTTGGTCAACGTGGCCTCGGAGTTTTCGTGCTCCGTCTCGGCCGTCCAATCAACGCGTGAAAACAATCTGCCCTACTTCGGAATCGTCTCAGGGACCCGCGTAGCGCGAAAGGAGGGTGTGTTTGAAGTCCAACGGGTGGTGGAAAAACCGACTCCGACACGCGCGGAGCAAGAATTGGTCACGCCGGGACTTCGATCCGGTCACTACCTGGGCTTCTTCGGCATGCATGTGCTGACCAACGACGTCATCGCCGCGCTCGAACAAGTCGTCGCGGATCAATCGGTCAGCAAGCCGACGCTGTCCGATGCGCTGGACGTGCTTCGTTCGCGGCACAAGTACATGGCCTATGAAGTTCACGGGACACGCTACAACTTGGGCATTCCCTATGGGTTGCTGATCTCGCAATTGGCGATCGCACTCTCGGGGCGCGATCGCGATCGAATCCTGACCGAGTTGGTGGACTTGTTGGCACAACGCAATGCCGCTGCCGTCGACGGGGGCCGGAACACATGAGCAATCGATTGATTGACATCATTCGGTCGGAAGACGATTCGCTTCGGCACCGTTCCTTGGAATCGGTCGTCGCCGACGCCAACACGCAACAACTGCTCGAGCATTGCCGACAGCTGGACGCCTACCGACGGACCGAGGACAACCTTTATTGTCGTGTGCGAGCCTTGTTTTTTCTCTCGTCGATCCACCGCTATCAGCTGCCGGATCGACTCGAGCAGGAGCTTGCCGATTCGGCCTCGCAACGCTCGGACGGATTGATCCCCTTTAGCGGTTATGAGCATCTGCTTTCGCGTCGGTTCGGCGAGGCGATCGAAGAGTTTCTTCAGACCCAGGAAACGTCCGGCCCCAGCGATGCGATCAGCAGCGCCTTGGCCCAAGCGTATCACCAACTGGGTTTTCAGACGCTGGCCGACCAGGTTCGCAAGAGTGTCCGCACGGTTCGCGGCAATCAGTGGATGTTTCGACTGGGGCACCCCATCGACCATCCGCTGCGGCTGCGTCGTGAAATGCTCGACGGCGATCAACAACACGGCGTGATGCCGTTGCTGTGTGAAACGACCGCCGTCCGCATGGACCTTTCTCACAGCGCCTGGAGCGACATCTTTTTTTTGGGGATGGATTACCCCGAAGGCGCGCGGGTGTTGAACATCTCGGTCGATCTGGGTGTGCGTGGTCGAGACGATCATCCCAGCCCGCCGATTGAAACCTACCTGCGGGTGATCGACGAACCGGTGTTTCGATTGGCCAGCGTCGACTTGGCGGCAACCGCCGATGTGACGACGATCGGCGAGATGTTCGATTTTGCCCGTGATTATTTAGGCTTGTTGAAAGCGGCCGTGATCGCCGCCGGCATCGTTCCGCCGGGGCTGGAAGGCTGTGGTCGACCGATCAGCGAATTGTTGACCCAACTGGTCGGTCCCGGCAAGGGTCTGGAATTGGTCTCCAAGATCAACGACATTCCCAAGGGGTCGCGGTTGGCCGTGTCGACCAACCTGCTCGGCTCGCTGATCTCGATCCTGATGCGTGCGACCGGACAGATCGAATCCCTGACCGGCGGATTGACCGAATCCGAGCGTCGATTGGTGGCGGCCAGGGCGATTCTGGGTGAATGGATCGGCGGCAGCGGCGGCGGCTGGCAGGATTCCGGTGGGGTCTGGCCGGGCATCAAACTGATTTGTGGCACCGATGCCGCCGAGGGTGATCCCGAGTACGGCGTCAGTCGCGGGCGATTGATGCCGGTCCACGAAGTCTTTGATCGCAAACGGGCGACCGAGCAAACCCGTCAGAAATTGCAGGACTCGCTCGTCTTGGTGCACGGCGGCATGGCGCAAAACGTCGGCCCGATCTTGGAAATGGTGACCGAGCGTTACCTGCTGCGCAGCGAAGCGGAATGGATCGCCCGCGGTGAAGCGATGTCGATTCTCGATGAAGTCGTCGCGGCGATCGAGTCGGGCGACATCCGCAAGATCGGCCAAGCCACCACGCGCAATTTCAAAGGCCCGTTGCAGACCATCATTCCCTGGGCGACCAACCGTTTCACCGATCGACTGATCGATGCCTGTCGCGGCCAATACGGCGACCAGTTCTGGGGCTTCGTCATGTTGGGCGGCATGTCCGGCGGCGGCATGGGGTTTCTGTTTGATCCGTCAATCAAAGCGAAGGCGAGCGATTGGCTTCAATCGGAAATGATCGAGGTCAAGACACAGTTGCAGACCGCGTTACCATTCGCCATGAACCCGGTCGTTTATGACTTTTCGATCAACGATCATGGCACCTGGGCAGAACTGCGAACCGGCGGCGAGGCGTTCATGCCCGATCGCTATTACCAATTGGTCTTGCCGGGACTGCTGCGAACGGCGCCGCGTGACTTGTCACCCAACCGACGATCGGAGCTGCAGTCGATCGCGCGGCGATGCGCCGAAGGAAAGATCGCGACAACCGCCTCGTCGAAATTGTTGCAAAGCGTCCTGCCACACGACGAATCCCAACAGCGGTCCGGCGCCTCCTTGCACGAACTGTTGCACTCCATCGGATTCGACTCCGAACAACACGAACAAATTCGTGCCGATCTGAAAAACGGACGAATCGGATTGGCACAGAACCGGCTTTCGTCGAGCACCACGATTCGCGATGTCGGCCCGGAGCACGTCACCGACGTCCGCCAAGGCTGCTCGGCGAAAGACATTCAGGCGGGGAAACAGGCGATTGCCGACGGACAGGTCGCGGTTGTGACGTTGGCGGCGGGCGTGGGAAGCCGCTGGACCGAAGGCGCCGGCGTCTGCAAGGCACTGCACCCCTTCAATCGGTTTGCCGGCCGTCACCGAAGTTTTCTGGAAGTCCATCTGGCAAAGACGCGTGCGACCACACGCGCGTTCGGCGGACGAATCCCACACGTCTTCACGACCAGCTATTTGACCGACGCCCCGATTCGACAACACCTTCAGCAGAACGATGATTTCGGATTCGAGTCGGGTGTTGAAGTTTCCACCGGTAAGAGTGTCGGTTTGCGAATGGTGCCGACCGTCCGCGATCTCCATTTTCTTTGGGAGGAGACGGCCAGCCAGGTCTTGGATCAACAGCAGCAAAAGGTTCGCGAGAGTGTTCGCGCGGCGCTGATGAATTGGGCCAAGACGACCGGCGAAGCGAGTGATTATACCGACAACCTCCCCAACCAGTGTCTGCATCCGGTCGGTCACTGGTACGAAGTTCCCAACTTGCTGCGAAACGGAATGCTGCACCAATTGCTGCAAGATCAACCGTCGCTTCGCTATCTGCTGCTTCACAACATCGACACGTTGGGTGCGAACGTCGACCCCGGGCTGCTGGGGGTGCACATGCGGAGCGGCGCCGAGCTCAGTTTCGAAGTCATCCCCCGTCGCTTGGAAGATCGCGGCGGTGGCCTGGCGCTGGTCGCCGGCCGGCCCCGATTGGTCGAAGGACTCGCGATGCCGGACGAACGCGTCGAATTCGAGTTGTCGTATTACAACTCGATGACGACTTGGATCGATCTCGACAAGTTGCTGCAAACGTTCGGGCTGACACGCGCGGATTTGGTCGATCAAACCAAGGTCGATGCGGCGGTTCGCAAGTTGGCAAAACGTTTACCCACCTACGTCACGCTGAAAGATGTCAAAAAGCGCTGGGGGCACGCTCAGGAAGACATCTACCCCGTTGCCCAGTTCGAAAAACTGTGGGGCGACATGACAGCACTGCCGGAAGTGGAGTGTCAGTTCTTGGTTGTCCCCAAGCGGCGCGGACAACAGCTCAAGGAACAGGCTCAGCTCGATCCATGGAAACGCGACGGTTCGGCCGACGCGATCGATTCGCTCTGCGATTGGAATGATTGAGTCGCCGCGGGGCCGTCAGATGGCAGGACAATCGATGGCAGAATGATAGGCGCGTCAACGTCCGCCCGGCGTCGCAACACCCCATCATTCTGCCACCCCATCATTCTGCCAAAACCTCTCTTCATCGTTTTGCCCCCATCGTTTTGCCCCCATCGTTTTGCCCCCCCTCACGCCGACGGCCCGCCGGCCACTCCCATCGCCTCCTTCCAATCCGCGATCCAGCCTCGGACGCGGCGGGCGAAATCCCGCGGTGTTGCACCGACGGTTTGCAAGGTTGCCTGATTTCCGTCAAACACCATCTGCTCGAGCGTGGCGTCAATTTGTTGCAAGCGGTCAGAAAGCCGTTGTAGAATTGCGGCTTCGTCGTCTTCGGAGATCGGTTCGGTCAGCAGCCGTAACCGTTCGACGGATTGATTGATGGATTCGTGTGGCTGACGCAGGCGGACCAGTTTTCCGTTTTCTGCTTTCAAGCGACACGAATCGATGAAGACGCGTCGGAGCCGGCAAGACTCATCGAATTGAAACACCGGATCTTGGTCCCAATACAGACTCAGCTGCCCGCGGGATCGGAAACCGATCACGACTTCGGCTCGGTCCACCCACAACCTGCCGCGAACCGGCATTGCGGTCCCATCGCGGAGCAAATCTTCACGGTCGTCGGTTTGCTTTGCCATCAGGAACGAGAGAATGACGAATCAAATTCAAATGCAGCCGACGTTTCGTGTCCAGCTTCCTTGGGAACGGGAGGAGGCCAAACAACGGCTTCGCCGCGCGATTCAATCGGACGAACTGTCGGCCCACGCGGAATCGGCCGGGTGGGTGTTCGATTTCCAAATCGAATCAGCGGACAAGCGGTTCTGGTCGCCTCACCTATCGGTCCAATTGAACTGTATGGACGAGCCGCAGTCTAGCGAGGCATTTTGTCGATTTTCGCCACGGCCCGAAATTTGGACGATGGTGATGGCGATTTATCTGGTCGCGGCCTGCTGTTTCTTCGCCGCGTTGATTTTCGGATTCGTGCAGTGGTCGATGGGCAATCCGCCGTGGTCGCTGGTCGTGGTGCCGATCGCGATCGCCGTAATCGCCGGGTTGCATCTGGCCAGCCTGATCGGTCAGGGCTGGAGCCGCGACCAAATGGACCTGCTTCGCGCCCGCTGGGACCGCACGCTGGAATTGGCGCGGGACCTGACGGTCGTTGGGTGTCAAAGGAGAGAGTCAGCGAATCCGGTATCCCGTTCGGGGTAGGCCGCCGACATTCGGTTTAAGGTGTTAGCGGAACGGCGCGAGCCGTCCGGTTTGACCGTGAAAGACCGGAGGGCTCGCGCCCTGCCGCTAACAAAAGCCCCCCGTTTGCTGCAACCATCGGTGGGGCATGGGGCTCGCGCCCTGCCGCGAAACAATGCTTCACAGCGCGAGCCACTACGCCCGTTCGGCTTGCTCATGCATGATCGTCAGCAGCCGATTGATCATCGTGCTCTCCTTGTGAGAAACCTTTCCCACTCCCAGATGCCCGCCGGACGCTTTGGCAACCGTGATCATTTGTTTCTCGGTCAAGTGGATCAATCGATTCGCGGCGTTACGTGACATCTTTTTCAGAATCCCGTGCGTGTACCGTTTCCAAGCATCGATGCCCAATCCCGGCGGCTGTTTTTGCAACCACGTTTCCAGCACCAGCCATGCGGTGGAGTCTTCGCGAATCCCCAGCTTGGCTGCCTGCGTTTGAATCACCTCGCGTTCTTCCGAGTCGGCGTGGTCTTCGGCCCACGCGACCAACACCAGCGGAATGAATCGCAGGCAGATCAATTCGTCGGCGGTGATTCCCAGCTTGGAAAGCTCTTCGATCAATTTTGCGTCCTCGACACCGGTGCTGCGAACCAACGCGGCGCGGGACGCCTCCGAGCCGGCTTCGGCGTGGAGTCGCTGGACGATCCTGGCCTCCAACTCGGCGAAGTAGTGGGCCGCTTGTGACTTCGGGGTCGCTGGTTCGTCGCTCATGGTGGCTCTCGATTCAACTCGTTGGCGGGGGGGAAGACGTTGATCACACGTTCGCGACAAGCGGGCTGTCGATTGAATCAATGTTCCGAAATCAATCGGCGATGATCTCCGCCTGAAGGTGCAACTGGAGGGCCAAACGGGAGCGGCAGGATGGTTTTGCCCGTGTGATTGGAACGCGTTGTCATGATGTCACACATCGACGCACGACCAATCGAGACAAATGGCACACAGTGGGCCAATTCGCACGCTCGATGGAAATTCAAACGATCCAGAGGGGCGATCTGACAGTCCTCGCCGGTTCTGGCATTCGATTTGCTTGACTGCTGGCTGATCACCACCCTGGAGAATTTTTGCTATGCATAACGTCTTACTTGCCATCGACGGATCGACCCCTTCGATCGAAGCCGCCAAACTGCTCGCCCACCTTCCCCATCCGGACAGCTTGGACCTGACGGTGTTGAGTGTCGTCCAACGTCCCTTCATTCACAGCAGTTACGCGACGGGCGAATTGCTGGAGAAGGCGTTTGAGCGAGACAAAGCCTTTGCCAATGAGACGTTCAGGCAGGTGGCAGAGATGTTCGACGGGGCCAACGTGACGATCAAACATGCGATGCGTGAAGGCCCGGTCGGTGAATCCATCGTCGAGCTCGCCGGATCACTGAAGCGGGATTTGGTGGTCGTCGGTGCCAAGGGGCATTCGCAAATCACGCGTTTGTTGCTGGGCAGCGTCAGCGATCACGTCGCCACCCACGCCCCCTGCAGCACGTTGGTGGTCCGTCCCACGGGGCTGCATGAAACGGCACGTCCGATCCGGGTCTGCTTGGCGTACGAGAGCAGCGACTCGGCGTCCTTGGCGTTGGAAGAGATCGCGGAAGTCCCTTGGAAAACGGGAACCGATTTTCATCTGCTGACGGTCGAAACCTATCTCTCGGATTTCATCGGTCAACGGATCGCGGACGAAGGCATTGAGATTTCGTCGCACTACCTCGAAGGTCTCTCCGACGCCAAAGCGCGACTGGCCGACGTGGCCCCGCACGCCAAAACGCATCTGGTCAAAGGGGATCATATCGGCGAAAGCATCGTCACCTTTGCCGAAGACAACGCCATCGACTTGCTGATTGTCGGCGAAACGCCGCGGAGCGCCGTGAATCGCTTCCTGTTGGGCAGCACATCGCGGTATGTGTTGCGTCACGCACCGTGCAGCGTCTGGGTGACGCGCAATCGAGCGGTCGAAAACATGGACTCTTAACCACAACATCTTTTCTCTGGAGCGTGAGACGATGAAAGTCTTGCTAGCGACCGATTGTTCTCAGCAGGCGGCAGCGGCCGCAAAATTCCTGCGCTCGCTGAAATTCACCGCGCCGATGAGCTTGACGATCATCACCGCGCTCGGCGACCCCTACGGGTCAAGCCCGGAGTCGACACAGCATTGGTTTCCCGAACTGCTTCGACAAGAACGTGCGCGGGCGGAAGATCACCAGGCCGAGATGGCAAAGTTATTGCGGGAGCGTTGCACACGCATCGACACGATCTGTCGTCCGGGCCATCCGGTCAAAGTCGTCTTGGGCGAAGCCAAGGATTTAGACTGTGATCTAATCGTCATCGGCGCCCGCGGCCACTCGTTCTTCGGCCGTTTGTTGATCGGCAGCGTCTCGGACAGCATCGCCACGCACGCCAAGTGCTCGGTGTTGGTCGTCCGCCCGCCGGAAGAGGAGGATGACAAACGCGACGCCGATGCGTCCAACGCAAATCGAATCTTGATCGGTTACGACAGCTCGAAAGCGTCTCGCGATGCCGTCGAAGAGATCATGGCACTCGATTGGCAGCCCGACACCGAGGTCGAATTGCTGAGCGTGGCTCCGATCTACGATTATCTGCTCGGCAACGGATTGTCGACGGCCGCGATCGCCAACGAAGAGGAGATTTTCAAGGAGATGAAGCAGGGTGGCGATCAGATGAAGGACTGCTTGACCGACAAATTGCCCAAGACAAAATCGGTGATCATTCACGACCAGAGGGTCGGAGACGCGATTGCCGATCTGGCGGAAAAAAGTGATTCCGATTTGGTCGTCGTCGGCGACTCCGGTCACAGCTTGCTGGACGACTTCCTGCTCGGCAGCACCACGAAATACGTGTTGCGTCATGCCCCCTGTAGCGTCTGGATCTCTAGGCACCACCGCACCAACCCCGAGCCAGACACGTCCGCGACCACGGCCGACGCGGTCCCCAAGGGTGCTTCAGAATGAGATCGACTGCAGCGGGGCCGCGTTGGGGTGACAGTAGCGGGCGGCAAAGCCCGTGAGTGATTCGACACTGGGCAGCGCGAGCTTTTGTCGCGCTCGCCTCAAGTGCGTGTGAACGGTGCTCGCGCTGACGTCCAAACGCTCGGCGATTTCACGGGTCGGACAGCCCAACGCCACCCATCCCAGAATCTCTCGCTCTCGATCGGTCAGCGTTTTCAGTTCGCTCGGGATCAACACCGACAACACGCACACGGCGACCTCCGGACGGTCCAGCGGCCACAACCATTCTCGTGAATGTTGGCCGCGTTTGTTCTCCAGCTCAAGCGTCGCCTTTTCACCGAGCGTGACGACCTTGGAAAAAGCCAACTTGGCCCGTTCGGTCGATTCACCGGTCAAGTGCTTCCATGCCAAATCACCAGGTTTCCAGGACGGCTTTCGATCGCTACGCCAAATCACTTGGCCTCGCCAGTCGCAGATCGTGACATTTATTCCATCCAGCATCACATCAGACATTAGGAATCGCCATCATATTGCTCGTATTGCGATGTTTCACGGTGCCCAACTCCCGTACAACTTGGCCTTCTTGATTCGGACATTGTTCGTCGCAAATCCACCTCCAGGCGAGACCGGGGCAATCTCGCCGGGAGGCTTCGAAGCAATGCCGGACATAATGGATCTACTCCATTGCGACTTTTCGACGCGGCGAGTTCTGATTAGTTCCACGTCATGGTGAACAAAGGCGTTCCGATCGTAGTCGTTGTGCGTCTTGTAGCACCGTCGCTGACGGGGTTGGCCGCCATTTCATCAGTTGCTGATCGACCGCTGCGCAAGAAAAAGCTTCTCCGCCGTGCCGGCTCGCGAGACGGGTTCGCCAAGCGGTTTTGACCACGTCGTCCGTCTAGCACGCGTCGTTTGATGGCGAATACCGTAACGCCCTGCGACAAAGAGTGGAGCGAACGCTGCAAGTGTCATCGCTGGGCAACACATCGCAGCGGCCATCCAGCTCGAATCGTCCCTGCATCACTGCACATACGCTTCGGCCGCGTATTGATTGCTCAGTCGCGTGCTGCTGTCGCACGGCAGCGTACGATAGGTGTACCCGGCCGCCTTGACCGCGTCTTTGACCGGATTGAACTCCGAAAACGAATCATCCCAAACGGCGATCAAGACATGAAATTGCCCGGGCTGAAATTCGGCCTTCAAACCCGTGACCAATTCGGACAGCGATTGCTCGGTCACCGGCGATCCGCGGTGTGGCTTCGGCGTCACACGCGTCAACGAGCGACTGTGCTGAAGCACAAAGAAATCGTCGCGATTGACGCCTTCGCTGGGGCCGGTTTGCAACAGGTACCAACGCCCGTACCGCAGCAACACGACCGCTTCATCGGTCATGCTACGACTTAAGGGGCGGAATTCAACGGACCGTTCGGACTGGGTTCGGATCGCACTGGCGCTGGCCGCTTGGTCGGCGATTTGTTGCTTCACGTCCGCGATTTGCTGTTCCAGTTCGGACTGGTTCGCCAATTGATCCCGCAGCGCTCGCTGTTGTTCTTCCTTCAGGTGATCGGTCCGGCCGGCGTGGCGTCGCGCCAGCGAGAGCGTCTGCTCCAGGGATCGCAACCGATCCGATTTGGCCATCACGTCGCCGCCGGGGTCCAGTTGCTGCATGATTTCTTGCTGAGCCTGGATCGCGGCGGCGGCCTGCCGGATCTTTGCCTCCACCAGCGCCGTGCTGACCGGCACCGGCGGCTCGTCGAGCGCGTCCTCGGGTTCCGCCGGCGCAGTCCCACGGGCGATGATCAACAACGCCGCCAGCAGCGTCAAAAACATCACGCCCCCAAACACATTCGACACCGTGTCCAGCAGCAGTTCCAGTGAATCGTCTTCGTTGCTGTTTGTCCTCCGCCGGCTCATCGTGCGTCTCCTTCGATCGGCACGTCACCCTGAACCGTGATCTCGGAATCCTCGTCCAACAACTCCAACGCCAGATTGAATCCGGCCTGACGAAAATCAGACAACAAGACGGCACCGGCACCTGCCACCGAAGGACGCAGCACCAGGATGAGGGATCGCGTCTGAGTCTTCTCCGCTAACACGTCACGGATTTGGGCAACCGTCTGCATCGGGATCTGTTTGCGGTCGTACGACACGGTGGTCACGTCGGTGGGGTGGAGCACATCGAACAGTTCCGCGTAGCTGTCTCGCAAATCGACGACCCACATCGGACGCGTTGGGCTTGCGGTGGTCTTGAATGCGACCAGTTTGCCACTGCGGTGGAGCACTTGCTCTTGTTTCAGAGACTCTAACTTTTCCCGAAGTCGCTCCCGCAACTCGAGAATCTCTTTGCGCTGCTGGCTCATCTGCTGGGATGCCACTTGCTGCTGCAACTTCTCTGCCTGCGCCTTCGCCTGGTCGGCCTGACGAACCAGTCCGGCGAGTTCCGATTGAGCGGCCTGGATGTCACCGTCCAGGTCGCGTGCGGTTGCATCGAGCAATTCTTGGTTGTCGCGACGCAGTTGTTTTAGCTGCTGTTCCAGCTGTTCCAAGTCCTGGAAGGGATCTTCAATCGCCTCGTCCGGCGGCGGCGTGGCAGCGGCGGCGTTGGAGGAATCATCGGCCAGCTTTTCCTGCAACTCTGCCGCTCGGGTCGCCAATCGCAGACTCAGCTGCACCACCAACAGCAACAGAATAAACAACATCACACCGGCGACACCGGTGATGATGTCTTGAAAGGCAAACAGATTGACGGTTTGCTCGCGTCGTCGACGTCTCATCGTGCATCACTCCGACACGATCGGGCCATCGATCACGACCGCGTCCGCTTCGCCTTCCTGAATCACTTCGACCGGTGCGAAACCCGATTCGTCGTCCTGAATCGATCCGGCCGCGGCCGGTTGTGGTTTCGTCTCGGTCGTCACATCGCCCGCGTCGGAATGTGCGATTCGGCTCAGCACCTCGCGCTGACAATACTCCGTGCATTCATCAAGAAACTCTTCTTCCTGTTTCTTCTGAAAGGTCATCGTCATCTGGACCAACAACGCAGCCATCAGGGCCAGCAGTGTCGTTTCGAAGGCCGTTGCCAGACCGCCCGTCACACCTTGGAGCGCACCGATCAATTTCGACGGGTCTTCGGTCTGACTGAGCACTCGGCCGAATCCGCCGATCGCAATCGACAGTCCCGAGACCGTCCCAATGAAACCGAGAATCGGAATCGCCCACACCAACCCGCGAATCAAATTGAAACTGGTTTCCATCACCGATTCGTCGTGCTCGGATTGCGTCCGCAAAATCTCGCCCAGATCCACCACACGGCTCAAGTTCCGTGCGTTAGACAGTCCGACTTCGATTCGATGCAGAAGCACAAACCGTTTGGGATCGTCACAGACTTCGTACAAGCGATGCAACACTTCGCTCACCCGGTCGACCGATAAGACAAAGTCGATTTGGTCCGGCATCACACGCAGCCGAAGCGTCTTTTGTTGCAGCTTCAGTTTCGCGCGTTTGAACCACAGGATCAGCATTGACCAGACGGAAAAGAAGACGATCACCGGCGGCGTCCAACCGCGTCGAATGAACATGTCCACGATCGGGTTGGAACCGATCGCGACGAACGATCCGAACAGGGCCACCGTGATCGCCGCGGCGATCAGGCCGGGCAACACGCTGCCCACGCGCGTGTAGCGTGCGCCCGCGAACCCGAAACGGCGTTCGATGTCGCGTCGCATCCAGACGAGTCGATCGTTACTGACCGGCGATGCATCCACCTTGTTCATTTCCTGGTCGTTGAGGGGGTTGAAGCGACAGAGCGTGGTGAGACGACACAGAGGATCGCGCCGCACTGCTGGGCGTCCGGATCGGTCACCCGGAGTGCCATTGACGTCTGCAGCGCGCCGATGTCGACGCGTTTCGTCTGCCCGGTTTGCGGATCGACCGGAAAAACAACCAGCGGATGGGAATCGGTCGGCTCGCTGAGGACCGCTTCGTAGTTTTCACCGTCCAGGGAGACCCAGCCGATCCAGCGCGGGGCCGGCGGACGGGGACTGCGGAACGCTTTGAATTCGGCAAGCATCCGTTCGACTCGATGGTTCCAGTCGTCCACACCCTCGAGCAACCGTCTTGCCTGCGTCACTTTGACCAGACGATCCACGTCTTCGGGCTCAGACGCCAACCAGTTGGTGTCCCAGTCGAAACCGGACGATTGCAAGGATTCGAGCCAATCACCAAAGGCCAACTTGATCGGAACGCTTCCCCGGACGGCAATCTCCAACACGCGGCGCATCCAAATCAGTCGATAGATCGGATCAAATTCCGGCTCGCTCTGAAACGTTCGCAACTCGCTGATCAAACGATACGCGACGGGAGTGAAGTCGGTCACCGTGACGTCGGTAACGCTCGGAACCATCTTGGCGGCGAATTGGCTGTGGCCCGACAATGCGACCTTGGGTAGCACTTCCTCACGAAACCGCAAGCCAAAGTTTTTCGTTTCACGCTCCAGCGAGAGATCCAACAGAACCGAAACAAGGTGCGCCCTTGGCGACTGTCGATCCGGTGCCTGTTCCGAATAGAACACGCTGCCACTGGGATCGGGATAGACATAGATGCGATGGACCAGCGGCGACCGAAACGCCGCACGCAGTTCTTGGATCGCCTCGTCACAGTCGGCAAGCGTTTGATACGTTGCCCGCCATCGGGTCGCCGGGATCGACAACGGATGCCCAGGCTCCAGCGATTCGGCGTGCTCGAGAGTCGCCAACCAGGCTTTCGCCAGCTCACCATCGACTGATTGCGGCTGTTGATAGGCGGGATGGCTCAACACATCGATCCAGGCCAGGGTGGCATCGATGGCGTCGGCACCCGGGGCGTCTCGCTGCAGCCGCTGGGCCAACGCGTCTCGGGGCCAATCGTCGACGAATTCCTGGATCGCTCGCCTGTACCGCTGGGCGTTCCCCACCGATCGCGTGATCGCCTGGACGCGTTTGTCGCGGTCGGTCTGTTTCTTTTCCTGCTGGGCGGACGCGGCAAGCATTTTGGCTGCCTGCTTGGCTGCCTCGCTCAGTTCCGGATTCCCCAATTGGTGATCGGCGGCAAATCGCCCCAATTCCTGTTGCAACTCAAAACGTCGTGCCGCCCGCCCGTCTTCATCAAGTTCGTCGGATTCAACACGAAGAAACCGCTCGACCTTGTCTTGCAGCGTCTCAAAGGCATGTGTCTGGTCGTTCGCCCGGGCGGCTTCTCGTTGCAACCGTTGCTCTTCCACTTTGGCAAGCATTTCGCTGGCGAACTGCCGCTCCTCGTCGCTGCGCGCCAACGTGTTCAATCGTTTGACGTCATCCGCATCGATGTCGGTCGTGGCAGACGATCGCATCTGATCGGCCAAGCGTTTGAATTCAGCCTTCCGTTCGGCTTCGCGGGTGATCGCCTGGTCGACCATTTCACGGCCGCGAACAAACGCGGGTTCGGATCGCGTGTCCTCGTCGAGCTGATCGAGAAAGTTGGATGCTTCGTCCCAGGCTTCCGCGACGACCAACTTGTCAAACTCGGCCTCGTGATCGACCAGCGTTCGCATGCGGTCCAGGGTGGTCAAGCCGAACGCGCCGACGACGGTCGCAAACAGGCACACGACACAGGCGACGGCGAACATCAGCCGACGCCGTTCCAGCATCCGTTCGGCCTGGACGTACTCTTCGGCGCGGTACCGCAACAGCGGCGAGAACTCCTCGCCCGACTGTTCGGCCGCCGACTCCGCCGCGGCCAACGCTTCGGCGACCTCTTCACGCGACGCACCGGTTTCCAGTGCACGCTGCAAGCGGTGGAGGACAGGGTCGACGTTTCGCTGAATCAAAAGGACACCGCAGGCTTGGAAGACAACACCAACCGCCGCGCAATCACGCCGCGTTGGCTCACTGAATCTCGATCAAATCCCGCTCCAAGCTTAGTTCGCTGGTGGTCCGCCCGGTACTCCCTTCCAGCCGTTCGAGCAAGGCTTCCAGCTCTTTTCGCATTTGACGGACCTCCGCATTGGTCACGCTCGCCCCGGTCGCGGCGATTTGACCTTCGTCTTCCGAACCGGATTCGGCCGATGCATCCTCCGAGCCGCCCGCTGGTTCTCCCCGCAGGTCGGCCAATTCGGTTTCCAAGTCAAAATCCTTGCCCGGCGGCGGCATCAATCGTGCGGCATCCAGCGCCTGCTCCAGCGCCGCTTGCGATTGCCCCCAACGACGATTGGACTGGGCCTGCTCGAGCAATTCTTTGGCCGCATCGACACGGCTCCGCCAATTCATCTCGCCCGACTCATCGCGGAACGCCAATTCCTCTTCACGATCGGCGATCGCCTGGGCCTGACGCTTTTGAGCCGATGCCGGTGACGAAGCAGGTGGCGGGAAACAGCCACCGCAAATCAGCAGCATGCAAACAATCAAGGATGGTTTGATCATCACCGTACTCATTCCAGATAGGTTTCTTTCATCTCGGCCAACAACGCATCGAGCAGTTCCGTTTCGCCGATCATCCCATTGTGACGAAAGACAATCTTGCCGCCCGGCGCGACCAAGACGGTGTGCGGTTCAGGGCCTTCCCACTGGGGATCCAAGGCCGCAATCAACGCATCCACATCCGGGTCGGTGAACAGATAATTGTTCGACGTTCGGCCTTCGGATTCGAGCGAGGGTTTCAATCGCGCCGGCAGGGCCGCTCGGTTTGCCGACAGAAAGGCGAGCACGCGGTCACGGTTTTTGGGCAGATCGGTGCTGATGGTGATTAATTCAAATTTTCGCAATCCCATCCGCCGCGAGACACGCGTCAGCCCCGGAAACTCTTCGACACAAGGCGCACACGTCGTGGACCAGACATTGAACAATCGATACTTGTCGGTATTGTTTTCGACCAACTTGGCCAGCCCCGCGGCGTCGATCTCATCGAGCGTCACTTCCGCCGATTGCCAACGCGTCTCGTCTTCTTCCACGTTGACGATCTTTTCACGCCACTTCGTCGAACAGCCGAACGGTTTGGTCACCGGTACAGGCACGGGGTTGCCGTTCAAGAGTGCGAGAACGGCGTCACGTGTTTCGCGTGACTTGACCGTCGCAGGATCTGGATAGCGGGAGTTGTCCAGACGCCCCTTGTATCGCAACTTTCGATCGGCATCAAAAACGAAAACATGGGGCGTTGCCAAACAGCCATAGCGCTTCGCCGTCGCTTGCGTGGCCCCGTCGTACAAATAGGGAAACGTGAATCCATGTTCTTTCGCATAGGGCGTCATGTCTTCGAAACTGTCGTCGTACTTGGAGTAGCCCAATTCGTCGGGCCGAAGTCCGTCTCCGGAATTGGGATTGATCGCGACGACCCTCACACCCCGGCCTTCGACTTCCCGAACCAAATCCATGAAACGCGGATCGTGGGCGTGACAGACCGGACAATGGTTGGACGTGAAATAAACGATCAACACTTTTCCGTCGGCAAAATCGTCGAGCGTCCAATCACGCCCGTCGATCCCCGGCAATTTGAAATCGGGTGCTCGATCACCGATTTCAAGCGTTTGCATACCGGGAGGAAAATCAGCGGCCAATGACCCTGTCGAAACACAACACAGGGCCAACAACGCGAGCAAGGCTTTGGGCATCAGGATCACTCGGGGAAAAGTGGCGAAATCGAATCGGGTTCCGGAGCCCCTGATTGTAACGAAATGCGGCGCGGGTTTCGTTGCGCGAAGCCGCCAATGTCACTTACGTTGACGCCAAGCGGAGTTTTTTTGTTAGCGGCAGGGCGCGAGCCCTCCGGTCTGTCACGGTGTTATTGAAGCGCAACCGGACGGCTCGCGCCATTCCGCTAACACCTTCAGAGCCAATGCCACTTGCGTTGACGCCAAGCGGAGGGTTTTTGTTAGCGGCAGGGCGCGAGCCCTCCGGTCTGTCACGGTGTTATTGAAGCGCAACCGGACGGCTCGCGCCGTTCCGCTAACTCCTTCAGAGCCAAAGTAAGTGGCATTGGGCGGGCGCCGCGGTTCACCGCTGAAACTCGTAAACACTCCCCAATTCGAGAAGTTCGGTCAGTTCGTCCAGGGCGGTGTAGGACTCGGTCATTAAGGCTGGGTCGGCCAGGTCGGCTGCGGTCAGCGAGTCTCGGTAGTGCCGATCGATCCAACCTTCCAATTGTCCTTCGAGCCGATCGGTCAACCAAACGCCTGGTGCGACCGCCGCCTGTTCCTCGGGCGTCAAAACGACCCGCAACCGCAGACAAGCCGGGCCGCCGCCGTTGTCCATGCTCTCTCGTAGGTCCACGAATTCGACTCGGTCAAACGTCTTGCCCTCGACCAACTCACCGAGCAACGTGTTCACGCCGGCGTGTTGTCGACAATCCTCCGGGGCGATCAAAACGGTTTCTCCAGTTTCCGTCGTGACGATCTGGCTGTTAAACAGGTACGTTGACACGGCATCGTCCAGGCTGACGCGTTGCTGGGGAACCTGGACGACTTGGATCGCGTCGTTGGTCGTCCGCCGCAAGTCTTCCATGACTCGCGCCGGTTGCTCAAAGGCTTGTTCATGACAAAGTAGCAGCTGACGATGCCCCACTGCGATGACATCGTTGTGGAACACGCCCGCATCGATGGCCCGCGGATTTTGTTTTGCGAACACCACTCGGTCCGGATCGAGATGATGCAAACGGGAAATCACTTCGCCGGCCGCTTTCGATTGGCGGGCCACAAACCGTTTGGGCCCCGACGCGTCATCGCCGCGACTGTCTGATCCGTAGACAAACATCTGCACGCCGGGGTCACCGAACGTGTCACAGAATCGCGTGTGATTGGCGGCACCTTCATCCCCCATGTCCGTCGAACTCGGCACCGCATCGTGATGCACAAAGAACCGTGGATCGGGAAAGATCCGTTTCAGCAGCGTCGCCGTCACGTCGGTTTCGCTGGCACGGTGCAAACTGGTGACCAGATTGGCCGGAGTGAAATGAACTCGTCGGTCGCCTGCATCGGCCGACGGACAAACCGTTGCGGCGTTCGCGGTCCACATACTGGAACTGGACATGGCGGTCGCCAGTAAATGTGGCGAGTGCTTCTGTGCGGTTGCCAACACCGCCGCGTCGTCACCGCTAAAACCCAACCGTCGCAACAGGGCCAGGTTGGGACGCGGTTGGGGAGGCAACAAAGCTTGGGGCACCTCCAACGCGCGCAGCCGCACCATTTTCGCGAGCCCCTGACGAGCCGCAGCGCGAGGATTGCTTGGTGCACGACGATGCGACCACGAGGCAAGGTTTCCCGGCCCCAGGCCGGCGAAGTTGTGCGTCGGTCCGATCAGACCATCGAAGTTGACTTCGACGGTGGTTGAATAAATCATGTTCGGCAGAGGGACTAAGCCAGAGAAACACCTGACGCTGGAAATGCTGGTTGTTGAGTCGTTGATTCGAATGGGTTATTGTCACGCTCCCATTGAGTGTCGATTGTAGCATTGATGAAATGGGAGAAACCCAATGGCGAGCTGAGACGATTCCACTGCTGCAGTTCCCTTACTCCAAGGCGGGGCCCTCCAAGGGAATGAAGAAACGGGCTTACGTGTTGGTGTCCAGCCTTTAGNNGACGCTTAACTTAGCGGTATTGGCCTTTAGGCGTCTCCCAACGACGCCGTCGGCGTCCGACGCGTGCGCGAAGATCGGCTAAAGCCTAGACACCAACACGTCTGCTGACCGCGTCGCATGGAGACACACTTTGAACGTCGAAGTCGAGCAACGATTCATTGCACCGTGATCTCAATCCCCGGCATGATCGTCGCAGGCATCGACAGCGAGTCCGACTCCAGCATCGCGGACGCATCGCTGCAGTAGTCGGCCGCGAAATAGCCGCTGGGGCGATGATTCCCCGACGCGCCCAGACCGCCGAACGGTAGACGACCGCTGGCACCGATCGTCGCTTGGTTCCAATTGACGACGCCGGCACGAATGCGGTTTCGAAAGACGTCGAACCTCTCGCGATCATCGGACAACAACGACGCCGACAATCCGTACGTGGTTCGATTCGCTTCTTCGATCGCCGCATCAAAGTCAGCGACACGGACGACTTGAAGCAGCGGTCCAAACACCTCTTCATCGATTCGATCGCCCATGCCGGTCACGTCGATCAGACCGGGGCGAATCAGCGCCGGATTACGGGGATCACGTTGTGCCGCAACCAAAGCCGTCGCGCCACCACACAGCAGTTTGTCTTGGGCGTCGAGTACCCGGTCGGCCGCGGCGGTCGAGATCAACGGCCCCATAAACGGTTCCGGATCCTCGCCGGGCAATCCAACACGCAAGGTCCTGCAATGTGCGGTGAGCCTTTCCAGCAACGGTTCCGCATTGGCGTCGTCCACCAAGACCAACCGCCGCGCACAGGTGCAGCGCTGGCCGGCGGTGACAAACGCCGAAACGGCGGTCAGATAGGCCGCGGCGCCGAGATCGTTGGCCCGATGAACGACCATCGGGTTGTTGCCGCCCATCTCCAACGCCAGCAACACCTGGGGCCGGCCCGCCAACGACCGATGGATCGCGCAACCGGCGGAGTAGCTGCCGGTGAACAGGACACCGTCGACCGCTTGCGACACCAGCGTGGCGCCGACCTTGCCGTCTCCCTGGACGGTCTGCAGCACGCCCGGTGGCAACCCGGCGGCTTGCCAAAGCTGGGCCAGCAACTCTCCCGTGCCCGGTGTCATTTCGCTGGGCTTGAACACGACCGTGTTCCCCGCGATCAACGCCGGAACGATGTGCCCGTTGGGCAAGTGTGCGGGAAAATTAAACGGCCCGAGCACCGCCATGACGCCGACGCCACGATAGACGACGCGTCCGATGCCTTGCGGCAGATCGAGCTGCTGTGGACCGCTGCGTTCGCGATAGGCTTGAATGGCCAACTTGACTTTCGCCGGAATCAGCTTCGCCTCGCCGACGGCTTCCCAATTGGGTTTACCGGTTTCGCGACTGATCTGTTGCGTGATCTGGTCCTGGCGCTGGGTCGCCGCCGCGGCAAATCGTTCCGCCACGGCGATGCGTTCCTCCACCGGCGTGGTCTGCCATGACGTCAGCGCGGACCGAGCGTTTGAGACTGCGTCGGCGACGTCTCTCTCTGTCGCGACAGTTCCTTCCCAAACCACTTCATCGGTTCCCGGAAAGCAGGCCACTAATGGCGGCGTTGACTCGGATGGTGCGGTCATGACGGTTTCCTCTCGTTAGACGGTGCGCCGCCCCAGAATACTTTGGCTGTTCCCTTCAGCGGCGAGACGATCAACGAATCCCCGATCGAAACGCCCAGGCTTTCTGCATCCTGTTGCTGCAGTTGGATTCCAGCGGTTGACCGCCGCGTCGCACAACCGATGCACCGAAAGGGACCGTCGGCGGTCGCCACCAGAGTGTCCATCACGCATTCGTTGCTCTCGGAGAACACACCCGCCAGCTCAACGTGACTCGATTCAACAATCGTCCGAATCGCCTTGCGGTCGCATCGAATGCACGGCCCGCCGTCGAAGATGTCGACCATTTGTGCCTCGTGGAAGCCCTCGGATTCGAGCAATCGTAACGCGGGCTCGGTGTTGGTGTGCACCTTGCCGATCACCTCGCGGGCCTGCTGGGGAAGCAGCGGTACATAAATCGGATGGCTCGGCATCAACTCCGCAATGAACCGTTTGTCTCGAAAGGACTGGGTGTCGGCAATCGGGAAATCGACCTGAAAAAAGTGGCGGCCGACGGCGTCCCAAAACGGAGATCGCCCGTCCTGGTCGATCACGCCCCTCATTTCCGCGATGACTTGACGATCGTAACGCTCAGGGTCGCGGGCGATCAACATGAATCGCGACAGCGACAACACGCGGCCTTTTCCACCACCGCGAAATTGCGGGTGTAAAAACAACGTCCCCAGCTCGGTCGGGCCGTCAAAGATCTTGGCCAAGTGCAACGTGTCGACCTCGGTCCGAACGTTCAACGCATCCGATCGATGGATGCTGCGTTCCAATCGAAACGCATAAAACGGCTCCCCTTTCTCGGAATCGCCGACGTGGGTGAACAAGCCCGCGGTCCCGATCACGCGTTGCTCGGCAGCTTCGACCCACACCAGCAACGGTGACTGGCCACACTCCGATTCTTCAATCCGCTTGGCCAGCCGCTCGCGGTCCGGCGTCAGGGTGGTCAGCCCGAACGTCGACTGGCCGGCCAAATCGAACAAAGTATCCAGGTCTTGCGGTCGGACGAGCCGGATGTGGTGCATCGATGGGATCCTAGGGAAAGCAAGGCGATGTTGACCGTCAATCAGGAGTCGCTGCTCGCTGCAAGAAACGTCGATTCTGTTACTGCAGGATTTGGCAACCGACTTCGTTTCTCTCCCTCTGGGA
>NZ_JANZKV010000069.1 GCF_025060895.1 Stieleria sedimenti | reverse complement strand
TTCGCTACTTACGAGGAACGGCACGCGCCACCCGGTACGCGCGAAAGATTTTCAACTTCAATACCGCCCAACTCGCGTACTCGGGTGCACGCGATTGTTCTGCTCCCTCTTCGATATTCGACTGCGACTCCCGACCAATTCGAAACGAGCGTCGCTAGCCACTTGCATTGGGAAAGTGTAAGCCCAGAAAGTAGCGTCACCCGCTTTGCGTGGGCAAAGCAGGCTAGCGGCCCTGTACGTTGGATCACGAGGATTACTGACCAATTCCTGTTGCCTATTGTGTTTCCGCGCTGCGGACGTGCGACGAAGACAGCTGACACGAAACATCGTTTGTACGTCGTTCGCCACGTCATTCCGAATAGATCTGTCGACGTATCAAGATCATTTGCTGCAAAGCTGAAAGTCCTTCGGAGGTTCGGAAAATAGAAAACCCCATACAGGCCGACCAACCATCCAACGACGACGCCCGTTAGCAACACCCGCTCAACATGGCTTCCGGATGCAGATCCTTCGACAAAAAGAAAAAGACAGCCACATCCCCAAATGACGAGCCAGACCGCAAGAAAACTTTGGTTGGATGCTAGATCTTTGTAGCGAAAGTTGACAACCTGCTCGTCTCCAATCTGTCTGAATGAGAAGCAGGCTGGAGCATTGATTGAATCGAGGTCGCTCATTTGTATCTCTATAGAAGAACGTCCGCCGTCACCTGGCACGAGCGGAAACACTTGAACTCAAAACTGACTCGATCGAGTGCTCAGGTGCACGGCATTGTTCCTCGAATCTGACTGTCTTCATCATTGCTCGGGCACTCGCGTCAAACGCTGGCCGGCGGTCACAGGATAGCGTGATGAATCAGGCGAGGCAACTTTTTGGGCGGCATGGAAATAATCGAACGCGGAGGCTCGATGGGCGTTGGACTGAGCATTGCGATACAGCCGCAACCGAGATGTCGAAATGACCTTGCGGTGGAACACACGTCAAGTCCGTTGCGGCGGGTACCAACGTGCCAATTCGCTTCGTGGGGCGTCGCGACAAAAAGAGATCCCGACCGTCATGCGGCTTCGATCAATCGAGCGATCAAGTCCGACGTCGGCAGCTCAACGATGCATCCGCCCGCCGTGAGAGTGAAACGTTCAAACAATCTGCCCACTAAATCCGTCAACACAAATCGACGGCTGGAGTCTCGCTTCTTACGAGGAACGCTGGCGTTGACCGGGCCGCCGCCAATCAACATTGACTTCAGGGAAGACGCGATCGGCGGCTCCGCGTCCAACGCTTTGTTCTGCCTTTCATCGGTCAGCCAAAGGACAGGCCTAGTTTGTCGGAAAGAATTTGGATTTCAGTTTTCACTTCTTCGTACAGCTTGCTTCGAGGCTTGGGCAATCCGAAGAAGCCACATTCATGACTGCCGAGCGTGACTTTCTTCAAGCAAATGCCCAAGTAACTCAAGGAGCCTACGCCAGCAGCTCGCCATTCACCAGACCGTTCATCCCATTTGCCATGGACACAAAAATGCCGCTCAGGATTGTGACGTACAGAAGTGGCCGGGAGACCCAGTATCTCAACATCACCTTGATAGCCGGATATGTCGAGGGCAATTGAATCGGCCGAGTGATCGGCGAATGTCTCGCCCTCGATACCAGTCGGTTTCACGATTACCTTGCTCGGCTTCTTTCCGCGAATGATTAAGTTGCTTAGGTGCACACTGCGATCGATGTGAATAGCGTCTCCGCACGCGAAGTTCTCGAAGACAACGTTTTCAATTCGAGTGCCTGAGTCAATCTGGCAGGTGCCAATGGTTGTGCCGCAATTAACAAACGAACAGTTGCGAATCGTCACCCGTTCTCGAGAAGTGGGAAATACAAACTGCTCGTAAGATGCTCCGTTTGCATTCAAGCCTTCAAGCAACATGCCGCCATCTAAGTCTGGAATGAGAGGGAATTGCGACATGGCTTTCGTTGGCAGAACGACCGCGATCACCCAGTCGCGGCCAAAGATTTTCAATTTTTAAGAAACGGCGACTCCGCGACTTGGGTGCATCGCCTGGTTCGTCGTCTTCCGTGCAGGCTAAACATTCTCTGAACCAATCCAAACCCAGTCACCAGAATTGTCAACCATCAGATTGACCACAGCCTGGTTTTTCCTGACCGGGTCTGAACAACGCCCTCTTGCACGCTCTTTTACAAGAGACATCATTCGCTGGATTTTCGGATGACTCAGGACTCGATCTGCGAGGTCTGCTCGCGACCAAGGGTGGAAATAGCCGTAGCCGTGAATAGAAAACACATGCCCTGCCAGATAGATCGGTTCCCCCTCGTCATCTTCGTCGTCAGATTCTTCAGGAAAAAGCTCAGCCTCGTTGCCGTAAGTGATGGAGTCTGGATGAAAGAATTCTTCGTTAGCTGCCTGCGCAGCGTCATCGTCAAAGATAGAGCGGATGTCCAATGCCAATGTTTCGTTTTCTTCGTCTGCCGGATCGGCTAGCAATTCACAGTCGATCAAGATTCTTCGGGCGCTCGCTGCATCGAGTTCGCTTACTTCAGTGTCTGCAAAGAAGACCAACTCTGAATAAAACGACATCTGTAAATGAAATCCTGTTTTCGATTACGACGAACGTCGGTGGTCACCGCGTCGGCGCGATCGACCAGAACTCAAAAACAAACTCGACTCGCCGACTGCGGTGCACCACCTGGTTCGCGCGTCCGGCCTCGACGACAGCCCGTGCCATCGCCGCTGTTTGCCAATGTACCCGATCGGAATCGCCGTGGGAAATAGAGCGTCCCAATCTGCGGTCGGCACTTCAGGCGTCGGTTGTCAGCGTTGGCATCGACAGGCGTCGGTTTGTCGTCTTCGGCCGAGTCGACCGCGCACCTATCGAACCGTGAAATCAAATGCGAATCCCAGGAAACAGAGGTCGGATGAATTCCGGTGGGCGCAATTTGACCGAACCAATCAAACCGTGGACGAAGCAATAGCCACAGAGTGCTCAGAGGACACAGAGAAGACGAGGACCGTTGCAGTCAGGAGTCGGTTAGCAGCGCGAACTTGTTTATTACCTGGT
>NZ_JANZKV010000068.1 GCF_025060895.1 Stieleria sedimenti | reverse complement strand
AGTTCCAGTTTTGCACTTTTGGGAACTGATATTGGCACGAAAAAGGCGGCCCGCGACAATGGAAATTGAACCTCTTAACTTTCAATTCCTTTGGCACGGAAGCCGCCCAAGATGGAACTTACCAATTCATTCGAGACTTTGCTACGTACGTTTTCGCCAGTTTTCACCGAACCGAGTTTTGCGACGTTTCGATTGCTGATGACGGGGTGGATCCTGTCAATGCGGCATCGCTATGTCACCGACTTAATTGTCACAAGTGACTCCGTTGGCAATGGTCATTTCTCCGATTACCACCGGTTCTTTTCTCAAGCCGTTTGGAACATCGACCACCTTTGGAAGCTGCTTGCACATTTGATCGTGAATCACTTGATTGGCGACGACGCCACAATTGTGCTCGCGGGCGACGACACGTTGTGTCGCAAACGCGGACTGGGAATCTTCGGAACTGGCATGCACCACGACGCGCTGAGCTCTTCCAAGTCCAAGAAAATTTGCCACTGGGGCCACGACTGGGTCGACCTCTGCATCGTGATTTCGAATCCTTGGTGGGCACCGACGAAAGTTTTCGCACTTCCCATTTGCATGCGGCTGTATCGCAACAAGCAAGGGCTTGCCAAAGGCAAACGCAAGAACGCGAAGAAGCCAACCGCCAGCCAAGTTCGTGCAGCATCGAAGAAAGCCAAACAAGCTGCAGAAAAGAAAAAGCAGGCTGCCAGGAACGCCAAGCGTTCTCACAAAGTCGGCGCAAAATCCCACAAAACACGGCCTGAATTGATGGCCGAGATGCTAACGTTGGTCGCATCTTGGTTCCCCAATCGACGGTTTATTCTTGTTGTTGACAGCCTTTACAGCGGCAAGAGCGTGCTGTCGAAGTTGCCGGAGAACTTCGATTTGATCGGTCCGGTTCATGCCAAAGCCGCGTTGTATGCGCCGGCTCCCAAGGAAACACAAGTTCGTCGTGGTCGGAGTCGAAAGAAAGGGGATCGTTTGAAAGATGCCGCCGCGTGGGCAAAAGACAAGACACGTTGGCAGACACTTCACTACGATCAATACGGCTTGCACGGATCGCTTCGAGTCAAGACTCGCACGGGCTTGTACTACAAAGCAGGCAACGATCGACTGCTTCGATTGGTGCTGTCGCAGGACACTGTGGGCCAACGTCCGACGCGGATCTTCTATTGCACCGATGTGTCGATGACTCCGAAAGAGATTCTCTCGATCTTTTCGCAGCGTTGGTCGATCGAAGTGACACACTTTGACTGCAAGCAACACCTTGGCTTGGAAGATCCGGCCAATCGGACGCCGCTGGCAGTGCAGCGAACCGCCCCGATGGCGATGTTTTTGTACAGCCTGACGATTGTGTGGTTCGCGACCGAAGGACATGCTGATTTGCAGTTTCCCAATCGGCCCTGGTACGATTGGAAAAGCGAACCGAGCTTCGCGGACATGCTGACGACGTTGCGCCGCAAAAGCTGGGACGAGAAATTATCGAAGGTGTCGCTGGCAACGACACCCGATGATAATTCGGCGACCTTGCTCACGTTCCTGGCAACGCTCGCCGGATAGAGCATCTAAAAGTGCAAAACTGGAACTTAGCGGTATTGGCCGTAAGGCCGCGGGCAAAACCTGGATGCCCGGCCGCTTACGCGTCGCGGCTCACTAAATCGACGGGGCGCGAGCCCTCCGGTCTTTGACGCTGACGATCAGGAAGGATCGACCGCCCGGAAGGGCCGTCGTCGATCAGAGCAGCGATGGACGAACCGGACACCGCTGCCGCTAGGGCAACACGTACCACTGAATCGCCAGGAAGTGACAGAGCGCCGCGGAGATGACGAACAGGTGCCAGACGACGTGCAAGTATTTGAACTTGTGATCGTTCAGCAGCACCAGCACCCCCAGGGTGTACAACACGCCGCCGAGTAACATTCCCCAGCCGAGGCCCGATGGCACGTTGCCATACAAAGGAATCGCCGGCAGCCACCCGAGTAAAAGGTAGCTGACGGTCGCCACGTTGTTGACGCGATGACGCATCAGTAACTTGCCGGCGATGCCGGCAAACGCCGCCACCCAGATCGCCGCCAACAAGGGCGTGCGGACTGCGTCGGGCGCGTAGCGGAACACAATCGGCGTGTAGGTCCCCGAGATCATCGCGTAGATCATCGCCTGGTCCCAAGCCCGCAACGTGTCCAACAGCGGTTGCTGCAGGATCGCGTGGGACAACGTTGAAAACGAAAACGTCGCGAACACCGATGCGATGTACGCCGCGCAGGCCAACGCCAACCCGGCCCCGTCAGGCAACGCCTCAAGCACCAGCCACGTTCCCAGCACCAGTGACATCAATGCCGCCAACCCATGCGTCAGCGCATTGGCCCACTCTTCACCGTGACGGACCGGTGCGTTTCCATGAGTTGGGACGGGTTCGTTCACAAAGCCTGATGCTCCGATATTCCTGGCGTTGGGGTCGCGGAACTCGCAAACCGTTGACCGATTTTATCAACCCTTTGGCGTAAGCCTACCGGGGCTCGACGCGGTTTCGTGGTCGTGGAGGCCCGGACGCTGACGCGAACCGGCTGATGTCAAGCGATGATCAGCCGTTTGGCGCGAGCCTACGGGCTCGGCGCGGTTTCATCGTCGTGGAGAGGAGGGAAGCTGAAAGCTTCCCGAATCGCAAGCTGGAAACTTACGCCACTTTTTGCTTGCGTCTACTTCCAGACCTGTGCCAGCGCGCCGGCCACCCGCGTGGCCCCGTAGTCGATCAGCCGCGTCGGCGAGTTCTTCAGGGTCGTGTCAACGGCGGGGTCGGCGTTCATCGCCGCAAAAAAGCACTCCCTCATCGCCGGATCGGCCAGATCAAACGAATGGGATCCCGAGACGATCGCCACGGATTGGGCGACGTTGATGGCGAGAAATTGAATCTCCAACCGCATCGGACTGTACGCATCGATCGACTCGATGTTGCAGTACAGCACCGTATCGACGAAGTGTTGATTGCCGAGTTCGACCAGCTTGCGTTCGTCAAATCGACCGCTGTGAATCGGAAAACAGGCTTCGCAGACCCGCCGCGGACTTTCAACCACGTCGACGCCGGCTTTTGCCCGCAGCGCGGCGGCCAAGGCTTGCATTAATGCCATCTGCTCTTTCAAGCGATCCTGGCC
The DNA here is from genome assembly GCF_025060895.1 of Stieleria sedimenti. GTDB lineage: Bacteria > Planctomycetota > Planctomycetia > Pirellulales > Pirellulaceae > Stieleria > Stieleria sedimenti. The sequence continues at coordinate 50,098 of NZ_JANZKV010000068.1, read as the reverse complement.
GTCCAAGGGCGCGACGATCAACACTCGATTCGGCTTCAATTGTCCCAACAGCGGTGACGTTCGCACCGGCTGCGGAGGACACTTCGGCGCCGCCGTTTTCCCCGTTGCATTGGTCGGTTCCTGGCAATGGCACGTCGCGCCGCACTCCCCCTTGCAGCGCGTCCACCAGCGCGGCGGACCGGCCGGCGACCACTGAATGGACCAAGCCAAGATCAAGGTCGAGGCGAGCAATCGAAGTCTAAAAGTATGCACGACACTAAGTCCCGTTCGCCGAAATCTCGCGTACCAACACATCGTCCAACTCTTCGCGGATCGATTGCAGCATCCGATCGGTTTCCATCAGATAGCGATTGTATTTTTGCTCCGCTTCGTTCAGCTTCGTTTGCAGTTCACGGTTGATCTGACGCGTCGCCTCGATCTCCTCATACGCCCCTTCCACGGCCTTGGTCGAACGCCCCAGCAACGTTTCCGTCTGGTCCAGTTTTTCCTTGAGCCGTTTGTTTTCGGCGTCCAGCATCGCCAACTTGGCTTTCAGGTCACCGTTTTCTTCGATCAATCGGAGCGCATGTTGTGTCGCCGTGATCTGGTTGTCGCCCAACACACTGCCCCGCGCCAGGGGCGCGTTGGTGTTGATCGAGCCGTTTGCCAGGCGCGTTCCCGGTTGCTCACCGCGATAGGCCATGCCGGACGGATTGGGATAGCGAGGATCCGCATAACCCTGTCCCTGACCGTAAGCTCTCTGACCATCCCAACGGCCGGTCGGTCCGCCTCCCTGTTGCCCCGCCGGATGCGGGATCTCGCCGGTCGCCAATTCGGCGATCGGTGGCGGCAAGGGCCGTTGAATCTGGTTGTACGCCGCTGGCCCGACGGCATGCTGCTCCGCTGATTCGGCCGCCCGCATCGGGTTCGGGCTGGCGTATGTCTCTGGTGCGTATGGCTCGTGTGGGTACTGTTGCTGTGCGTACTGTTGCTGTGCGTACTGTTGCTGTGCGTACTGTTGCTGTGCGTACTGTTGCTGTGCGTACTGTTGCTGTGCGGGCGGCTCTTGGAAGTACTGTTCTTGGGTGTCACGCTCGGGCTGCCAACGATTCTCGGCTGCGAAACCGCGGCTACCGTCGTCGTGCTGGTTGGTCGGCGGCACCCAACGGGGATGACTTTCCGCAGCGGTCGGACGGGTCGGCTGCGGAGTCCATTTGGGGTGGTACTGTTGTTGAGCGGGGTTTCCGGCTTGTACTTCACCGTTGCCAGCGGTGCGGCCATCGGCAGGGCCATGGCGGTCGTCAGCCCCCGTCGTGTCATTGGCGCCGCTCATCGATGCGTCATCGTTTGACGTGTTCTGTCCCTTGACGCCCAATGCGTTTTTCAGCTTTTGTTTGACGCTTTGTTGCAGCAGATCCAATTTTCGCAGCGCCGAATTGGGATTCTGCTCGCGGCGACTGTGATGCCGCTCTTGCGCCGGCGCCGTCGATCCGGACGCGAGGGTGGCCAGCAGCAACGAGACGGCGATCAGGGACCGGCGCGGCGCGCAGGCACGCTCGGCGGTGCCGTGGTCGCCCCTGGTCGTCGCGTGCCGTGCACGCTGTCGGTCATTGCTGCGGGTGTTAGTCACGTACTCGCTGTCTCGTCATAGCCGCAAATCACCGTGATCTCTTCCCCACAGGGGCAAGCGATGACGATCGATTCGATACGATTTCCGTCTTTGATCACTCGAACTTCTGGTTCGGCATTGCAGTGTTTGGTCGGCCCGACCCGGACGCGTGGTCCGCCGACCTTGGTGGTGCGTTCTTTCAACACGGTTGCTAGCTGGTCTTCCATCGAATTGCCTCCTTGAGTCTGAATCTCGCTGCGGCCAACAGGCGTGAGGTGCGCGATTCGGACAAACCCATCGCGGCCCCGATTTCCGCCAGGTTTAATTCCTCGCTGTAGTACAGCGTCATCACCAGGCGTTCCTTCTCTGGCAATTGCTCAATCAATTCTGCAAGCAGTTGTCCGATTTCTTCTTTTTCGGCCAGATCTTCCGGAGAATCGATACTGGTCCGCCAAGTTTTGTGAACTACGTCAGAAAGATCGTTCCAGTCGTCAGGCTTGATGAACCGCATCGCTTCGAGACATTCCAAAACGACATCGATCGGCAGGCTAGAGCGTTCGGCGAGTTGTTCGGGCGTGATCGGCGGCTCGAGCGTCTCACACAGTTTTTTGATCTTGCCGACATGACGCATCATGCGGGGTGAGACCGGAGACTGTTTGCGCAATTCATCAACGATCGCGCCGCGGATCCGTGGATAGGCGAACGTTCGAAACGCGACCCCTTGCTCGGCATCAAAGCTGGCGGCGGCTTGGACCAGCCCCAGGATTCCGGCGGAGTGGAGGTTTTCCCGATGATCATCATTCCTGCTAAAGAATGTCATCGTGCTGAGAATCCGCCCAACGTAGTCGATGTTATCCAGCACCAGCCGATCGCGGTCGGTCTGTGCGGACGGTTTGTAGGTCGTTTCGATCGTCGCTTTCATAACGAAGCCGCTCAGTCCTTGTAGTCCGCGTCAGCGAGTCGAATCACTCCAACACCGATCGAGACGACCGATCCGACCAGGACCGAGGACACGATGGCACGCATCAGAATGGTTGATGATTCCAGCCCCAGGATGACGCCGACCAAGGTCACCGCGACCGCGGTCAACAGGGCGATCAACGTCCCCACCGGAAACGCCTTTTGACGCCGGAACGATGCACGCCGAGTTGTTGACTTTCCGCTCATTTACGCCCTTCTTGATTGCCGTCTTTGCCGTGCAGCCCGAGTACGAACGGGTCGGGTGAGGGATTCTCGCCATCTCCCAAAACGTCTTCGTAGCGGATCATTCCCACCGACTCGATGCGCATGTCGGAGGGGACCTCGCTGTAAGCGACCACACTGATTTCCGGCAACGACCGGAAGATCGTTCGGTGCAGCGGGAAGCGAACCGACGAATCCACCAACACGGTCGCCATCTGGTTTTTCAATCGCGACGCTTCCCATTTCGCTTGCAGTTCCATGATCAAGCGTTCCAGCTGATCGGGACGCAACACGATCGCGTCGCCATTGAGGTGTTCTCGGAAATAATGTTCCAATCGCGGCTCCAGGATGATGACCCTCACGTTTCCGTTGCTGTCACGGAACCGGTCACAGATGATGTGGCCGATACCGCCTCTTATCTTTTCGGTCAACTGAACGGGGTCTTTGATTTGGGGACCGAATTGAACCGCCGATTCAACGATTTTTTCTAGGGCGGTGATGGAGATGCGTTCGCGGAGCAGATTCAACAGCACTTGATGCAGGGTGGCCGGACGCACCGTATCCGGTTTGATTTCCTCGACCGTCGTCGGCGCGATCTCCTTGAGTTTCTCTAGCATGGATTGAAGGTCTTGTCGGCTCAAAAGTTCGTGGGCGTGCTTCCGCAAGCATTCGCTCAGGTGCGTGATCAACACAGTCGGCGCGTCGACGACGGTAAACCCTAAAACCTCCGCCCGACGGCGCTGCGATTCCGGAATCCATTTGGCCGGCAGGTCGAACGCGGGGTCCCGGATCGGCTCACCCTCCAGTTCCGCATTGATGCTGCCTGGATTGATCGCCAGATAGTCGTTGACGAACACCTGCCCCCGCGCGATCTCACGCCCGCAAATCAGAAAGCGGTATTCGTTGACACCGATTTGCAGGTTGTCGCGGATCCGCGCCGCGGGCACCCAGAACCCGTGCTCGATCGCCACGTCTTCACGCAACGTCGAAATCCGTTCGGCGATGCCCTTGCCCCGCTTCGGTTCGGCAAGCGCGATCAAACCGGCACCGATTTCGATGATGATCCGTTCGGGTTGGACAAACTTCTGCAACCCCTTCTCTTCGGGTGTCTCGGTCGCCGCGACGACTTCCGGCTCTCTCTCGGCTTCCTCGGTTTTGGCCGTCTCGCGTTGCTTGGCGAAAAAGACAAATGCGAACACCGCAGCGGCGAGCAGCAGGAAGGGAAATTTCGGAAAGCCCGGCGTGAACGCGATCAACACCAGGATCATCGGGCCCAGGAACAAGGACCGATACGCACCGGAAACCTGTTCATTGATTTCGTCGCCGAGGTTGGACTCGGATGCCGACTTGGTGACCAGGATGCCCGCGCTGGTGGCGATGATCAGTGCCGGGATCTGCGACACCAGTCCGTCACCGATCGTCAAAATCGAATAGACTTGCAGAGCGTCGGTGATCGCTTGACCGTCGCTGACTCCCAGCACCACGCCGCCGAGGATGTTGACGATCATGATGATCAAACCGGCGATCGCATCACCGCGGACGTACTTGCTGGCACCGTCCATGGCACCGTAAAACTCCGCTTCTTGGGTCAACCCCTTGCGTCGATCCCGCGCCTCTTTCTCGTCAATCGCACCGCTGTTGAGTTCGGCATCGATCGCCATCTGCTTTCCGGGCATCGCATCGAGTGTGAACCTGGCATTGACCTCGGAGATCCGCGTCGCCCCCTTGGTGATCACGATGAACTGAATCGTGACCAAGATCAAGAAGATCACCACGCCGACGACCAGGTTTCCGCCGACGACAAAATCCCCGAACGTCAACACGATCTTGCCGGCATTGGCATCGAGCAGGATCAAACGCGTCGTGGCAACGTTCAACGACAGCCGGAACAGCGTCAGCAACAGCAACAGCGACGGAAAGGATGCGATATCGAGGGGCTTTTTCGCGCCCAGGGTGACCAACAGCAACAAGATCGCCGCGGCGATGTTGCAGGCCAGAAACATGTCCAGCAGGAACGTGGGCAAGGGGATGATCAGGACGACCAGCATCGCGAGGAACGAGGCCGAAAGCCAAAGCTCACTCCGCTGCAGAAATCCGAAATTGGAATCCGTGTCTTTCATCGATTTGTACGCGCCCCGCCCCTAGGCAAAACTTGCGACCAGTGCTTTTGAAATCAATTGCCAGCCGTCAACGAGCACGAACAAAAGCAACTTGCAGGGCGTCGAAACAACCACCGGGGGCATCATCATCATCCCCAACGCCATCAAGATCGTCGAAATGACCAGATCGATCAGCAGAAACGGGATGTAGATACAAAACCCCATAATGAATGCGGTTTTCAGTTCGCTGATGATAAACGCCGGCACCGCGATCTTCAGCGGCGTGTCCATCCGCTGGGACGGCGGCGGCGTCTCGGACAGTTCAAAAAACAACCCCAGATCGTTCGTCCGTGTGTTCCGCAACATGAACACCTTCAGCTCTTCCGACGCAATCTTCCATGCGTCGACGAACCCGAACGTCGGCTCTTCATCCGGACCGGCCGCTTCCTGAGCCTCCAACAACGGGATCACCGCGTTGGCATGAATCTTCTCAAACGTCGGCGCCATCACGAACAGCGTTAAAAATAGGCTCAACCCCATCATCACCTGATTCGGTGGAATCTCTTGCGTGGAGAGCGCCCGTCGTACGAAGGACAACACAATGATGATTCGCGTGAATGCCGTGACACTGACCAGCATCGCGGTGGCAAAGCTGAGCGCACCGAGCAACACCGCCACCTGCAACGGCGGCGCAAGATCCGAAAACAGCTGCGACGGATCGCTGGCTGCTTCGGCGGTTGTCTGGGCGATCAAGGCGAAATCCATTTCAGTCCTCGGTTTGATCAGGCGGCTTCTTTTGACTTCGTCAAAAGCAACCGGATCAGGTTCTCATCGATCTCTGACGTCGACGTCTTGTTGACACTGCGACGCGACGTCTGGCGGCTGGCAACGTTTCCACCGGCCCGGGCGGACTCCGATTCTTTCTGCCGGCCAAAGGCTTCGGGTTCTTCCAGCGCGTCCTCGAATCGTGACGGCAGCACGCTGACCGATTTGATCCCCCCGCCGTCGACGGCGACCAGAATCTTGCTGGCCATCGAATCGACCAGATACAAACTGACGCCGCGGGTGACCTGCAACACCTGGTCGATCTTCAACCCGGCCAAGTCGGCCGGCGTGTCTTGGCGGCCACCCTGTTTGCCTTTTTGAATCTGGCGGACGAACAAGATCCCGCCGACGGCCAGGGCGAGCACAAAGACCAGGTTGATCCCGATCCGGCTGATCATCTCCGTCGCATCGGCCTGCTCCGGTTCCGGTGCTGCATTTTCACGTTCGATGAACGATTGATAGTGATCTTGGGCATTCAGCCGATCAAGACTCTGTCGCGACTGCAGTTCGTGCTGCTGCCCGGAATACAGGTCGTTGACGTGATCGTTTGACTCGAAACTCGCCTGACGCACCGACATCGGTTGGGGACGCAGCGCAACGACCTGTTCGGCCCCACCGTCGAGACGGTTGCCCGAAGGCCGCAGCGGACTCGCCGGAATTTCGGATCGACCATCCCGGTCGACCGAACCGATGTCGCCCGAGAGCACCCCGCGGCGAATGCTGACCGTCGACTCGCCGCGTGAGAGTTGGTCGACGATTCCGCCGAGTGGTCGCGAAGAGCGAGTTTCAGGTTCGGCGTAGCGTTGACCGTGCGCGACCGTCGCCAGTGACGATGAAATCAGGAGTGCGTAAAAAACGCACATCGATTTTCGGGTGAAGCGGAAAGGCATGTTGACGTCCATGTGAATGCCGATTCATTTGACCTAAGAGGGATAGATTTGCTTGATTCGAATCGCGAATTGATTGTCAATCACGACTACCTCGCCGTTACCCATGGGAACACCCTGAGCAACCAACTCGACCGGCGCGCTGATGGCCCGGTTTAATTCAACCACCGACCCCTCCGCCAGTCCGATTAATTCTTGAATCGTTAATTGGGTGCGTCCCAATTCGGCCGCCAGGGTGACGTGGACTCCCCCGAAGCGGGAGAAATCGAGGTCTTTGGAGGGTTGCGGAGGATTCGGTTTGAGCGCTTCAAACTCTGGAATCGAGTCGTCGACTTGCTCTTCTGACGTTTGAGCTTGGGCGTCCTCGGACGTCGCTTGCGGCTCGTCGGAGACGGGCGTTTCTGTCTTGGGTTCAGCCATGAATCAATTCCTTCGTCTACTTGTTCAAACACTTTGAAACTTGAACGGCCTGTTGTTTGCCCAACCGGCCGGCCCAGCACTGGAAGGCCGGTTCGCCATCGACGTGGGACATCATCGGTTCGTCGATGCGTTGATCCAAAATGATCAGCTCGCCGGGCTTGAGCTTGCCCAGATCGGACATCGGGATCTTGGCCGACCCCAGCATCGTGACGACTTCCAGGGGCAACTGGCCGATCAATTCCTTGGACGGCGTGGCGGGTTCTGCACCAGCCCGATTGTCGACCGTTTCGTCGAGCAATGCCGGCAATTTCTGCTTCGGCAACAACCAATTCAACGTCGCCGTACCGCCCTTGCATTCGATTTCGATGCAGACCTTGGTGACCAGATCTTTGCCGCGGAAAAGACGGAGCTTTCGGGCGTCTTTCTCCAGATCCGTCACTTCGATCTCCAATTCCCCCAGGCCCATCCAGCCCCGGCTGATCGATTCGGCGACCCGGTTGATGAAGTAGTTGGACAGATCGGTTTCGATGGCACTCAGGTCCCTGTCACCGCCCTCATCCGTGGCTTCCAAACACAGCAAATCGGACAGGATGATGCGGAACTGATCGCTGGAGCCGTACCAGACCGTTGGCAGCCGGTCCTTGATCTCGGCGACGCAACACAGGTCGTGCCGCGGGATTTCACTGAGGATCTTGTCGTACGATTCGGTCGTGATCGCTCCCAGATCCAATTTGGCACTGAATCCGGTCGCCTCGACCCAATAGTCCGAGAAGAACGACGTTGACTTCGAAATCCAAGTTCGAATGGCAACGGCAGTGTCATCCAGAGCAGCAATGTCACGAAAATCGAACGGACGCACGTTCATTGAACCTTGAAATCCTGGAAAAGGACATCTTGAATCCGCTCGATGCCGTCGGTGAACAGCATCGCGTTGAATTTGTCATGGATTTCACGCCGCAGCAGGTTGTGGCCGAGTTTCCCGCGGACGTCTTCCAGCTTTTTGTCACGCAGATGTGCGATCAGCCAGTTCTTCAGGACAACGTTCTTGTCCTCCACCAACTTGCTGATCGCCTCCTGTTGCGAGGCCGCGATTTGCAGGGAGAACGTGCAGGTCAGGTACCGCGAATACCGGTCATCGTTCAAATTGACCACGACTTCGTCAAAGTCCACGAACGCCAGCTTGTCATCGGGTTCGGGGATATCCATGCGGTCTTCATCGACCGGGCTGCGGTGGGCCGACTTGGGATCCGAAGGCAGCACGAACATCGGCACCGCCACGCCGGTTCCGGCGCCCATCACAAAGACCGCCCCCCAGATGACGAGCTTGGAGAGCATGCCGGATTTCTTTTTGTCGTCCGCTCCGGACTCGTTGTCGTCTGCCATGAATCGTTGAGGTGTTGGGAGGGAATGGGTCGTACGGTGATCCTTCCGATCGCCACGCGATGAGACGCTCGGGCCGGTGCGGCCAAGACCGACGCTGGCCGGCCGCCCGCCATCTTTGCGTGACCGGTTTATCTTTCCGTGTCGTTACAGCTTATCGTCCGGCCCGGGTGACGGAATTCAGTCGGGACCTGCCTTTCAGTACCCGATGAGGGTTAACCCCCACAAGCGCGGCCGAGCGCCGGCGCGCCGCTCGGCCGATGCCCCATGCCACCCTACTTGGGCACTGCAGACGTTCGCGGAACGGCGAGAGCGGGCTGTCGATTGAATCAGCCGTTTGGCGCGAGCCTACGGGCCCTGGTGTGTTTTCTTCGTGCTACAGGCCCGTACGCTCGCGCGAAACGGCTGATCCCATCTGTGATCGGATTAAATCGACAGGCCGCGAGTCGTCCGGCTGTAGCGTGAAAGACCGGAGGGCTCGCGCCCTACCGCTCACAAGAAACACTCCGTTTGGTGTCAACGTCGGTGGCATTGGGCTGACGCATCCGGCCGGGATTGTGGGTTATCCCTCGTGCGTTCTTGCCCAAGCCGGCCCAATAATCTCACCGCCAGACGCCGGATATTCGACATAACCAATACCTACGATCGCTGTTGGTCTCCGTGTCCCCTGACCCGCCGCGATCGCTCCATGGATAGGAAGGTCGAATGATCAACGGACTCTACAGCGGCGCCGCCGCGATGCAGACATTGGCGAAGCAACAGGAGCTGATCAGCAGCAACCTGATGCACGTCAATTCGAGCGGACACCGACGCGTTCAACCGGCAATCAAACAGCGATTCGAAGAGACTTCACCGAATACCACCTTGGATCTGGGCCCCGAAGTCGAAGCGTTGACGTCGGATTTCACACCGGGACGAATCGCCCCGACGGATCGACCGCTGGACATCTCGATCGCCGGCGACGGTTTTTTCGTTTACGAGAACGGTGGCCAACCCTACCTGACTCGCAACGGCAGACTGTTCCGCGACCCCGTGAGCAATACGCTGGTCAATGAAGAGGGGGTTCCGATCCGCGGTGAAAACGGACCGATCACCATCGACCGCGATGTCTCGGACCGCGAGATCACGATTTCCTCCGACGGCACGGTTTCGGCCGGCGACCGGGAAGTCGGCCGGATTCAAGCGGTCGCTTACGAAAACAACGGAACGCTGATTCCCGTCGGTGCCCTCGGGTTTACTCCGGGCCCCGATTCGATCGAAAGCGATGCCCCGGTCAAGATCACGCAATTCGGCCACGAGCTTTCCAATGTCCAGCCGGTTTCGGAACTGATCGCGCTGATCGTCAACACGCGACAACACGAGGCGGTCGAGAAAGCCACGCGAACACTCTCGGACTCGCTCAAAGAATACATCCGATCATAACCCGCTTGAGAACCGCATAGGTATTCCATGTTAAAAGCATTCTATTCCAGCGCCACCGGCATGCGCGCCCAGGAGTTGATGATCGACAACACGGCCAACAATTTGGCCAACGTCAATACAACCGGCTTCAAAAAGAAGCACATCAATTTCGCCGACTTGCTGTACGACACCAAGACGCCGCCCGGTGCCGCCTCGGCCAACGGCGAGATCAAGCCGATCGGGCTGCAGATCGGCAGCGGGGTGCGGGCCGTCGGCACCACCAGCCTGTTCGCCCAGGGAACACCCACCGAAACGGGAATCGATACCCACATGGCGATCGAAGGCGACGGATTTTTCAAAGTCACCCAAGGCAACACGATCGCCTACACCCGCGACGGCAACTTTACGCTCAATGACCAAGGCCAGATGGTCACCGGCGACGGCTTCCTGTTGGATCCGCAAATCACGATTCCCCAGCAAGCGACCAACCTGTCGATCTCCTCGACCGGGGTCGTCAGTTTCCAGATCGACGGGGTCTCGACCGTCGGCCCCACCATTCAACTCGCCCGGTTCACCAACCCCGCCGGACTGCAGAACCTGGGCAGCAATCTGTTCATGGAAACCGCGGCCTCGGGCCCAGAGATTCTTGGACAACCCGGACAACAGGGCAACGGCCAGATCCGACAGCGATTCATCGAAGGATCCAACGTCGAGGTCGTTTCGGAACTGGTCTCGCTGATCACCGCCCAACGGGCCTACGAGATCAACTCGCGGGCGATCCGCGCCGGCGATGAAATGCTCTCCTCCGCCAGTGACCTCGTTCGGTAACGATGATGAAATCGGTTCGATACGCAATGCTGCTGATCAGTTTTCTGATCTTCACCCCGCCGGACGCCTCGTCGGCCGGCGACGTTGTCGTTGCGCTGCACCAAACGTCTTCGCCAGTCGCCGACACGACCGTTCGCATCGGCGACATTGCCAACGTCCTCCATGCGACACCGTCACAGCGACGCGAGATCGAGCAGCTCGACTTGGAATCGCTGCGTGACCAGGACGATTGCTCGATCACGCGAAAGCAAGTCGAGATGCGTCTGTTGTTGGCCGGGTACGAGCGTGATTCGTTCAACATCATCGGACCGTCCACGGTGTCGGCCCGACGCTCCTCGCCGGCAAAGCTGCGCAGCAAGTTGGAACAGTTGCTCGAATCAGAACTCGGCGAACAGTTCGCCGTCGCCCCCGAACGGGTCGCCATTCGACTGACACAAACGCCGCAGTTGGTCACGTTGGAACAGAAGCTCGCCGCCGGCGAGTTTGCCGTGGAGCTGATCCCACGCAATGAGTTTCCGATCGGCCGCACCAGGCTGGCCGTCGCCATCATCGATTCGGCCGGGAACCAATACGCGCATTCCTTTGACGCCCAGGTCAGCCTTTCCATGACCGTTGCGATCGCCAGCCAGCCGATCGCTCAGGGCACCGTGCTGAAACCCGACATGTTTCGTCTGGTCGAACGCTCGATCACTCAAAGTGCCGACTATGCCAATCCCGACAACGCCGTCGGACGGACCGCAAGCCGCTACATCGCCAGCAACTCGATTCTGTTGACCAATCATTTCCACAGCACTCGGTCGGGTTCGTCCCAAACGGTCAAGCGAAACGACTTGGTCGACGTCGTGATCAGCGTCGGTCGGGGCGAGATCCGTCTGAAGAACGCCCGAGCGATGGAAGCAGGACAGATCGGAGAAACGATCGAGGTTCTGAACCCACAAACCAACCGGCGTTTCAACGCTTCCATCATCGGCCCCAACCTGGCAACCGTTTCTTCGACCCCACGGAGGCGATAACGATGCACCATGAATCTCCCCCGCTGCGCCAAGTGATCCCGACGTCGGTCGTAGCGTTGATCAAACCGGCGCTCGTCCTGCTGGCGATCGCTGTCACCACACAACCGTCGCTGGGGCAGAGCCTGTTCGAGCGACGCAGCCAGAATCAGATCGACCAGTACCGTGACTACGCCGCCCGCAACCGCGGCGACACGTTGTCCATTCTGATCGCCGAAAGCACGGACGTCGAAAACCGCGATGAGCGGTCGATGGACAAGACGGGCAACTCGTCATCCACGCAAGGATTTGACTACGGTCTCGGCGGTACGATCGGTACCGGCAGCGGCAGCGCGGAATTGGGCACTAACACGGCAAATCAACGCGCGTTCACCGGCGATGCCGAATTCCGCAGCGAACGACAGATTACCGACCGATTCAGTGTCATGGTGGTCGATGTCTTGCCCAACGGAAATCTGGTCGTCGAGGGAACGCGAAAGATCTCGGTCCAGGGCGACGCTCGGGATCTGAAGCTGACCGGAATCGTGCGTCAGTACGACATTTTGCCCGGCAACACCGTTCCGTCCTACTTGGTGGCCGACCTGCGTTTGACGCTCGATGCCGAGGGTGCCGAACAGGCCTACACCAGCCAAGGCTGGCTCAGCCGCCGATTCAATCGTCTTTGGCCTTTTTAATTCTCGCGGTCGCAACCCGATTCATGCAGATTCTTTCAAAGTATTCACGACTCGCGTTTTCCACACTCTGCCTGGCCGTCCTGTTGATCGGCAACGGCGGCATGGTCGTGCGTGCCCAGACACTTCAGGATCCGCTGCCGCCACCGCCCGCAACGACGCCCGGTCCGGGGTCGACCCTCACACCGCTGGCTCCGTTGCGTCAAGATCCCAGTGTTCGGATCAAGGACATTGCGTTTGTCGAAGGTGACCGCGTCAACCATGTCTCCGGTGAGGGTTTGGTGTTTGGGTTGAGCGGAACGGGGGGCAAGTCGCAACAGACGCGGCAAATGCTCACCAACTATTACCTGCGTCGCGGGGTACGTGTGGGACAAGTCGACACCAAAAACATTTCGGCCGTGATGGTGTCGGGAAAGATCCCCGCGTATGCACGACCCGGCGAGACGATTCTGGTGACGGTTTCGGTTGCCGACGACGCATCGAGCCTGCGTGGCGGCACGCTCAATCAAACGGCGTTGCGGGGCATCGATGACGAGATCTACGCGATCGCCCAGGGCGCGATCATCGGCGGCGGCATCTCGGCCGAAGGTGCCGGAGCCAACGTGCAGAAGAACCACCCGACGGTCGGGGTTTGCGAAGCCATCGTGGAACGTGCGGTTCCCTGCGGAACGATCGTCAACAACGGAAGCCTGCGTCTGGTGTTGCGAAACAAGTCCTATTCCACGGCGACCGCGATCGGCAATGCACTCAATCGAATCTTCCCCGGCCGCGCCCGTGCCCTCGACTCGGGAACCGTTCAAGTTTTCATTCCATCGACCTTTGCCAACAGCGTCACCGAATTTATTTCGACGATCGGCAACTTGCGTGTCGAACCGGACACGCCGGCCCGCGTGGTGATCAACCAGAAAACCGGATCGATCGTGCTGGGCCACAACGTCAAGATCGCGCCGGTGCTGTTCGCCAGCGAAAACATCGTCATCGCCACGACCGAAACGCCGATCGCATCCCAGCCCAACCCGCTTGCCGGAGGCGACACCGTCGTCCTGCCGCGAACCGGAATCGATTTATTCGAATCCGGCGGACGCTACAACGTGTTGCCCGGCGGAATGACGGTCGGCGACCTGGCGACGGCCTTGAATTCCTTGGCCGTTTCACCCACCACCTTGATCAGCATCATGACGACGTTGCGCAATCAAGGCGCCCTGAAGGCCGAGTTGGTCATCGAATAATTCGCAGGAGACAGATGCAATGGAATCCATCGGAAACAACATCAGCGTGGGATTGCCGGGTCAGATCGCGGCGGCCGCCAAGGGCGGCGATCCGTCCCTGGAGCAAATGAAAGAACTGGGCACCGAGTTTGAAAGTGTCTTTCTGTCGATGCTGATGAAAGAAATGAGAAACTCACTCGAAGACGGCCTCTTCGGCGGCGACGGAAGCGACTCCTTCGGCGGCATGTTTGACCTGTTCATCGGCCAGCACCTCGCCCAGTCCAATGCGATCGGCGTCAGCGATCTGTTGGTCGAACAGTACGCCAAAACACAAGCCGACGGCGGGCAAGAGCAATCATCCGGCGTCTCGTTCTCCGCCTAACACAACCTTTCGCATCACCCTGCGTCGCCACGGCCCTTCGACCGTGGCTCGAACACCCCTCTGGACATCCCTCACATTCGGTGACTCAACGATGAATCAACAAACGGAACAACTGGGCGTCCTCGTCGAGCGGCAGTTGCAATTGGAATCGGGCGTTGCCGACGCGCTCGACGCACTCAACGACGAAATGGCCAATCTGCTGGACAATGCGGGGATCTACGGCCCCAAACAATCGGACCTGCAACAGCTCTCCCCGCTGCTGGAGAAGCTGCAACACTGTCAAGCTGACAGCCGCAAATCACGCCAAATCCTCAGCCGCTATGTGGGCGCAAAAGCGACCGAGCAGCCCGACGCATCTCAGCCGCCCAGTGAAGCCGACGACAGTCTGACGTCGATCAAGACGATTCTCGCCACTCTGCCGGCCGCTGAATCCGAGCGGCTCGATGCCAACCGTCGCCGCCTTCACGATCGGCTCGTTGCCGCCCAGCAACGGCTGACCGCCAATCAGGTGGTCATCTTTTATTCCACCGAGTTTCATCGTCGTTATCTGCTCGGTGTGTTGCAGTGTGATGTCGATGAAGCCAGCTACCAAGCCGATGGCTTGGCGTTCAAGCTCCCCACAGAAAAAATCATCGGAAGGAACTGCTAACGATGCCCAATTTTTCAATCGGCCTGTCCGCCCTGCGAACCAGCCAATTCGCTTTGGAGGTGGTCTCCAACAATATTTCCAACGCCAACACCGATGGGTACCACCGACGACGGCTTTCCATGGAATCGACTCCGCCGAATTACACCGGCGGCTTTCGTGTCGGCAACGGCGTCACGATCTCTGGGATCACTCGCATCCGCGACCAGGTCACCGAATCGTCCTTGACCAGCGTCATCTCCGATTCCAACGACGTCGAACAGTTGTTGAACATCGAGCGAAAGATCGAGTCGGCACTGCTGACCGGTGACAATTCGGTCGGACGACAGCTCGATCGGTTCTTCGCCGAGTTCACGAATTTGTCGGCGTCCCCGAATGAGCCCGCTCAACGATCGGCCCTGCTGGAAACCGGCAAACAGTTGTCCGGCGGTCTCCGCGATGCGGCCCAACAGTTGACCGAACTGAAGAACAACGTTCGGCTGCAGATCGAAAACGAAATCGAATTGCTCAACGGCGACCTGCAAGAATTGAGTGACGTCAGTTTCGAGATCTTCAAGTTCTCCGCTCAGGATATCGAGCGGAACAACGAATTGGACCAGCGTGACGCCGTGCTCAACCGGATTGCGGAAGTCGTCGGCATTTCTCGCAACGAACAACCCGGCGGCCAGTTGCACCTGACCATCGGAAACCACAGCATTGAACAGGGCAGCCACCCCAGTTCTCTGTCCGTCGTCGAAGCGGGAGGACAACTGGAGGTCTACTTGGACGATTCCGATCGGCCCTTGTCGGTTGAAACCGGCCGGCTCTCGGCACTGGTGGAAGCCTACAACGAGATCATCCCCCTGTTCGAAGGAAAGCTGGACCAAATCGCGGGTCAACTGATTCAGAGCGTCAACACCGTTCATTCGACCGGGATCGGCAGCGCGGGATCGTTCACCAACCTGGTCGGCAATGTCAACGTCGCGGACACGGATGTGCCATTGTCCGAAGCATTCCCTGACGGTGACTTGACCGCCGGCGAACTCACCCTTTCTGTGATCGACGCGAACGGCGATCGGCAAACGCACGTCATTTCCATTGATCCCGACCTGGACACGCTCGAGGACGTGGCGTCACAATTGACCGGAATCTTGGGCATCACCGCATCGATCCGGGCGGTCAGCAACCAGTTTCAAATCACCACGGGAGCGGACCTGGAATTCAATTTCGCCGGCGGCGTGGAAACCAATCCCGACCTGTCGCTGTTTTCCGGCACCAGCGTCGCGACCGTCTCCGGCACCTACACCGCAGGGACCAACGAAACGTTGACGGTCCAGATCGAGGGCACCGGACAAGTTGGTAGCGCCGCGGCACTGTTCGCTAATGTTTATTCGTCCAGCGGTGCGCTGTTGACGCGTGTGAACGTCGGCGACGGATACGAAGCGGGTTCGGCCATCGAACTCGATGATGGTGTCGAAGTCTCCTTCAGCGCCGGCACGATGAACGACGGCGATGAATTCACGACGCGTTTGACGGGCGAACCGGATCAGACGGGAATTCTGGCCGCACTGGGCATCAACGCCTTCTTCAGCGGAACCGATGCCCATTCGATCCGAGTCGACGCGACCGTCGCCACCAATCCCGACCGAATCGCGACGGGCCGATCCGGCGAATCCGCCGACACCAGCAATCTCACCCGCTTCATCGCCATTGATGATGCCGCGTCGATGCCTGGTGGTCGCACCCTCGGACAGTTCGCCAGTGAGATGGGGACCGAGATCGGTTTCGAGATCAATTCCAACACCGCGTTGAGCACCAGTTTGACCACGTTCCAACTGCGGCTGGAAACCGAGAGAGACGCAAAATCAGGCGTCGATCTGAACGAAGAATTGGTCTATTTGCAGGAATATCAAAAGTCGTATGAGGCGGCCGTCCGAATCATTCAAGCGACCGACGAAATGCTCACCGAACTGTTCAGAATCATAGGCTAATCCGATGGATGCTCGAGTCACCTCGCGAACGTTTACGCGCAACGCGATCCATTTCACCTCGTTGCACAGCTCGCGATTGCTGACTGCCCAACGGCAGATCACATCGGGGCTGCAGTTCGAACTGCCGTCGGAAGAACCGGTCGCCTATCGACAAGTTCGATCGCTGGAAACCCGCTATGTCGAATTGCAAGCCGACAAGAGCGTCATCGGCCGAGCGACCTCGACGCTCAACGCCAGTGTCGCCCAATTTCAAGACGTCAGCGAATTGATCACGCTTTCCAAGAACCTGGTGCAACAGGGGATTCAAGCACTGGATTCCGACGAACGCAATGCGCTGGCCACCGAAATCGACGCGCTGCTGGCCCAAGCGAAACAAATCGGGTTGGCGAAGTTCAACGAGAACTATTTGTACGGGGGCACCCGATCCAATCAGCCTCCGTTTTCGTTCGGCGAACCGCTGCGTGAAAATGGCGTCTTGGAAGTCAGCTACCAAGGTTCTCGGCAACGCAGTCAAACCCACATCGGTGATTCGATCTCGATCGACACCTACTACGACGGGTCCAAGATTTTCGGAGGCTCCGGGCGGGAAGCGACCGTGCTGTCTGGCACCACCGGAGCGAAACATGGCGGCGGGACCGACACGCTGATCGGTCGGGCCACGTTACGAGTCCGGCACGACAGCACCAGTTATGCGGGCGGCTCCGGCGTGCTCGCCGGAACCAACTCCGCGGCAGGCGATACCATCCTCGGCCCGGCCGGCGCGCATCAACTGACGATCGTCGATACATCCGGCGACGGTTCGGCCGGAACCATCTCCCTCAACGGAGCCGAACCGGTTCCGTTTTCCAATGCCGACACGAACTTGCGTGTGCCGGGCTTTTTCGGCCAAGAGGTCTACTTGGACACGACCAGCATCGCAGCCGGTTTCAACGGGACGGTCGATATCACATCGACGGGAACATTGAGCGTCGACGACGGGGCATCGACCCTTCCGATCGACTTCAGTTCCGGCCAACTCGTTTCCGATGTCGATAGCGGGCGATTCGTCACCATCGACTCGAGTAACATCCGTTCGACGGGCGACGATTCGTTAGAGTTCCCCGGTACGTCCAACCTGTTCCAAGTCCTTCACGCCACCGCCGCGGACCTTCGCAACAGCCGGGAGCTGAGTTCGGCCGAGTACGGAAAAGCACTCAACCGGCGTCTGAATGAACTGGACCAGGCGGCCAGCAGGGTGTTCAGCGTGATGGGCGAACAGTCGACTTCGTTGCAAACGATGCAGACGATGGAGTTCCGCGTCGATGATTTGATGCTTTCGGTCGAATCGAATATCGGCGAACTCCAAGCCACCGACTTTCCCGATGCGGTGCTGCGTCTGGAGAACTCACAGACGCTGTTGCAATACACCTATGCCGTCACCGCAAACCTGAATTCGTTGGGGCTGTTGGAATTCTTGCGATAGCGATCTCCGTTCAGGATGCCGCCGGCTTGCGAAAACGCAACAGATAGTTTTCCTCGAATGCAGGCACCTGGACTTCGTCGACAAATTCGAATCCGCCCTTTTCGATCTCGCTGCGAAACACTTCCTTGCCGGCGCGGACATGACCGAGGATGAATTCTCGCGACTTTCCCGGAATCCGATCGAAGTCGATGACGATCAAGGACCCGCCCGGCTTGATCGCCTTGTAAATCGACTCGACCGTCAGGTGCGGATACTCGAAGTGATGGTAGGTGTCGCAGATGAACGCGACATCGATCGAGTGGGGTGGCAGGTTGACGGAGCGGTCCGAGCAGAGCACACCGGTTAGATTGTGCACGTTGTCTTCGCGCGCCTTTGTATTGATGTGTTCCAGGAATCGAGGCGAGATGTCGACGGAGAAGACCCAGCCATTCTTTCCCACGGCGTCGGCGAACAGCCGGCTGTAGAAACCGGTACCGGCACCGACGTCGGCGACGCTTTGACCGGGTTTGATGCCGCAAGCTTCCAGCACATCCTGACGTCCCGCGTAGACCTCTCGGCTTTCGACTTCGAATCGCCCCATCCATTCACTGACGTCTAATTCGGGGTCGACAAACTGGTCGTTGATCCCGGGTTTGACACTCTGTTCGACCACCCCGGTCGCGTCTTGGGCAAACACCGGGGTGAGTCCGAGCAACCAAACCGGCACCAACGCGAACGCCAGCCTGAGCGACACCGCAGCCCGGGCGAAGCGGAACGACGTTCTAACCGGGGGCTTTTCGGCCGCACGTTTCAATTGTTTGCAAACACTCATCTGAGGGGAGCCTTGGTAGGAAAGGGGCAGACCGAACGAGCCTCAGGACGACGAGGACAAACCCGCACCTGAGGGGAAACAGCCATCTGTGAAAGTCCAATATTTCGAGAAGCTAAAATAGCATCCGCAGTTTCATTTTGCACCCTGTTGTTTGAGGCTTACAGTTTTGGGATGGACCAGACTCCTTCATGAGCATCCTCCATCGCCTTGATGCACGGCGGCAATCGAACACGCGGCCAGCTGATCCTCCCCCGTCTTTGGCCCACCCAATCATTCGACCAAGACCGCTGCATGATCAATTCGCATTCTCCTCTCCTACCCGACCGCCCCCCCTTTGACAGCGTGGAACCCGCAGTGTCCTTGGCAAAGACGTCGAATCCACCGCACCCCTCCGCGGCGGATTCAGACACGGTCCTCAGTGTGCTTGTCGTCGAGGACGATGATCTGGATTTCTTGCGCGTCTCGAAGAACTTGCGTCATGGTCGGAAGCGAATCTCGCTCTCGCATGCGACATCGCTGGGAGCTGCCCTGCAAGAATTGGATCTGCGAAACTTTGACGTCATCGTGACCGATCTCAGCCTGCCCGACTCAAGTGGCTTGGAAACGGTCAAGCGATTGAAAGCGAAGTGTGATGATGTCCCGATTCTGGTCCTGACCGGGCTAGAAGATGAAACGGTCGAGCGGGCAATCCTTCATGCCGGCGCACAAGACTTTCTCCCCAAGGGGCTCGCCAACAGCAGCTGGACACGCAAAGCGATCGAACATGCCGTCCAGCGTCAACAGGCCATCAACGAGATGAGCCGGGTCACCGAGGAATTGCAAGCCAGCCACCGATTGCTGCGCGAGCAAGCGGAATTGAGGGAGCAAGACAACCAGAAATTGGAACGATTGCACCAGACGGCGCACGAGTTTTTGGCCAAAGCCTCGCACGACATCCGCAATCCGTTGACCGTCATCAAAGAACACGTCTCGATCGTCCGCGAGGGATTGGCCGGCCGAATCAATCTGGAACAGGCCGCGATGCTGGAAAAGGCATTGATTCGAGCCGACGACGTGAACAACAAATTGGATGACCTGCTCGATTCAAGCAAACTTGATTCGGGACTGCTCGACATCTGTCGCCGACCCTGCCAAGTTCAGGAAATCATTGAGTCGGTTCGTGAAACGATTGAGCAACGAGCCGCGATGCGGAATGTGAAACTGGAAATCCAATCGCTAATCGAAACCCCGATCGCGTACTGCGACGGCCAAAAGGTCTGTCGCGTCCTGGTCTGTCTGGCCGTCAACGCCATCAATGCCTGCAGCGATTCGGGGAACGTGCGGATTTGGGTTCGTTACGATGAACCCGATCAACACATTCGAATCGGGGTCAACGACGATGGGACCGGCATCCAGCCCCGACAGCGTGATCAACTCGCCGCCCGCTTCGCCAGACCCGGGCTGACAACTGATCCCGATGACAAACTGTTGGGCCTGGGCTTGTCGATCGCCGCCCGTTTCTGCCGACTGAATCTCGGCCAGCTGCACGTCGAGTCCGAACCCGGTTTGGGATCGATCTTCTGGTTCAGTCTGCCGGTCGTAGGCAGCGACCAGATCTTTCCGCGTTGGCTGCAATTGCAATCCGCACCGATGCAGTACGTCCAGCTTCTCTCGTTCCACCTGAACGAACAATGCACGCCGGCCGAAAAACGGGATAGCGAACTCTTGTTGACGTTCCTGACGGAAAACCACGAACTGCTCATCCAAGCCTCCGATGCACAGTGGTGGCTGGCGACCAGTTCGATTTTCCCCAACGTCGACGCACGCTTGAAGAAGGCAACCGATGACATTGCACGGTTGACCGAAGTACGTGCCGCCAACCCGGCCTTTGACATCGGCATCCAAACCCGCGGCATCTGGAGCTTGCAGAGTCCCATCGAGGAAATCGATGCGGCTTATCAACAGATCGTGCGAGACGATCCATCGCGGGCAACGCGGTAGGCGGTGCGTCTAGCGTTAGACGTCATTCATGGCTCAAGACTTGTTCCCAGGCTCCGCCTGGGAACACACTGTCTCGGAGGCTCTGCCTCCCCGGGCCGCCGGCGGAGCCGGCGCTGAATTTCTGCCGAATCGATTCTGCGATGGACCATCGATGAGCATGGAGCGGTTGGGCATCAAAAACGCAATTGATATCAGCCGATTCGCGCAAGCGTTCGGGCCTCGTCAACAACGGAGGGCCCGTAGGCTGGCGCCAAACGGCTGATCCCACGAAGCCCCTAAGGGAATGGAAACCGCCAAACTTCTGCGAAGCAATGCACGTTTCAACGGAGAGATTTTGCGCAGCCCAGGCGGAGCCCTACGCCGTGAACGACTTGTTAGCGGCAGGGCGCGAGCCCTCCGGTTTTTGGGCAAAGATGCGGAACCGGAGGGCTCGCGCCCTGCCGCTAACACCTCAACAACCACAGGGGAAAATGCTTCACAGCGTTGCCTACCGGGGTGATGCATGACAGACAGTGCCGGACGGCTCCCTACTCGGCCGAACCCACCATGGCTTCGGGGACGATGCCTGTGCGGAGGTCGAGGTCGGTGTATTGAACCAATGCCCGCTTCAATTGGTCCCAGGAAACCGGTTTGGTCAGAAACTCGCTCGCCCCGCCGGCCAGCATGCGACGCTTCAGCGACGCGTCACGCATCCCGGTCACCACGATGACCGGCACCGAGTCGGTGGCCGTCGATTCCTTCAAGCGACGCAGGATGTACTCGCCATTTCCGTCCGGCATTTGATAGTCCAACAAAATCGCTTCGGGGCGGCTTTGAAACGCGCTGCGATAGCCGTCCATGCCCCGGTAGGCCCGCACCAGTTGGACGCCGACGCTGAGCAGTCGTTTTTGTAGGCCGATCGAAAAGTCGGGGTCATCGTCGATCGCCAGCACCCAGGGCGTGCCACCGGCGGCCGCTTCGTCGTCGATTGCGGACGGCTGTGAATCGTCGTCCAGCCATCCCCAATCTTCCAGCATCGACAAAAGTGATTGATTGTCCTCGGCCCCGGGTGTCTGCCGGGCATCGGAAAAATCAACCAACGGTGTCGCGCGGTGCTCGATCTCTTCGTCGAGTAGCGATTTCAGGAGTGGTTCCAGTCGTGTCCAGATCTGTTGGTCCTTCTTGACCAGTTGTGCCCCCATTTCGTGACAACGCTGCTGGATCTTTTCATTCGGATCACCGGTCATCACGATCACCGAGGTTTGGCTCAAGCGTTCGTCCGTGGCCATCATCTCGGAAACGCTGACGCCGTTTCCTCCCGGCATGCGAACATCCAACAGCGCGATTTGCGGCGCGTAAAAGTCGACGTTGGCCAGCGCGTCCATGGCGTCGTTGGATGTGATGACATCCAACCCCAGTTGTTTGCAACGGAGACTGAGTAGTTCCAGCAGGTCTTGATCGTCATCGGCGATTAGGATTTGTTTCAGACTCATTTGATTCTCCATCGGTCGGCGGGTGTGTCAAAAGTCCGAAGACCTCGGACAGAAAAAACAGGCGGTTGCTCATGGTCTCAGCCCATTCCGGCCGGCACACTGAACACGGACGTCACGGCGTCCAACAGATCGCTGCTGCGATAGGGTTTGGTCAAAAAGTAGTGGGCACCGGCATCGAGCGCCGTTTGCCGATCTTGCAGACTGGCCGACAGCATGATCACCGGCGGCGTGACGGTGTCGGGGTCGTCCTGCAGCGTCTTCAACACCGACAACCCGTCCAGATGTGGCATCTGGACATCGAGCAACACCAGATCGGGGTTCTCCGACCGGATCAGTTCCAGCCCTTCGGCACCGTCGTAGGCGACGTGCACCTGGTATCCCGCGTGCGCCAAACGCATTTGCACACCGAGAACGATCCCGCGATCATCATCAATCACTACAATCTTGGAGTCATGCGACACAGTAGTTCTCTTCACCGAGTTGTTGATCGACCATCTGAACGATGTCCTGTGGCCGCTCTGCGACATTCCAGGTCCCTTCGACTCGGACTTGAAATTCGGGTAGTGGACCACGCGGACGATTACGGTTGATCTGCAGTCGTTCTTTGTTCAATCGCATCAAGAAGTCGTCCAGCGCGATCGAGGGCACGGACACCAACAGCAACCATTGCCGGTTAGGCAGCGTGAAGATCAAATCGTTTTGTCTCAGCAGGTGAACCAGGAAACGTTCGACGTCCCGCATCACCGATTCGTTCGTGTCGTCTTCGATCGCGATCGCGATGGCGGAAACCGCGGCCTCTCCTTCGTGTCCCGCCGCCATCCGACTGATGAACCGCCGCGTGACTTCACCGGGGCAATTGATCGGCAGCGTAAAACTGAAAGAGCTGCCCTCACCTTCGGTACTTTCGACATCCATCTTGCCGAAATTCAGATCCACCAACTCCTGAGCGATGTTCAACCCCAGCCCAAACCCCTTGGTGCTGTCGCGGATCTCCGTCTTGACCTGTGCAAACCGCTGAAAGATTTCGCGTTGACGGTCCGCGGGAATGCCGACGCCGTTGTCCGAAACGGCGATGGAGATGTCGTCTTCACCGTGCCGGCGAGCGGAAATACAAACGCGGCCGGGATTGCGAGTGAACTTGATCGCGTTGATAGCCAGATTGACGATCACCCGACCGACCTTGGCGGGGTCACAAAACACGTCCGGCAAGCCCTCGTCAATTTCGACGTCCAGCTGAACCTCGCGAACGATGGCTTTGCGTCGGATCGCCGGTAGCACATGATCAATGATGTCGGCCACCTTGCACGGTGAACGCGACGCCCCCAACAACCCCGATTCCAGCTTGCTGACGTCCAGCATGTCGTCGACCATGTTGTTGAGGTCGCTGGCCCGATCGTCGATCACCCCGAGCAACTTTGCCTGCTCTTCGCTGACCGGCCCGGCGATGCCATCGGCAAGCAGCGAGGCATATTCCATGATCACCGTCAGCGGTGTGCGGAACTCATGCGAGACATTGTCGACGAACTTCTGTGCCGTCTTACAGGCCTTTTCGAGTTTCTGATTCTTGTTTTGCAATAGCAGATCACGCTGGCGCAGTGTTTCCAAGAGTTGGTCGTTGTGTCGCAACATCGCATGCCGTTGAATGGCATAACGAATCGACCGTTGCAGCAATTCCGGGCTGATGCGTCCCTTGACCAGATAGTCTTGTGCCCCTTCGGCGATCGCCGTGATCGAAAGCTCATCGTCGGCGTGCCCGGTCAGAACGATCAAAGGATTCTGGGGACAGGCCTGCACCATGGTGACGACGGAATCCAGTCCGCGGCTGTCCGGCAGCGACAAATCGGCAAGCACAACATCAAATTCGGACGCGGCGACCGCGCCGATTGCCTCCCCCAAGCAACGCACGCGCCGAACGCCGCAATTGGGAAACGCCTTGTTCAGCGATCGGGTGACCGACTCGCCATCGACGCAATCATCTTCGATCAACAGGATTCTCAACTGCGTCTTCTGTTCTGCGATCACCATGACTCTCTCTTTCGCGGTTGTGCGTTTCCGTCCCCACCCCGCTCGTGTCGCGTCCGAGCGGTTCGCGACGGCGTGGCAGTTCCCGAATGCGCGGCGGGCTATTCGGGACGTTTTGAAAGTTCGACGAAGGATTGCATTTCGCGGAGCAAGACATCGAAATGGATCGGTTTATTGAGAAAACGGTCGGCCCCCAACGCCAGCATTTCCGAATGCAGCTCGGGGTCACGCATGCCCGTCAAAACAATCACGGGGATTCCCTCGGTCGCCTGGTTGTTCCGCAATGATTCCAACACAAACCGTCCGTCACCACTGGGCATGGAGACGTCCATCAGAATCAGATCGGGGTGATCGGTGATCGCTTCCCAAAACCCTTGAGTGCCGAAGTAGGCGACCAGGACTTCCGCCTGATAGTCACTCAGACGCATTTCCAACGTGCGACAAATCTCGGGGTCATCGTCGATGCAAAGGATCCGCGGTGTCCGAGTCGCCTTGGACGGATCGCTCCACCCTCCGTCATTCCCGCTCGCCTTCCGCTTGGCCAAGCCGGCTTGCACCGCCTGTTGTAAGGGACGTTTGCGTGTTCGGGACGGCTTGCTGGTCAGGCTTGACATTTTGGTTCTCCAGGTGGGGGATTGGAGGGGCGGGAGCCAGTGGAGGGCAATCAGGACACGTCAGGTGTGCGAATCACCGATGGCACGTTTTGGGAGGGATGCCGGCAGGGGTGACCCAGACTTGCGATTGCTTCAATGAATACGTAGATCGCTTCGTGGCGGGATGCAGGTTTGTTCAGCTGAGTTGAAGGAACACCGACAATCAGCTGGTTTGCAGCGTTGCCGCGGGAGGAAATTTGACGTGATTGAGATACGAGGACAGCGTTTCCAACAGCCCCCCCAGGTTTGACTTCAAAAAAAACCCCGCAACATTCCGTTCGTACGCCCGCGTCACGTCGCGCGGGTGATCCGAGGTGGTGAGGATGAAAATGACGGTGTGGCGAAGCGTTTGGTCGGCTCTGATTTCGTCCAGAAACTGATGCCCGTTCATTCCGGGCATGTTGATGTCCAGCAACACGACCAATTGACCGCGTTGCTCCGGCGTCAAGCGATCCGAACGCAGCAACTCAAGCGCGGCGGCACCATCGGTCGCGTTGAGGATGTCGGCCTGTAAACCGCGTTTGGCCACTCCCCGGCGGATGATTTCCAGATCGACGAAGTCGTCTTCGACGACCAGGATTGTCGGCGTGCCATTGCTCATATCGATGCTCCACAGAAGACTTCAGGGGACGTTGTCGCTAACTCGCGAGGCCAGGAAAAATGAAAGGTGGTTCCGCGGCCGAGTTCTGATTCCACTTCGATCGTGCCGCCGAAGTATTCAACTTGCTTCTTGACGATCGCCAGCCCCATGCCGCTGCCTTCCACCGTGGGATTGCCGACGCGCTGATACATCTGAAAGATACGATCGAAATTGGTCGCTTCGATTCCGGGGCCATTGTCGCGGACGGAGAATCGAAACTGATGGTCGCCGTTTGCCCACGTCACCTCGACGCAGCCCTGGGCGCCCTTGTCGTTGTGCTTGATGGCGTTGCCGACCAGATTCATGAACACCTGTTCGAGCGGCGGCCGGACGGTTTCGAACACCGGCAGATCATCCGGCCACTTGACTTCAATCGATTGCGGATTGCTGACCATGTCGACGATGTTTTCAAGCACCGATCGAACTTCGACGATCTCTGAAGGCGGATTGATTCTGCCGACGCGTGAGAAATCCAACAGGTCCTCCAACAGGACCTCCAGTTTGCCGACCCTGACTTTCAGATTGTCCAGATAGACTTCGCCGTCACTGGACAGGTCGTCGCGAACATCCTCTTCGATCCATTGAGCCAGGTGTTTGATCCCGCGCAGCGGTGAACGCAAGTCGTGCGAGGCCACGTAGGCAAAGCTGTCGAGTTCTTCGTTGGTCGCCTGCAGCTGCGAGGCTTTTTCACGGAGTTCACGCCCGAGTGCCTGGGACTGCTGCAACAGTTCTCGGGTCCGCAGGTTTTGGTCACTAAAAATGCGGGCCGCCGTGGCCATTTTCCCGATCTCATCGGTCCTTTCGGTTCCCGGCACATCTGCCAACACCTCACCACTGGACAGTCGCTCGAAGGTTCTGGTCAGATCGGAAATGGGGGTGACGATCAGCAGCGCCAGTCGGGTTGCGATCAACAACGACAACCCGACGGCGGTCACGACGATGCCCAAGGAAAGTAGTCGGACGCGATACGTGGTGGACGCCAACTGCGAAGCGATGAATTCACGGCGAGCTTCGGCATGAGAACGCAGCTGTGCCGAGTAGTACGACACCTCCGACTCTTCACCGGCGATGACCACGTTGCGAAGAAAAAGATAGCTGCGCGTCGCTTGCACGGCCCGCAGGCCGACGCCTTCATAGTCCCGAATCGCCTCAATGATCTCTTCGACTTTGCCCCCGTCACCTTGAATTTCGTCCAGTTGAGACACCGCGTCGTTGATCGCTTGAATCGTCGCGGCGACCAGTTCGCCGTCGGGATTCTCGAAATACTTCAACAGAAACTTTTCCGCTCGGGAAAAGGCGGACTGGGACCGCACCAATGCCAAACGGTTCTGATCATCGACCCCGAGTCCGGACAACTGATCGGACAATCGCGAGGTGCATTCATCGATCCGTTTGGCCAATGCCGGCAACTGCTGTTCGACGAGGTCTTGCCGGATTTTTCGTTCGACGATAACGGAATCAAAATGTTTTGCGTATTCCGTCACGCGTGAGTTGATCTGTTCGAACAGCGCCACCAATTCGGGATCCGTCTGCTGCTTCGTCGCCGTTTCAATGTTGGCGCGGAGCCGCACAAAGATCTCCTTGGCGGCGTCGGATTGTGATTGGCGGCCGGAAAAGACAAAGCGGTCGGCCCGCAACCGCAGCTCTTGAACATCGCGATCCAAGCCGAGCACGACGGCGTTGACCGCTTCGATCTCGCTCATCCGGTTGGTTTCGTTCGTGATCCGTTTGGATCCGATGTAGACCGCCAGCGCATTGCCGAACACCAGCATCAAAATGATGCCGAAGCCGAGATAGATCTTTCGTTTTAGCGACAGCTGAAACATTCTCGAAAGGGTGTCGGGGTGACGTAGGCGGGCTTTAGTTCGCGGTCAGAAACTCGTTCCAAGCGCTCAACGTGGATTCATAGTTTTTCATCACGGTATTCCAGACGGCGACATTGCTAAAACGTCGTTCGTAGGAACCCCCGGTGCGGGCTTCGCCACGGCGAACGACCACGCGTCCGTCGGTGCCCTTCAAATCACAGGCGGCGGGTTTGCCCGCGTACCAATAGTCCCACTCCGGCGCGGTCATTTCGTGACGGGACCGCTGTGGATTGGAGATGTAGTAGCCCTGCCGCGCGATGAACGCACCCGGCCAACCGGACAACCACCAATTCATGTACTCGTACGCCGCGTCTATTGCGGTGGAGGAGGCGGCTGCGGAGAGACACATCACGCCGTGCCATGCTCGATAGCCTTCCTTGGGTGCCGCGTAAACGCAATCGATGTGCTCGGCGCGGAGGGCAGAGACGCCGGGCGAGAACATGCTTTCGATCACCGCTTCGCCGCCACGCATCAGTTCGACCGAGCGGGGCACGCTATTCCAAACGCCACGAAAGTGTCCCTGGCGGCGCAGCTCGACCAGGATGCGAAACAGCGCGGTGATCTCCGCTTTGGAAAGGTTGCCGATGTCGTCGAATTCGATCAGTCCCTTGGATTGGACCGCCAAGGCGATGTCAAACAGCCCGATGGTCGGCTCGTTGCACAACGCGACGCGGCCCGCCCAACGAGGATCCAACAACCAACTCCAACTTTCCGTCTTGTACGCCACGCCACGCGGGACCACCGACGCGTCATAGGCGAAGGAGTCGACATTGTGGACGTAGGGCAGAAAGCTAATCTGTTTGGTTTCCTGGGCCGCCAGGGATCCATCGCGTTGAACGTACAGCAGTTTGTTGGGGGCGTCGCCGGCGCCGATTCGACCGTGTGGTGTCAGCTTTCCCGTCTTCGTCAGACTGTTGATCTCGTCCCAATAAACCAGCCGCGAAAGGTCCAGGGGCTGGATTGACCCGGCCTGCCAGAGCACGCGGATACTGTTGGACCACTGTTCGTATAGATCGAACGACTCCGGACGCGTCGAAGCCTGATGCAGGACCGAGGCGCTGCCCCCCGGCTGGAACTGCAGCTTGATCCCCAAATCCTTTTCCGCTTGCTCGCGGATGGGCTGCTGAAGCGTCACGTGCGTGCCCAAAACCCTGAGCGTGCGTTGCTGTTTGACAAATCCGTAGGGCGCGGTGCCAAAAACGCGATCTGGCGCAGCGGCCAACGCGACCGCGGCGCTGGCGGCAGTGGCGAGTACGGTTCGTCGACTTTGCTTCATGGATTGTTCGCCTTGGATGGAGGTTGCTGAAAAACGTGTCTTGCCCCTGACGCGCCGGCCCATTCGGTCCGGGCAATTCAACCAGAATGCGGGACAACGGACGGGCTCCCGCTGCTACGACACCGCCGGGCGACGACGCATACGGCCTCCCCCCCACGCCCCGTTTCGGGGCCGTGCAGGTTTCGAAGTCACCCTCCGAGCAGCCGCGGAAGAGGGGTCACGCGGTAAAGGGGAGAGCGATTTCCTCACCTGGCGCGATGTCCCCTGATCGCGTTTTCGGCCGTCAGGGCGAACGAAAGCGAGACGTGTAGCGATTGCGGAAGCGGGGCCGATGATGCGGCTTGTGGCGTGTGGCGAAGGCAGAATCCCATCGCTTTGCCTCGCGAGGATCAACGACCTTGCCGATTAGGAAAGATGATGGTGTCTCGTCTTCGGACGAGACGACGGACCGCACGCCCCCTTTCTCCCCGTGAGGGCGGTCATTTCGCCGCTGTCCGGCCTGACAGACCTCCCGCTTGTTTCTGGACCGTTTGCACCTTATGACAAGGTGCTCGAGCGTGCCCTTGTCCCTCTGTAACTTGACTCGGTTCCCAATAGCCCCCTCGACTCTACCGATGCAAAAGACCCTTGATTCCGCTGTCTCCCCGTCTCCCGAATCTGACGATGTGCTCCTCGGCTCGCTCTCACACGAGTTGCGCCGACACCTGCTGTTCACTCTGGGACGTGACGACATCGACTCAGATCCCGGCTATTGCTTTCGCGCGGCGGCCATCACGATCCGAGATCGGATCAGCCGCGACTGGCGCCGCACCCGCGAATTGCTCGCGGCCAGCGACACGCGTCACGTCAACTATTTGTCGCTGGAATTTCTGCTCGGACGGTCACTCAACAACGCGATCCAAAACATGGACCTCGACGAGGCAATGCGCAAGGCGTTGCATCGTTTCGGTGTCGAATTGGAAGAGGTCATCGACAAGGAACACGATGCCGGGTTGGGCAACGGCGGACTCGGACGGCTCGCGGCCTGCTTTCTCGATAGCTGCGCCAATCTGCAGTTGCCGGTCTCCGGGTATGGGATTCGCTACGAATACGGGATGTTCCACCAGATGATCGAAAATGGCCGCCAAGTCGAAGCCCCCGACCACTGGCTGCGTGACGGAAACCCTTGGGAAATCGAGCGGCCCGAGGACACCAAACGGATCCGCTTGTACGGCCGAACCGAACGCTACGTCGACGAAAACGGAAAACCACACAGCCGCTGGGTGGAATCGCACGACATCGTGGCGGTCCCCTACGACATGCCCATTCCCGGTTTCCGAAACGGCACCGTCAATACACTCCGCCTCTGGAAGGCGACGGCGACCGACGCGTTTGATCTGAATGAATTCAACGCCGGCAGTTACCCCGAATCGGTCGCGCAGAAAAACAACGCCGAACAGATCTCGATGGTGCTGTACCCCAACGACGCCAGCGAGAACGGAAAAGAGCTGCGTCTAAAACAACAGTACTTCCTGGTCTCGGCCAGCCTGCAGGACGTCTTGGCCAACTGGGTCGAACGGCACGGCGAGGATTTCAGCGAGTTTGGTCAAAAGAACTGCTTCCAGCTCAATGACACGCACCCCGCCTGCGCCGTCCCCGAGCTGATGCGACTGCTGATGGATGAACATGAACTGGAATGGGACCAGGCCTGGGCGATCACGACGCAGTGCATGGCCTACACCAATCACACCCTGTTGCCCGAAGCCCTCGAGCGCTGGTCGGTCAGCCTGTTCGGACAGTTGCTGCCGCGTGTCTTGGAAATCATTTTTGAAATCAACGAGCGTTTCCTCGCCCAGGTCGCAGCAAAATTCCCGAACGAGCCCGATTTGCTCAAACGAGTTTCGCTGATCGAAGAAGGCCACACGCCGCACATTCGAATGGCCTACCTGTCGATCGTCGGAAGCTTTTCGGTCAACGGCGTCGCGCAGCTGCACACCGACTTGCTCAAGACAGGACTGTTCGCCGATTTTGATCGCATCTGGCCGAACAAAATCAACAACAAGACCAACGGCGTCACCCAACGGCGCTGGCTGTCCCACTGCAACCCGGGACTGCGTGACTTGATGAATGAGACGATCGGCACGGGTTGGGAATCCAATTTGGAAGAGATTAAGACGCTGGCTCCGCTCGCCGAAGACGCCGAATTCCGCAGCCGCTGGCGTGCAGTCAAAAACGCCAACAAAGAACGATTGTCCAAGTACGTCCAGAAAAACACCGGCGTCGACTTCGACCCCTCGATGCTGTTCGACGTTCAAGTCAAACGGATCCATGAGTACAAGCGACAGTTGATGAACGTGTTGCACGTCATCCACCTCTACGACCGCATTCTGCGAGGCGAAACCGCCGGCATGGTGCCGCGATGCGTTTTGATCGGAGGCAAGGCGGCGCCGGGGTATCACCTGGCCAAACTGATCGTCAAACTGATCAACAACGTCGCCCGCGTCGTCAACAAGGAACCCCGCGCACGCGACCTGCTGCGATTGGTGTTCTTCCCCAACTACCGCGTTTCGGCGATGGAAGTCATCTGCCCCGGCACCGAGTTGAGCGAACAGATCTCCACCGCCGGCAAAGAAGCCTCGGGAACGGGCAACATGAAGTTCATGATGAACGGGGCGCTGACGATCGGGACACTCGACGGTGCGAACATTGAGATTCGCGAAAAGGCCGGTGCCGAAAACTTCTTCCTCTTCGGACTCAATGCCGCCGAAGCCCAAGAAACGCGACAGAGCTATGACCCCAATGCGATCATCGCCGCCGATCCCGCGATCGCCCGCGTGATGGAATTGCTCGAAGGCGGTCATTTCCACGGCTCCGAACCCGGTGTCTTCGGCGAGTTGACCTCGGGCCTGAGAAACCCGCACGACCAATGGCTGACCATCGCCGATCTACGCAGCTTCATTGACGCACAAGAACGCGTGGCGGAAACCTATCAAAAGCCCGATCAATGGGACCGGATGAGTATTCTCAACGCCGCCAACAGCGGATGGTTCTCCAGCGACCGAACGATTCAGCAGTACGCCGATGAAATCTGGCACGTCGAACCGCTGACAGAATAACTGAGATTCGTTTGAACTCAGCAGGTTCGCTCCGGCGTTCAGTGCGAAAGGCTTCCGGAGAGGCTTCCCGCCTCTCCCATTGGGAAAAATCCGACATTGATTCTCCGCCGGTCGCTGAGCGAACCCCGTCGGCTCGCGTCGATAGGCCGATCGTTTACTCGGCGCCGGCCGGTTCGATTCGTGTGGCGGAGACGCGGATGCCGTTTTGAAACAGCTCCAACGCTTTGAATCGCCCGTTCTGCTCGTCTTTAAACGTCAACGTGGCCCGGACGATCTTGTAAAACCATTCCGTCTCCGATTTGGGAAAGACTTCAAACGCGGGTTGGCCGCTCAATTGCACCATCAACCGGCCTTTCGCAATGCTGACGTCAAACACAGCTCCGGGCGCGATTTGGTAACGGCCTTCGCACCGTTTCATCTTCGCCAGCGGCACGTCGATCGTCGATTGAAACTTTCGGGGCTCGACCACCGCACCGGCCAACATGCGAATCAAGTCTTCGGCCAGCACGTCGACTTCCATGGTTGCCGTGTTGGTCAGCAACACGACGGCCGCCGGAACCTCGCGGCTGACGAACAACATGGCATGGTAGCCGCCGGTCTGTCCGTTGTGCCACCGCGTCGATCCGTCTCGGGCGATGTGCCAACCGAGCCCCATCGCAAAGTCCTTGGCGTCGCCGCCGCGATGTTGTTTCCAAGCAAGCTGGAGAGCTTTTCCCAAGTCGTCGTCCGGCGGATCGAGATTCGACTTGGCAAACCGCAGCATGTCCGTGACGGTGCTGCGGATCCCGCCGGCACCGGGCAGGTCGGCAAACTCCCACGTCGAATGCGGCTTTCCCGGTGTGCTGTGGCCGATCGCAAGACGCTTGAGGACTTCGGCATCGCCGGTCACCGTGGTGCTGGTCATTCCCAGTGGTTTGGCGATGCGTTGGGACAACAGTTGGTCGTACGATTTGTCGGCTTGGTGACAGAGCAGATAGCCGAGAAACGAAACCGCAAAGTTCGAGTACTCCATCTTGTCGCCCGGATCGCGGGTCAACGCATAGTCGTCCAGGAACTCGAGGGCGAGCTGGGAGGTGTAATCGGCATAGGGATTTTCACCGCCGACGTTCTTCATGTTGCTCGGCAATCTCGGCAGTCCCGACCGATGGACCGAAAGATCCAACAGCGAGATCGTCTTGCCGTTTGAATCGGGCATCCTGGCACCAGCGGGCAACAGATCGGCGGCATCCTGATCCAGCTTGACTTTGCCTTGGACGACCGCGTCGGCGAGAAGGATTCCCGTAAAGACTTTCGAGACCGAGCCGATTTCATAAACCGTTTGATCGGTCGGCTCTTCACCGCGATGGGAAGTCTTGCCAAAGTGGAACGTCGCCGAGGAATCCCCCGCGAGCAGTCCCAACGAGAGACCGACGACCTGCTCGGAATCGAGATACGGCTGAACAAGCGAACGGATTCGCTGCTGCGTCGCCGGGTCGTCCAAATCTGGCGGTGCGGCTACCAGCCGGTCGGCGGTGAAGACCAACAGCAAACCGCAAAAGGCTGAGCGTAGGGCAGCGGGAAAGCGATCGATCATCGAGACTCCTCGGTGTGTGTTCAATCGACTGGAACGCTCGATCTTAACTGCACGACGACCTTCCGTGGGGTAAACGTGCTGTTTGCCGGGGAATCGCAAGCTGGAAGCGTATCGGCCTGATGATTCAATCAGCCGTTTGGCGCGAGCCTACGGGCAGGCGGGCGTTTTCGTGATGGTCGAGGCCCGTACGCTCGCGCGATACGGCTAATCCCACGTGTGATCCCACTCAATCAACAAGCCGGTACGCCACCCGTGGTGGCGGGGAATCGCAAGCTGGAAGCTTACGCCACTTATTTGATGATCTTTTTTTTCCGTAGCGCTTCGATGATTTGGTTGACGCACTCGTCGATGGTCTGTTGGGACGCATCGAGGGTAACATCGGGGTTGGGCGGAGTGTCGTACGGGGCCGTGACTCCGGGGAAGTTCAGCAATTCACCGGCGTCGGCTTGGGCGTACTGGCCTTTCTCGTCACGCCGGCGACAGACTTCCACGGGCGTCGCAACATGCACGACCAGGAAGCGTTCTTCGCCGATCACGCGAGCCACTTTCTGGCGAACCTCCTCGCTGGGGGCGACAAAGCAGGCGACGCAAATCATGCCGGCTTCGTTCAGCGTGTGTGCCAGGTGGGCGCTTCGACGAAGATTTTCACTGCGATCGTTGGCGCTAAAGCCAAGGTCACGTGAGAGGCCCTTGCGGACGTGTTCACCGTCGATGACCGAAACGGCCCGACCACTGTCGAACAGCTTGCGTTCCAGGGCTTGGCCGATGGCGGTCTTGCCCGACCCGGTCAATCCGGTCAGCAACACCGTGGCCGGTTGTTGTCCGAACCGGGCGGCGCGTTCTTCGGCGGTGACCGCGGAGACCGGTGCATTGTCGTCGCGATCGCCGGCTTCCTCTTCGTCCCAGACCGATTTCGCCCCACCGTCACCCGATTTATCCAGGATCATCCCCGCGGCGACGGTCGCATTGGTGATCCGGTCGATCACGATGAACGCGCCGGTGGAACGGTTGCGGCGATAGGCATCAAAATGGATCGGTGCAGAAAACGAAATACCGACGCGGCCGATGGCGTTGAGTTCCAATTCGGGGGCGGGGCTTCGGTGCAGCGTGTTGACGTCGACTCGATAGTTGAGCGTGTCGATCGTCCCGGGAACGGTTTGCGTGGTGTGTTTAAACAGGTACGTCTTGCCGGGCACCATCGGCTCTTCGCCCATCCAAACCAACATGGCCTGGATCGAATCTCGCGACTTGGGAAGGTTTCCCGGGCGAACGATCATGTCTCCGCGTGAGGCATCGATTTCGTCTTCCAGTGTCAGCGTGACCGACAGCGGAGCATAGGCTTCCTCGAGTTCACCCTCGTAGGTCACGATCGATTTCACTTTCGAGGTTCGCTTGCTCGGTAGCACCATGATCTCTTCGCCGGGACGAATGATCCCGGAGGCGACCGTCCCGCAGAAGCCGCGGAAATCCAGGTTGGGACGATTGACCAATTGGACGGGGAACCGGAAATCTTGCAGGTTGCGATCGCTGCCGATGTAAACCGATTCCAGGAAACCCATCAGCGTCGTCCCGGTGTACCAGGGCATCGACTTGCTGCGATCGACAACGTTGTCACCGTTGAGCGCGCTGATCGGAATGAAGTGCAGGTCGGGAAGATCCAGTCGCGTGGCAAAGGACCGGTAGTCGTCGCAAATCGATTCGTATTTTTTTTCGGAAAACTCGATCAAGTCCATCTTATTGATGGCCACGACGACGTGACGAATCCCGAGCAGCGACACGATAAACGAATGCCGCCGGGTCTGCGTCAACACGCCGTGACGGGCATCGATCATCAGGATGGCCAGATCCGCGGACGAGGCTCCGGTCGCCATGTTTCGCGTGTATTGTTCATGGCCGGGGGTGTCGGCGATGATGAACTTTCGCTTCGCGGTGCTGAAGTAGCGGTAGGCGACATCGATCGTGATGCCTTGTTCTCGCTCTTCCTTCAATCCATCCATGAACAGGGACGGGTCAAAGTTTCCGCCGGTCGATCCCTGTTTGGCGGAATCCGATTGGACCTTGGCCAATTCGTCTTCGTAAACCAACTTGGAGTCGTACAGCAGACGTCCGATCAACGTGCTCTTGCCATCGTCCACGCTGCCGCACGTGATGAACCGCAAGAGTTGCTTGTTCTCATGTTGCTTGAGATAGGCGTTGATGTCGGTTGCGATGAGGTCAGACTGGTGAGACATGGTTGCTGGTGAAAGGGGGTGAGGGGGGCGCGGCCGAAGCAGAGGCTTTGGTGACGAAGGCTTCGATGGCCGAGGCGTTGGCGGATGGACCGGTGGTAGAAAGCGGTGACCGATGGCTAGAAATAGCCCCGTTCTTTTTTCTTTTGCATGCCGACTCCGCCTTCGTCTTTGTCAATCACACGTCCCTGTCGCTCGCTGGTCGTCGTCAGCAACATCTCCTGGATCACGTCCACCAGATCGGTCGCTTCGGATTCGACCGCACCGGACAGCGGGTAGCAGCCCAACGTTCGGAACCGCACCATCTTTTCCTCTTCGACTTCGCCTTCCAACAGCGGCATGCGGTCGTCGTTACGCATGATCAGGATTCCGTCCCGCTCGACGACCTTGCGCTTGGTCGACAGGTAAAGTGGCACGATCGGGATATTTTCCAGATGGATGTATTGCCAGACGTCCAGTTCCGTCCAGTTGCTCATCGGGAACACGCGGATCGACTCACCCTTGTTGACGCGTGCGTTGTAGAGGTTCCAAAGCTCGGGTCGTTGATTCTTGGGGTCCCAGCGGTGGCCTTTGTCGCGAAAGCTGAAAACCCGTTCCTTGGCCCGCGATTTTTCTTCGTCGCGACGCGCCCCACCGAAGGCGGCGTCAAAACCGTATTGATCCAGAGCGGCCTTGAGCGCGTCGGTCTTCATGATCTCGGTGTGACGCTCGCTGTCCTCCCATGGCTTGATGTCGTGCTTGAGGCCGTCTTTGTTGATGTACACGATCAGATCCAGCCCCAATTCCTTGGCGACATAATTGTCCCGGAACTCGTACATCTCCTTGAACTTCCACGTCGTGTCCACGTGCAGCAAGGGAAACGGAGGTTTGGCCGGAGCGAAGGCCTTGAGAGCCAGGTGGAGCAGCACTGCAGAGTCTTTGCCGACGCTGTAGAGCATCACGGGATTTTGGAATTCTGCAGCCACCTCGCGGAAAATATGAATGCTCTCCGCTTCCAGCTGTTTTAGGTGGGTCAGGTTGTAATCCGACATCAGGACGCCGTAAGGGTGGGGAATTTAACTTTGGCGCCGGACATGGCTTGCCCGGCCGAGGGAGTATAGGCAGAGAGTTGCAGTTTTAAGAGAGGGAATGGTCAGTTTGAAATCCAGGTTCCAGGTTCCAGGTTTTAAGAATGGTTCGAAATTTTCTTGTCACCTATTTTCTTGTCTGCTTCTGTTTTTCCCCACGCATTTTTCTGCCCCCCATTTTTCTGCCAACTGCCAACTGACCTGGAACTTGGAACTTGGAACCTGGAACTTAGAACTCCTTTCTCTCTCCCGTTGCCATTCGGGGTGTTGGGGCTTAGGCTCTGGGATTCTGCGCCGGGGAACAAAATCTTCCCGGCCTCATCAATTTTTCCGGAGTGATTCTGGTGTCGGGAACTTGCGTCATTGGTTTGCAGTGGGGTGATGAAGCGAAGGGCAAATTAGTTGATTTGCTGGCTTCACAATTTGATTTGGTCGTCCGTTATCAGGGCGGAGCGAACGCCGGCCACACGGTGGTTGTCGGCGATGAAGTCTACAAATTGCACCATATCCCCAGCGGAATCCTGCATCGTGGGGTCCAGAATCTGATCACCCCCGGTGTGGTGATCAACCCCGAGACCATGATCGGCGAGATGGAGGGACTTGCCCCCCGCGGAGTCAACTGCGACGAAAACCTGCAAATCAGCGAGCGGGCCCACCTGGTCATGCCGTGGCACATGGCCGAAGACCGTCAAATCAACGCGACCGCGCTGCGTGGCGAGTCGATCGGAACGACCAATCGAGGCATCGGACCATGTTATCGGGACAAGGTGGGACGCACCCACGCGATCCGCATGACCGACTTGGTCCAACCCGGCCGAGATGAACGCATCCGGACGGTCGCGGAACAGAAACTGGCGATCTTGCGAAACATGGGGGCGTCCGAGGAGGAACTCGACTCGATCGCCGCCGACAAGGTCATCGCTCAAGCAACCCGCTGGGCGAACCGTTTGCAGGGCATGATTGCCGACACGACCGATACATTGCTGGATGCCGCCGAGCAGGACAAACGGATCCTGTTTGAAGGAGCGCAAGGGGCTCTGCTGGACATCGATCACGGCACGTATCCATTTGTCACCAGCAGCAACAGCAGCGGCGTCGGCGTCTGTGCCGGTGCCGGGGTGCCGCCGCGCTGGATCAATACGGTCCTGGGCGTTTGTAAGGCCTACAGCACCCGCGTCGGTGGCGGGCCGTTCGTGACGGAACTGGAAGACGAAACGGGCGATCGGATTCGCAAGCTGGGCAATGAATTTGGGACAACGACCGGGCGTCCTCGGCGCTGTGGATGGTTCGATGCGGTTGCGGTTCGCTACACGGCACGACTGAGCGGCGTGACCCGATTGGCGTTGATGATGATGGACGTGCTGGCGCACTTGGATGAACTCAAGATTTGTGTCGCGTATGAATTGGACGGCGAGCGGATCACACGATTCCCAGGCCATGCCGACCAGCTTCGCCGTTGCAAACCGATCTACGAAACGATTCCGGGCTGGAAACAACCGGTCGATGACGTGCGTCGCGAAGAGGATTTCCCGGAGGGCGCGCTGGCCTATGTGCGTCGAATCGAAGCCCTCGTCGGAATCCCGGTCGGCGTGTTGTCGGTCGGCCCCGACCGTGCTCAAACCATTTTCACGAAGCAATCCGACGAGTTGAATTTGCAGCCGATCGGAGCCTGAGCGACCGATGAACGCAAAGATCCCTGACTCAAAGCCTGCGGAAACCGACGATGCTCGCAGTGTCGATCCGAAAGTGGCGACCACGCGTTTGCCCGATCATGTTGCGATCATCATGGACGGCAACGGTCGCTGGGCTCAATCGCGCGGCATGCCGCGAATCGAAGGCCATCGCCGTGGCGTCGATTCGGTCAGGATGGTCAGCGAGACGTGCACCGAACTGGGAATCGAAGCGGTCACCCTGTATTGCCTTTCCAGCGAAAACTGGAAACGCCCCAAAGCGGAACTCGAATTCCTGATGCAGCTGCTCGAGCAATACCTGGTCGAGGAGCGCGAGTTGATCATGAAGCAGGGCCTGCGGCTGAAGGTGATCGGGCGACGCGATCGATTGCCCGAAAGCGTCTTGGTCGAAATGGATCGAACGATCGAGGTTTCAGCGGACAACCCGGGGACTCAGCTAGTGCTCGCGATTGATTATGGCGGGCGTGATGAGCTGGCGATGGCGGCGAGATCGATTTGTCGCGATGTCCAGGCCGGGCGGTTGGACGCAGACGCCATCGACGAACAAGCCATCACGCAGCGGCTCTACACCGCGGGTTTACCGGATGTCGATCTGATGATCCGTACCGGAGGCGAAATGCGGGTGAGCAATTTCTTGCTATGGCAACTCAGCTATGCCGAGTTGTGGGTCACAGAAACCTGTTGGCCTGATTTCAGCCGCCAGGAATTCGCGGCGGCGCTGGAGAGTTTCGGGTGCAGGGACCGACGCTTCGGCGGGCTTTCGGAAACACCTGTCGAATCAACGTTCGGTGAGACTTGATGCTGCGTGATCGTTTGAGAACCAGCGCGATCTTGATTGTGATCGTCCTCGGTTTATTGTCGCTCGACTACTCGATCCGCATTCCGGGTGCTGATGGCGTCTGGCTGTTGCCGCTGCTGCTGTTTTTTGCGATCGGCACGGCATGGGAAATCGCGGTGATGCTCTCCGCGGGCGGGCAACCGGTCCGTCGGACGGTCGCGGTGGTCGGTGCCACGCTGGTCGCGTCATCGGCGGCGGTCCCGTTCTTGTGGGTGCTGGGGACGAATGATTATCCGAAAGATTGCCCCGTCGGCCGATTGGGCTGGATCGTGCTGGCCGCGACGGCGGCGGTGTTTCTGAGCTTGATCGCCGAGATGCGAGAATACGGAAAAGGCGGCGACGAAACCCCGGGTGACGCGATCCGGCGAACCTCGGCGGCGATTTTCGTTTCGATGTATGTCGGAGTGCCGATGGCGATGCTGATCGCACTCCGTGGCCTGCACGCGGAGCCGACAGCGGGCCGTTTCGGACTCGCCGCCTTGGTGACGACGATCCTGGTCACCAAAGTGGCCGATGCGGGAGCGTATTTTTCGGGCCGGGCGCTGGGGCGACACAAATTGATCCCGCGACTGTCGCCCGGAAAAACGATCGAAGGCGCAATCGGGGGCATTTTGGCGTCGACCATCGTGGCCTATTTAGCGCTGGCGTTTTTGTTTCCGGCACTATTGGCACGTCCGGCGGACACTACGACGGTGATGAACGAGACCGCCGTTAAAACCGGTTTATCCGCACTTTTGGCCCCATCCTGGGTCGGGGCGATCGTGCTGGGACCGGTGCTGGCGATCTCGGGCATGGTGGGAGACCTGGCTGAATCCCTGTTTAAACGGGATTCCGGCGTCAAGGACAGCGGCAACCTGCTGCCCGGATTGGGGGGGGTGTGGGACGTGACCGACTCGTTGCTTGCAGCGAGCGTGCCGGCATTTTTCTGCTTCGCCACCGGTGTTGGTGGCCCATAATGCGGTGTCTTCTTCTGGTGAAGTCGATACGATTGATTGATTACGTCGTGATCCTGGACATGAGCCGCTCGACTGGAACAGCTCGACAGGATCAACCCAACCTGATGGCCGAGAGGTCGGCCTAAACCGAATGACTGAAGCCACATTAACGGTCACGGCACCCGACGAGTTGTTGCAGCTTTTCGGTCCCCGAGACCAACATTTACGAAAACTGCGGCAGTTATTCGATGTCACGATCACGCATCGAAACGGACGAGTGCGAATCGCCGGCGAGGGCGAGGGCGTCTCCGGGGCGATGCGTACTTTGGAAAAACTGCTGCACAAAGTTCAAAAGCAGGGTGCGATCGGCGGCGAGGACGTGGAGACGGCTGCGGTCGAAGAGGGCGCCAAGGTCGAGCCGGGGGCCAAACTGAAGGTGTCCGGCAGCGAGGACATTGCGATTCAGCATGCCGGCCGCAGAATTCGTCCGCGAACCGAAGGGCAAGCCAAGTACGTCGATGCGATTCGTGAATACGACTTGACCTTCGCGACCGGGCCGGCGGGCTGTGGAAAGACGTATTTGGCGGTGGCGACCGCGGTGGAGGCTCTCAAAGCCGGCCAGATTCGCAAGATCGTCCTCGTCCGCCCCGCCGTGGAAGCCGGCGAAAGTCTGGGTTTTCTGCCCGGAGACTTACGCGCAAAGCTGAACCCTTATCTGCGACCACTGTTGGACGCACTGGGCGAAATGGTTGACTATGACCAAGCGCGTGAGTTAATGGAGCAGGAAGTCATTGAGGTGATTCCACTGGCCTACATGCGGGGGCGGACACTCAACGATGCCTTCATCATCTTGGACGAAGCCCAAAATACGACGATCGCACAAATGAAAATGTTTCTCACGCGGATGGGGGAACGCAGCAAGATGGTGGTCAGCGGTGACGCCACGCAGCTCGATTTACCGCGCGGAGTGACAAGCGGGTTGAAAGACGCCATCCGTCGACTGCATCGGATCAAGGCGATCGGCATGATTCGATTGACCGGCGAAGACATTGTCCGGCATCGATTGGTGCAACGCATCGTCGAAGCCTATGAAGAGACCGAGAACACCGGAGCATCGGTTCGACCGCGGCGTGGAAGCGTGCGGGTGATCGGAGGCGATTTGTCCGGGCGAAGCGGTGGCGAGGAAACGTTGGATCGGTAGCCCACCCGAGGAATCGGATCCGCAGACATGAACGGCCAAACAAAGACGCGAACGCGACAGGAACGCATTGAATCGCTGGGGATTCCCAAGCCGAAGATGGTTCAGTGGTGGATCGATAGCGACAAGGCCGATTGGGCCGTCCGGATTCTGATCGGTCTGTCCGCGGCAATCGCGCTGCTGGTCGTTTGCCGGACCTGGGAACCGCGATTCGCGTATCGCACGGGCATGATCCCGGTGCGAGACATCATCGCCCGGGTAAATTTTGAGGTCGAGAACCAGATCGAGACCGAAGCATTGCGGCTCCAAAAGGTACGTGAAGTTCCGGTCTACTACCGGAACTGGAAAGCGCCTCTGGAGCAACTGCGGGCACGTTTGAAGAATCGCTTGTTCGTGATTCTGGACGCCCAGTCGCTCAAGGAAATGAATGAAGAGGAGCGCAAGGCGTTCGAGGAGTTTGTCGCCACCGTGGCGGTCACGCCCGAATCGGCGACCACCGACCAGCCATCGGCCGATCAGCAATTCATCGCGATGAAGGCGGTGTTCGCCAGTGATCCCGAATTAGAAAAACTGGACACCGCGATCAAGAACTTGCAGAAAGACGAGTTCGACAACGGTTTGTTGCAATCGATCAAACACCAGGCCGAACAGGGCAGCCAGCGATTCATCCGCGTCTATTCGACCGAACCGTCCGATGCCGTCGAAGTCACCGTCGACGACGTCCAGATCGCGTTGATGAAGCCCAAGATCGAATCGATGCTGGCCGAAGAGTTTCGCTCGCAATTTGGCAGCCAGGTCGAAACCGATCAACACCGCCTGGTCGCTCAGATGGTCAGCCATTGGATCGACAAGCGGCTGCCGGAATATGAGACATTGTCCTATGACGACGAAGCCAGTGGTAAGGCGCGAGCAGAGATCGCCGCCAGCGTCCCGCCGGTGATGAAAAAATTCTACGCCGGGCAATCGGAACTCGCCGATGCGGGGGAACCGCTCGATGAGCACGAACTGCGTTTGTTGCAGATGGAGCATCGCCAATGGACCAACTATCGCGGCGCGATCGACCGAATCGCCCGAGTCGCCGCCTACGGCGGAATGATCGCGGCACTTTATTTGTTGTGCGGATCGTACATCCTGTTTGTCGACGATCGCTCGTTGGTGTTTGACCGCGTCAAGCTTTCCAAGTTGTTGTTCTTGTTCGTCTGCAC
Organism: Stieleria sedimenti; assembly: GCF_025060895.1. Classification (GTDB taxonomy): domain Bacteria; phylum Planctomycetota; class Planctomycetia; order Pirellulales; family Pirellulaceae; genus Stieleria; species Stieleria sedimenti. Next base: position 7,590 of record NZ_JANZKV010000068.1, on the reverse strand, counting down.
GATCGGAATCAGCTACTGGGTTGCCAGCGACAAGTATCGGAGTGAACTCGCCCCGCTGGTCATCGCCTCGATCATCACCGCGATCGTGTACGGTCGCGATCTGTCGCTGTTGCTGATGTCGGCGGCGATCATCAGTGTGACGTTGTTTTTGAACGAAGGGCTCAGCCATTTGGTGATGTTGGCCGCGGCGGTCACGACGTCGACCCTACTGACCGGACGGATCCGAACCCAGAGCCATTTATTGTTCGTCGGCGGCGTCTCCGCGGCGGTCACGTTCCTGACGGTGGTCGGGGTGGGGATCGTCACCGGCGACACGACGACGATCCCGACCGGCGTAGAACGTCTGGCGCCGACGACCGTGAGTTTTCTGGAAGTGCTGGCCGGGCTGGCGCAAGAGGGTTTGCGTGCCGGCGCGTTCATCGTGATTTCCGCAGCGGCGCTGACGCCGATCTTGCCGTTGATCGAAAAAGCATTCGGCGTCCAAACCGATCTCAGCCTGCTGAGCTTGAGCGATGCCAGCCACCCGCTGTTGCGTCGTTTGGCGCAGCGTGCGCCCGGTACGTACAATCACAGTATCAACGTCGCGTCGATCGCCGAAGCCGCCGCCGATGCGATCGGGGCCAACGGATTGCTGGTCCGCGTCGGAGCGTACTTTCATGACATCGGCAAGATGTTCAAGCCGGAATACTTCATCGAGAATCAAAGTGGAGTCAACCAACACGATTCGCTGCAGCCGGCGATGAGCACGTTGGTGATCATCGCGCACGTGAAAGACGGAGCGGATTTGGCGCGGAATCACCACCTGCCCCAACCGCTGATCGACTTGATCATGCAGCACCACGGCACCACGCTGGTCGAATACTTTTTCAACGAAGCGGCCAAACGAAGTGAAGACAATCCAAACGAAAAACAGGTCAGCGACAAAGATTTCCGTTATCCTGGGCCGAAGCCCCAGACCTTGGAAGCGGCCGTGATGATGCTGGCCGATACCGTTGAAAGTGCCAGCCGCACACTGGTCGATCCGACTCCGGCGCGGATTCAGAACCTGGTCGACCAAATCGCGCAAAAGAAAATGGCGGACGGTCAATTCGACGAGTGCGGGTTGACGTTCCAGCAATTGAATCTTGTTCGAAAGAGTTTGGTGAAGTCCCTTACCGCTATCTATCACGCACGTGTCAAATACCCGAGCCAACAGCCAGCCTGAGACCGATTCGAAATCTCAGCCGGCTTCTCCCGATATCGAGGAGCCTGATCCTTCCGGTGCGATCCTTCGCAACGCTTCCCCCGATCAAGACGACAGCAGTGCCCCCCGCGATGGTGCGGGCGTCGCGGTGGATGTCCTGTGGGATGGCACGGTGGAAGCCTGGCAGGATCGTCTGGGACTGAGCGATGATCGGATGGCTGAAGCGGTGCGAGCGGCAGCGGCACGGCGTGGATTCCAACGCGGCCAAATCGGCGTGCGAATCACCGACGACGCGACGATCCACGAGATCAATGCCCGGCACCTGTCGCACGACTACCCGACCGATGTGATCAGCTTTCCCTATTCAGACGATCCCGATCACATCGAGGGCGAATTGGTCGCCAGCGTCGAGACCGCTCACGAGAACGCATCGGAGGTGGGCTGGGAAGTTGCCAATGAGATGTTGCTGTACGTGATTCATGGCGTGCTGCATATCGGTGGCATGGACGATCACGAAGCCGACGAGCGGGCGCTGATGCGAGACGCCGAGCGTGAGGTGCTGGCGCGGCTGGGGCTCCAGACGCCGGCTGTGGCGGAGGGCGACCAGCGTGGATAATGCGTGGCCTTACCTGATGGTTTCCGCCGCCGGATTCCTGGTCAGCAGCATCGGTGGATTAGGGGCGGAGTTGCTGGACTGTTTCGCAGGGCGGTCGCTGGAAGCGTTCTGCCGTGTCAAGAAACGCCGGGAACGATTCGGCAGCGTGCTGGAGCATCAGGACGCAGCGATTCGCGGCAGCGAATACTTGCGGATGATCGGAACGGTGTTGTTTCTGATCGCGGGCACGGCTGCTTTGATCATTTCCAAACAGGGTACCGGCTCGCTGGCCTTGACCACCATGCTCGGCTCGCTGGTCGCATGGGTCGTTTTGGCGGCGATCTCGATGATGTTCGTCCATGCCTGGCTACCGGCGGCGGTCACCCGATTCGCGTCGGCGCCGGTGCTCTATCACACCTGGCCGTTCTGGCGCACGTTGACGTCGGTCATGAACCCGTTTTCCATTCCCGGTGAAGTGATCGCGGCGCTCACCCGCCGGTTGTCGGGACAGGACGAAAACGAAGACGAGTCCGAAGAGTTACTCGAAGACGAAATCCGCACGATCATTGCCGCGGGGACGAACAAAGGCATCTTCGGGCCCGGCATTCGCGAAATGATTCAAAACGTGATGGATCTGAGCGACGACACCGTCGGTCACATCATGACCGTACGTGGGGACATCGATGCGGTCGAACTGGGCGACACCTGGCCGGCGGTGATGCAGCAGGTGATTGAATCGGGGCGAACCCGGTTGCCGGTCTACGACGGGACCTTGGACAAGGTCGTCGGTGTGCTGTACGTCAAAGACCTATTACCGGAGATTGCCGACGGGAAAACGCCCTCGCGACCGCTCGGGGAGATCATGCGACACGCCTGGACGGTGCCCGTTGATCGCAGCGTCGAATCACTGTTGAGAGAGTTTTTGCATAGCCGTTCCCACATGGCGATCGTTTTGGACGAGTTCCAACAGACCGCCGGGGTGGTGACCATCGAAGACGCCTTGGAGGAAATCGTCGGTGAAATCGTCGACGAATCCGACGAAGACGAGGAAACGCGGTTCGAAATCATCAACGAATCCACGGTCATCGTCAGTGGTCGCGTGATGATCGATGACCTGAACGACCGGCTGCATTGGGAACTGCCCGAGAGCGACGACTATGAAACGGTCGCCGGGATGGTCCTGAGCAACCTCGGGGAAATCCCCGAGGCCGGGGCGACCTTCCAGATCGGAGATGCCGCCTTTGAGGTGCTTCAGGCAACCCGCCAGAAGATCGAAATGATGGAAGTGCGGTACGCCCCGGGACATCGTGTCGCGGTGTAACCGCAAGAAAACACCCGATTTGCAAGGCGAAAACACGTTCGCCGGGGCGTTTCTTGCGCAAAATGCCTGTTTCAACACTCCCGGTCATTACGTTTTGATGGCCGAATTATAGAATTTGACGAAGTTTCCGAATTGGAACACTCGATACAACCCCTACAGTCCGTCGGTCGCTACAACTTGTGGCCCCGAAACGGATTGCCGCAGCGATGGCGCGGTAGAAACCTCGGCAACGCCGCCAGATGCCCCGGCGAGGCCACCAGACGACGCGAAAGATGCAGTTCATGACGACTACAAAACATGTCAAATCCGTCTCCGGAATCACCGTGCGACTGGCCGGGGATTCGGGCGACGGGATGCAGTTATTGGGGACCCAGCTGACCAATACCAGTGCGTTGGCTGGCAATGACGTGGCCACGTTCCCGGATTTCCCGGCCGAAATCCGCGCCCCGCGGGGGACCCGAGCCGGGGTCAGCGGTTTTCAGGTCCAGTTTGCCAAAGAGGAGATCTTCACGCCCGGCGATACACTCGATGCGCTGGTGGTGATGAATCCGGCCGCGTTGGTGACCAATATCCAGGACCTTCGCAAGGGCGGCATCCTGATCGCCAACGAAGACGGGTTCACCGACAAGGATTTCAAACTGGCCAAGGTCGATGCCAATCCGTTGGAAGCAACGGTGATCAACGACAGTTACCGGCTGATCAAGGTGCCGATGACGCAGTTGACCCGCACCGCGGTCTCCGAGCACGGTCTGAGCCCCAAAATTGCGGACCGCTGCAAAAACTTTTTTGCCATGGGCCTGGTGTACTGGCTGTTCGGCCGTTCGCTCGACCCGACGCTGCGCTTCATCGAAAACAAGTTCGGCAAGAAACCGGATGTCGCGTCAGCGAACATCGCGGCGTTGCGGGCCGGCTGGGCGTTCGGTGAAACCACCGAAGCGTTCGGCGAAAGCTATCAGGTCGAAGCGGCCGAGCTTTCCCCGGGCACCTACCGTAACATCATGGGCAACCAGGCCTTGGCTTGGGGCCTGGTGGCCGCCAGCAAGCTGAGCAAGAAGGATTTGTTCTATGGCACCTATCCGATCACGCCGGCCAGCGACATTCTGCATGAACTGACCAAGCACAAGAATTTTGGCGTCCGCACGTTCCAAGCCGAAGACGAAATCTCCGCAATGTGTGCCACGATCGGAGCGGCGTTCGGGGGCACGATGGCCGTCACCGCCAGCAGCGGTCCCGGAATCGCGCTCAAAGCCGAGGCGATGGGCTTGGGGATGATGCTGGAATTGCCGATGGTCGTCGTCAACGTCCAACGCGGCGGACCGAGCACCGGATTACCGACCAAGACCGAGCAGAGCGATTTGCTGCAAGCGATGTTCGGCCGCAACGGCGAGTCTCCGATTCCCGTGATCGCACCGCGGTCCCCGGCCGACTGCTTTGACATGGCAATCGAAGCCTGGCGGATTGCCACCGAGTGCATGGTGCCGGTCATGCTGCTCTCGGACGGTTACATCGCCAACGGCAGCGAGCCCTGGAAGATTCCGACCTTGGATTCGTTGCCGCAAATTGAAATCCAGCATCCGGTCGATAGCAACGACGGCGAGCCGTTCTTGCCGTATCTCCGCGATGAAAACATGGGCCGCCCCTGGGCGATTCCCGGGACCGAAGGCCTGATGCATCGAGTCGGCGGATTGGAAAAAGAACACCAAACGGGCAACGTCAGTTACGACCCTGCCAATCACCAATTGATGACCGAAACGCGAGCGGCCAAGGTTGCCAAGATCGCCGAGCGGATCCCCGAACAAGAGGTCTATGGTGAATCCAGCGGAGATCTGTTGGTCGTGTCTTGGGGCGGCACCTACGGCGCCTGTTTGACCGCGGTCCGCCGTTGCCAGGAAGCCGGACACCGCGTCAGCCACGCCCACCTCCGATACCTGAATCCGATGCCGCGAAATCTCGGCGACCTGCTCAAGTCATTTGATCGGGTGCTGGTACCGGAATTGAACATGGGTCAGCTCCGCATGTTGTTACGTTCGGCCTACTTGGTTGATTGCATTGGTTACAACAAGGTCCAAGGCAAGCCGTTCGCGGTCAGCGAACTGATTGAGCAAATTGAAGCCCTCGTGCCGGCCGCCGTCGCCGTCTAGATCGTCGCCGTCTAGATCACCGCGGCCGTTTCGTCGGCAACACGGTCGCCTTGCTCGCAGCGTCGAGCGAGGTGACGAGAAGCAGAAGCATCCTTTCAAACACAAAACGATTCCCCATATTTCCGCCATGTCCCTGCCTGTTCTCAAAGCCGCTGATTTTGCTTCTGACCAAGACGTTCGATGGTGCCCCGGATGCGGCGACTATTCGATTCTGGCGCAGATGAAAAAGGTTCTGCCGGAACTTGGCGTGCCGCGCGAAAAGATCGTTTTCATCAGCGGCATCGGCTGCAGCAGTCGTTTCCCGTATTACATGAACACCTATGGGATGCACAGCATTCACGGCCGAGCGCCGACGTTCGCGACGGGTTTGAAATCGACGCGTCCGGATCTGATGGTTTGGGTGATTACCGGCGACGGCGACGCGCTGTCGATCGGTGGCAACCACTTCATCCATGTGCTACGTCGTAATTTGGACATCAATATCGTCCTGTTCAACAATCGGATCTACGGATTGACCAAGGGCCAATACAGCCCGACCAGCACGGAAGGCCAGGTCACCAAAAGCACGCCGATGGGATCGATCGATCACCCGCTCAGTCCCCTGTCGGTCGCCTTGGCCGCCGAAGCAACCTTCGTGGCTCGGTCGTTGGACGCCCACGTCAAGCACCTCGGTGAAGTGCTCAAGCGTGCCTCGCAGCACAAGGGGACCTCGCTGGTTGAGGTGTACCAGAATTGCAACGTGTTCAACGACGGTGCGATGGCGTACGCCCAAGAAAAGAAACAGCGTGCCGACAACGTCGTCGAACTCGAACACGGCAAGCCGCTGGTGTTTGGCAAAGACAACGAGAAAGCGATCCGCCTGGTCGGAACCCATCTGGAGATCGTCAACCGCAACGATGTCCCCGATGATGACCTGCTGATCCACGACGAAAAAGATCCCAACCCGTCGATTCAAATGATGCTGGCGAGAATGCGTTATCCGGAAATGCCCGAGCCGATCGGCATCTTGCGTGACGTCGACAATGTCTCGACCTACGACGAACAGATCAACGCTCAAGTCGACCTCGCCAAAAAGACCCGCGGCGAAGGCGAGTTAGAAAAGCTATTCCACGCCGGGGACACCTGGGTCGTGGGCTGAAACGTTTACAGACGATGTCATCATGCAACGGTTGTTCCAGGGAGGAATGAACATGCCACGTGGAAAGACTTACTCAAACGCGACCAAAGCGATCGGCGATACCCCGATGATCCAAGTGAATCGCTTGGTGCCTGAGGGTGGTGCGAGCGTGTTCGCAAAGTGCGAATTCTTTCAGCCTCTCAACAGCGTCAAGGATCGGATCGGCGTTGCGATGATCGAAGCCGGCGAGAAGGACGGCACGATCACTCCGGAAACCCATGTGATCGAGCCGACCAGCGGCAACACCGGCATCGCCCTGGCGTTCGTCTGTGCGGCAAAGGGCTACAAGTTGACGTTAACGATGCCCGAGTCGATGTCGGTCGAACGCCGCGCATTGCTCCGCGCGATGGGAGCCAACCTGGTGCTGACGCCCGCCGGAGATGGGATGAAGGGGGCGATCAACAAAGCCGCCGAACTGGTTTCCCAAGACGAAACCGCGTTCATGCCGCAACAATTCGAGAACCCCGCCAACCCGGCGATTCACGAAGCGACCACGGGGCCGGAAATCTGGGAAGACAGCGGCCACCAAATCGACGCGATTGTGGCCGGCGTCGGGACCGGCGGAACGATCACCGGTGTCGCCCGCTACTTGAAACAGAAAAACCCCGACTTCAAAGCCATCGCCGTCGAACCGGTTCATTCGCCGGTCATCAGCGGCGGGGCAGCCGGCAAACACCGGATCCAAGGCATCGGGGCCGGGTTCATCCCCAAAAATCTGGACACCAGTATCATCGATGATGTGGTCCAGGTCGATGACGAAGACGCGTTTGCCTGGGGCCGACGACTGGCCAAAGAAGAAGGTATCGTCGGTGGCATCAGCAGCGGGGCCAACATGTGGGCCGCCGCCCAAGTTGCTGCCCGCCCGGAAATGAAAGGCAAGCGGATCGTCACGATCATGTGCAGCTTGGGAGAACGCTACCTGAGCACTCCGCTGTTCGGCGACCTGGGCTTGTAAGCACAGCGTCTCTCGAGCAGGTTTTCACTGGAGCGGGTTAGCTCGGTGAAGCATTCATTCCCCGCGTTTGGCCAGGCTTTAGCGACAGCCCGACGCGGTAGCGATCGACCCGCGCCAGACCGCGAAAGCAAGCGTCGTTTCGTCAGGTCGGGTGCCCCGTAGGCTCGCGTCAAACACTCTGATCACCGTTTGAGATCGGCCGGTTCGCGCCAGCGTCC
>NZ_JANZKV010000067.1:11233-72650 GCF_025060895.1 Stieleria sedimenti | reverse complement strand
GCCCCCATCGTTTTGCCCCATCACTTCGACGTCCAAATCAGCAACTCCGGTTCCCCCAACACCGTCTGCACTTCCGTGCTCGCCGGGCGAAAGAAATTACCGATGGCGAAGTCCAGTTTTTGATCTCCGTTGAAGTCACCTTTGACGACCGACAGATGGTCATGCATCCGCCCGGGCAATCGCGAGGGTGAGAACGAGCCGTCATCTTCTTGGGTCAGCATGACGATCGGGGACGATCCCTTGGCCACCCAGTCTTTGGAAATGTGCGACCCCAGCAGCGCGACGGCGACCACGTCGGCGTCACCATCGCCATCGAAGTCACCGGCGGTGGCATTCAGCACGCCCGGCATCAAGCAAATTTCGTGTCGCTGCATCGGCAGCGGACCATCGTTCTCGAGCCACTGGACCGAGTGAAACGGTTTGGGGCCGCGATCGAAGGAATCGCCGTTGGTGTAGAGCACGTCCAGATCACCGTCGCCATCCATGTCCACCAGCTCAATCCCGCTGGAACCATAGGCCGGATCGGGCGCCGCCCAGATCAGCTCGTTTTCAAAATGGCCTTTGCCGTCGTTGCGAAACAGTTCGACGCGTTCGTGTTCCTGGCTGATCAACGAAATGAAGTCCAGATCGCCGTCGTCGTCAAAGTCCACCAGCGGAACGTGCACGGGCCCGTGACGCGGATCGATGTCACGCGTTTCGAACACCGGTTTCCCGTCGTCACCGATTCCCTGGTTGACCAGCATGAACGTCCGCCCGCTGTTTCTCCAGCCGAACGCGGCGACCAACACATCGATGTCCCCGTCGCCGTCCAAATCCCCGGCCCGGGCGTCGGAGGTTCGGCTGAGTCCATCGATCAGCACGTGCGTACGAAACGTTTCGTCGTCCTTGGATCGCTCCAGCCACAGCACCTGTCCCAAGTCACTGTCGTTGGCGTTGAATTCACCGATATCGGCGACCAACAGATCCACCAGCCCGTCTTGATTGAGGTCGCAGGGCTCGGTGTGGACCGGCTGCAACATCGTGCCCAAACGTCGCACCTCGCCTGCCGGATCGTTGGGCCAATAGGCGTTGACGGTTCCCGTTCCGATGTCACAGTAGACCAAGGCGTGTCCGGGCTTGGATTCGAATCCCAGGTCGATCCAATTGACATTCGTGACGCCGGCCGGGCGAACGCGTTGTCGCAGCACAGCGGTCTTGACGTGCGTCGGGGCCGCAGCGGGATAATTCAACGTTTCGGGCACCGGCATCCCCAAATTTTTGGGGGCCTGCATTTTAAAGTACCGCCGCACGTCGGCTTCATCGGGAACGTCCAAGTCGGTGCGTCCGGACGTTCGATACAAATCGAATCCCTGGATGATCTCCATTTCCCATTCGTCTTCCGGTGAACTGGTCGGCCGGGGCATGGCGTGGCAATCACCACAAAACGCCTCGACCTTGGGGCCGAATCGACTCAGAAACGCGACATCTTTGGCGGACAGCTGGCCCGATGAGGTGGCATCCGCCGCAGACACTTCGACCGCCGCGGTCGGATCATCGTCTTTTTTCGCACAACCGCCCCAAATCGGGACCAACATGACGACCAAAGCGGCGTAGAGAAACTCGGGGGACAGCCCCCCGGTGCGACCAACACGCCGTGTCGAATAATCTTTCATGTTCACGAATACGTTCGGGGAAGGAATCATTTTGGGTGAAGTCGGTTATAACAAACCACGGAGATCCACAGCACCAATGCGGAAACGAAGCAAACAGGACGTTCACTCGATGAGCCTCCCAAACGGCGCGCTGCTGGATTCACCGCTGGGTAGGCGGTCGGACACACCGGTGGACGGACTGCCTGCAGTGCCAAACATGACGTCGAACCAAGTCACCGCAATGTCGTTCTCTACGCGGCCAGTCGCACGATGGTTGCCCAAAGCCTTCAGCCGTCGTCCCGCTTCCACCCCACCACTGCGCTGTTGCAAGTCCCTGCGCTGTTGCAAGTCGCTGCGCCGTTGCCGGTCGCTGCGCCGTTGCCGGTCGCTGCGCGGGCTCGTGTTTCTGTTGTTCGTCATCTCGCTGGTTTGGGGCTGCGATCACTCTCCGCCCGCCGGAGACCCAGACGGCGATACCCCGCTGGAAACCACCGCAACGCCGGGCACCGAAACGCTTGCCAATCCGGTCGGTACGCTCAAGTTGTCGCTGCGGCGACGACAGTGGGATCGGGCTTGGGAAGCGTCACAGATCATTCTCGCTCAGGCCGGTGTCAACCGAATCGAAACGATCCAGGCAACTGATCGGGGTCTGTCGGAAATCGAGCCGGACACCTTGGTGCTGATCGCCCAGGCGGCCCATCAGAGCGGGCATCCCGATCAGGCGGCCAAATTCTTGCGCTCGGCGTGTCAATCCGAGTCGTTCGCGAATCCCAGTCGTGTCCGCCAGACGATGATCGCGATGATCGGGCTGGGGCAATACCACGACGGCTTGGATTTTTTGGAACAGGCGCTTCAGGCTCAACCCGACCAGCACGAAACCCGCCGTTGGCTGTTCGATTTCTACATCGGTGCCGATGATCGCGTTTCGGCGCTTCGACACGGGAAAACCCTGGTGCTCGCGCGGCGGTTTGACGTCGGGATGCTGAAGGATTTGAGCAATACCGAACGACGAACACTTGATGCCGACCCGTTGGACCAGATGGTCACCCGCAACCCCGACGACAAGCGACCGCTGTTGGGGGCGGCGAAGTCAAAATTCGACGAGAGTAAATTCGACGAAGCGATCAAGTTGCTCCGCGAGATCGTCGCCGATCACCCCAATCATCACCCCTCGCAAGCCTTCTTGGGTCAGGCCTTGGCCGCATCTCGGCGGTTCGAGGAACTGGAAACCTGGGCCGCCGAGCAAACCGATGGGATTCAGGACTACCCCGCGTATTGGATTGCCCTGGGCGACTGGGCTCGGGCGAACGACGACGGGCCCTCGGCGCTCCGGGCGTTTGCCCAAGCGGCCGTCTGTGGCGATCCCGAAGTCGTCCAAATCTGGGCGCGGTTGGCCACCCTGCTGCCCGAGTTTGCTGCCCAAAACCCCGACGTCAGCAAACAGATGGTCACGCTCGTCAATGATCGGGCCCAACAGTTGACGCGTTTTCACCAGTTAAAAGACCGCTTCACGCGGACCGGCGAAATCTCACGGGCGATCGCGCTGGAGATTGCCGAGTCGCTGGAAAAACTGGGGCGGCTTTGGGAGGCCGAAGCCTGGTCGGCGATCGCGACCACGTTACCCGAAGACGACTCCGTTGATGTCGCCGGATTTCGCGACGAGTTGGTCAAACGATTAAAACCGGGCACACCCTGGCGGGTCCCCGAGGCGCTGCCCGACTTTGGCGTGCTGTTTGCACGACTGCCGTTACCGAGTATCGAAAAAGTGGTTTCGACAAACGATCCGAGCGAACAAACGATCCGCCGCGACGGCGCGGTCGCCGGTGAGGCTGCCGAAAAGGCCGGCGCGGTGGTTGACTGGAAAATAGCAGACGAAGCGGTCCAGCGCGGATTGACGTTTTGGGGCCGGACGAGCGAGACCCTCGACAAGCCGGGAATCATGCTCTACCAGACGCTCGGTTGTGGCGGCGGAACGATCGATTTTGATTTGGACGGCTGGAGCGATTTGTATCTGGTGGCCGCCGGAGGAACACCGCCAGCACAAGATTCCGAAGCCAACGAACTGTACCGAAACTTGGACGGACAATTCCGGCCCGTCGGCGGAATCGCACAAACCGGCGACAAGGGATTCGGACAAGGCGTCGCGGTCGGAGATCTCAACGAAGATGGCTTTCCCGATCTGTTGGTGCTCAATTACGGCCCCAATCGTTTGTACGTTAACAACGGTGACGGAACCTTTCGGGACGCGAGTGATCAACTGCCGCCGGGCGACGCTGACGAATGGTCCTCCAGCGGCGCGATCGCGGATCTCGACCACGATGGCTTGGCGGATCTCGTGGTCGTCAACTACTGCGCCACGCTGGGCCCGGTCACGCAAGGCTGTCCGATGTCGGGCTCCACGGTGATGCGATCCTGCTCCCCGATGCTGTTTCCAGCCATGCCGGATCGTTTTTTGCGTTCCAGCGGCGATGGAACCTTTGCTGACACGACCGAAGCCTGGGGCGCGATCACGGATTCGCCCGGGCGTGGACTGGGAATCATCGTCGGTGACTTGGATGGCCGGTTCGGCAATGAAGTGTTTGTGGCCAACGACATGACCAACAATCATTACTGGAGTCGCGTGGCGGGCGAACCGACCGACAGCAAACTCGCCTTGTCCGAGTCGGCGATGCTGCGTGGGATCGGCGGCGACGACCGCGGGATTCCACAAGGTTCGATGGGGATCGCCACCGGCGACTTTGACCGAGACGGCGACGTGGATTTGTACGTCACCAATTTCGACAAAGAATACAACACGCTACACGCGCAATCCTCCTCGGGCATCTGGCAAGATCGCACCGGACCGCTGGGGCTGGTCGAGGACACACGTCCGCTGGTCGCGTTCGGCACCGAAGCGATCGATCTGGACAACAGCGGCGACGCGGAGATCGTCGTCACCAATGGTCACGTCGACCTGTTCTCACGAGGCGACGAAAAAGCGATGTATGACCAGCCGATGCAGATCTTTCAACGATCCGCGACCGGCCGGTATCGCAGCGTGTCGGTCGAAACACTGGGGCCGTACTTCCAGAACAATCACGTCGGCCGCGGTTTGTGGACGATTGACGCCAACCGCGACGGAAAAGTCGACTTCGTAGTCACGCACCAAACCGAACCGACGGCGTTGATGATCAATCGCACGGAGAACAGCGGCAACTGGATTCGACTGGACTTGAAAGGCCGCAGGTCCTCTCGCGACGCGATCGGAAGCACCATCCGCGTCGAAACCAGCCTGGGTACACACACCGGGTTCTTGGTCGCCGGTGATGGGTATCAATGCAGCAACGAACGGGTGATGCACTTCGGCCTGGGCGACCTGGACGACGCGACGGTGACCGTCTCAGTGACCTGGCCGACCGGAAAAACCGAGCGATTTACGCAGCTCCCCACACGATCGCAAACCGTGATCGTCGAATCCAATTAACCGAGTGGCGTAAGCTTCCAGCTTGCGATTCTGGAAGCTTCAGCTTCCAGCCTGCGATCCGAGTGGCGTAAGCTTCCAGCTTGCGATTCTGGAAGCTTCAGCTTCCAGAATCACCAACGCCCTCTGCATCACGGTCGGAAGCCATCACTTCCGAGCAGGCAAGTTGGAAGCTTACCCCACTGTGAGGCAAGCTACGACTCGAGTTCTTTCAGTCTTGCTTCCAGGTCATCGATTCGTTCGGTGACGGCGTCCAGTCGCGCGATCAGCTGGTCGATGACATCCTTGCTGGTGTCGGGGATCGCCGCCGACTTTGCCGCCTGCTTTTCGACACGGGCTTCCAAGTACTGGCGTTCCTCTGGCGGATAAAGCTTGTGGGCAAACGTTTGCCCACGTCCCGGAGGTGTCAACGCTTCCACCAGATCCTTGTCGGCCAACGATTTCAAAACGGTTTTGACCGAGTCGAGATCGGGCAGGCTGCACATCCGCGACGCCCGGGTACGGATCTCGCCGATCGTTTGCGGCCCGCGGAGCAGCAATTCGGTCAACACGGCGGCCTGCGGATTGTCCAAGTCCAACCAATCGTAGGCGGCGTGTCGATACTTGGTGACCCGTCCGCTGCCCTGGATTTCTCGCGCCGCGCCGACGCCCCGCAACTCGTCGAGCGCCAACAGCACGTCGTCTTCGTCGAGCTGCATTTGCGGGGAACGATTCGATTTTTGATTGCAACCGCTGATGATCGCCGCGGCGGACATCGGATAGTTATCCGGAGTCGTTTTGGCTTTCTCCACCAAGACACCCAGCACGCGGCGGGCACTGGCGGACAGGGGCACAACCGGCTTGGCATCTTCGCCGTCGTTTTCAGACATGGATCACTGGGAGGGGAAGGGGAGGGGGAAGTCAAACTCGGCACGGACGATTCATCCGCACGCCCCGGCGCCGTGGTTTCGCGACCGAGGCCTGTAGTTTAACGCCCCGAACGCCCTTCGTCAGTCGGCATCATTCGGTGCCGATTCCGCCTGCGGTCGCCCAGTAGCCGCCTCGGGAATGATCGAACCGCAGCTTGGCACCGCGAAACGATTCGTCAAATCCGTTGTCGGCATCGTAGACCTTGTGCCCGCCGACGAAGGTCGCGACCGGCCAGCCCGTCAACGTGACCGAGTCCCAGGGCGACCATTTTGATTTGGTGTGTTGCTCGGCATCGCGAATCGTCTTTTGTTTCTGCAGATCCACCAGCACCAGATCCGCATCGTATCCGTTTTCGATCCGGCCCTTGCCCACGATGCCCCAGACGCGCGCGGGCGCATCACACATCCACGACGCGACTTGATTGATGGAACATCGGCCCTGGGTGACTTGATCGAGCATCAAGGCCAAACTGTTTTCAACGGCCGGCAACCCCGAGGGGCTGTTGGGGTACCGCGCCGCTTTTTCTTCCAGCGTGTGCGGGGCGTGATCGGTCGCGATGACCTGGATCGTGTGGTCCAGCAGTGCCTCGAACAGCCGGCGATTGTCGTCGGCTGATTTGATCGAGGGATTCATTTGGATCCGAGTCCCCAGGCGGGGGTAATCGTCGACGTTGAAAAACAAGTGGTGCAGACAGACTTCGGCGGTGATGTACGGCGCGGGATCGGCCAGGATATCCAGTTCGGCGGCGGTGGAAACATGCAAGACGTGGAAGCGATGTTTGTATCGACGGGCCAAATCGGTCGCCCGCCGAGTCGCGATCACGGCGGCCTGGACATCCCGGATGCGTGAATGGTCGGCTACATCGTTGGTACCGGCCAAGCGAGCGGCATTGGCGCGAACCGTTTGCTCGTCTTCGCAGTGGGCGCAGATCGGCAGTGTCGTTTCGGCAAAGATCCGCTCCAACGCCTCTTGTTCATCAACCAACAAGTTGCCGGTGCTGCTGCCGATAAAGATTTTGATCCCCGGGACATCGGTCGCCTTGGCCAACTCGGCGGCGTTGTCGGGCGTCGCTCCGATGTAAAAGCCATAGTTGACCAATGACTTGTCCGCGCCGAGCTGCTCTTTGGCACGAACACCTTCCAGCGTCACCGCCGGCGGTTTGGTGTTGGGCATCTCCAAGAACGACGTGACCCCACCGGCGGCACAGGCATGGCTGGCCGTCGACAAATCTTCTTTGTGCGTCAGACCGGGTTCGCGGAAGTGAACCTGGTCATCGATCACGCCCGGCATCAAGTGCAATCCCGCGCAATCGACCACGTTGTCGGCCGCAGCGTCGGCGGACGCCGCCACATCCAAGATCTTGCCGTCTTCGATCAGAACGGAACTCTCGGTGACCGTGTCGGCCAGCACAACGGATGCATTTCGGAAGAGGGTGCGGGTCATCGAATCGTCCAAGGAACGCGGCGAGAGAATCGTGGGGCCTGGGTCGTTAACGGGGGACGCGGCCCGGACAACCGTCATCCCTGCTCCAATCCTATCCGTCCAAGCGTCTCTCGCGAAGTGCCCCGTCGACATTGACGGCCTGCAACCATTCCAGGCAGGAAAAAACGGGGTCGTTGCCGCGACAGACGCTGATACGGCAGCTCCGTTAACTATCCTTGACCGCAGATCGGCGGTTCCGGGGGCAGACTCGGATCGACCAAAAACTCAGTTTCGGATCATCGAGAGTGGAATAAGACGGCTTGCACTCGATCCGATGGGTGTCGATTTCCGATTCTCACAGCTGTTTCAAGTACCCCAAGCGATATGAATCCGACCCCTTCGAACTTGCGTTTGCTGAGAAGCCTGTTCCCGTGGCTCTCGTTGTTGCCCGTGCTTCTGCTGACGGCAACGGCCCCCGCTCACACCACCGGCGAAACCTATGTCTGGTTGAATGTGGAAGAGGATCGTTTCACCGGTCGCGTCGAAGTCAATTTAGACGACCTTCGCGAAAAACTGGGCATTGGAGTTCCGCCGGCTGCCGAAACTTCCCAGCCCGATCCCGAGGCGGACGCAATGCCGATCGACAACCGATTGGCAGTTCTTCAGCAAACCCGTCAACGGGTACTCGACTACATTCGCCAACACTACGAAATCTGGATCGATTCGGAACCGATCCCCATCGAGTACATCGATCTGCGGATTCTGGACCTACCGGACGGGGAAGGCAGTTATGCCCAGTACATCTACCAGACTCCTGTCGGACCGGTTCCCGACACGATCACGATTCGGAACAGTCTGTTCGTGGACGATGATTTCACCCACCGCAGCTTGGTCTGCATTGAGCGGAATCAGAAAAGCGGCCAAGCATTCGAGGGCGAATTTGCCGCAATGGTCTTCGGCTCTCACAACCCGGTCCAAGAGCTCGACTTGACCCACATCGATCTGCTCCTCCGCCCCCGAGATTTTGTTTGGCAGGGTGTGTTGCATATCTGGATCGGAATCGACCACATCCTGTTTATCGTCGCGCTGTTGTTGCCGGCGGTGTTGGTCCGCCGGGACGGCAAGTGGCATCCGGTGCCAAAGTTCCGCCAGGCATTCTGGAACATCGTGAAGATCGTCACGCTGTTCACGATCGCACACTCGATCACGCTCAGCCTGGCCGCACTCGGCGTGATTCACCTCCCTTCGCGATGGGTCGAATCGCTAATCGCCTTGTCGATCGTCTTGGTCGCGATCAATACGATCCGCCCCAAATTCAATGTCAAAACCGGGTTCATCATTTTCGGGTTCGGCCTGTTCCACGGAATGGGTTTCGCGTCGGTGATGAGCGAACTTCCGTTTCGCATGATCTACTTGGTCAAAGTGCTGATCGGCTTCAACGTCGGGGTTGAATTGGGGCAGTTGGCGATCGTCGCCGTCGTGTTCCCCATCATTTTCCTGCTAAGGACACAGAAATACTATCAGAGCGTGGTTTTGGTGGGAGGGTCCGCGGTGATCGGGCTGATCGCCAGTTACTGGTTCATTGAACGGGCGCTGGCGCTATGAACAAGCAGACGACGCTGGTGCTCGATCACCGTCAAATCGTCCAAACCATCGAACGCGTCGGGATCGATCGATTCATGTCGGTCTTGATTGATCGTCTGGAGGCGGCCTTTGCCGAATTCTCCGACGGCGAGTACGACGTTCCGGTACGCAGCGGATTTCATTACCACAAGCCCGTGACCGGCTTGGTCGAATGGATGCCGCTGCACCACAAACAACGGGCGGTCTTTCTGAAAGCCGTCGGCTACCATCCGACCAATCCCGTCGACCACAACTTGCCCACCGTCGTCGCGACGTTCAAACAGTTTGATCCCGTCACCGGACGCCTGATCGCACTGGCCGACGGCAATCTGTTGACCGCGATGCGCACCGGCGCCGCTTCCGCGGTCGCCACCCGTCATCTCGCACCACGCCGGCGAATCTCACTCGGACTGGTCGGCTGTGGTGCCCAGGCGGTGACGCAATTTCACGCCATCTCGCAAGTCACCGAAATCGACCATGTACGTGTTTTCGACATTGAATTGCAAAACGCCCATTCGTTGATCGACCGCGTTGCGCCACTGAATTCAGCAAGGTGCCAGATCGAAGTCACCTCACTCGAACAACTCTTGAAAGCATCCGACGTGATCTGCACGGCGACGTCCGTCGAAGCCGGTGAGGGGCCGGTGATCAGCGCCCCCTCACTGAAAACCGATGTCCACATCAACGCGATCGGCTCGGATTTGCCCGGCAAGACAGAACTGCCGGTTTCGTTGCTCAGAGACAGCTTTGTCTGCCCGGACTTTCCTCTCCAGGCCCGTGTCGAAGGAGAATGCCAGCAGCTGACCGAAGACCAAATCGGTCCGGCGCTGGTAGAATTGGTCGCTTCGCCAGACGCGTTCGCCGCTGCCAAGACACGACGCAGCGTGTTTGATTCCACCGGTTTCGCGCTCGAGGATTTCGTCGCGATGCAACTGATCACTGACTATGCAAGCGACTTTGGCGTTGGAACCCACCTCGAAATCGAAGGCCAAGTCAGCGACCCGTTCAATCCCTACGAAGATCTGAAACGATCCGCGTTCATCAATACCATCGAATGATTCCAAGTCGCAGCTATGAATTTTGATTGGACCGACGATCAACTCGCCTATCGCGATCGGATGCAAGCGTTCGCGCTGGAGCATCTGAGCGACGATGTGATCGACAGAGACGAACGGAGCGAGTTCGCCGAAGACCTTTGGCAACGGGCGGCCGAGTTTGGCATCCTGGGTCTGTACATCCCGACCCAATTTGGCGGAAAAGCTTCGGCCGATATTCAAACCGCGATGCTGGCCATGGAAGCGCTCGGCTACGGATGCAGCGACGGCGGCTTGCTGCTGGCGCTGAACGCACAGATGTGGGCCGTTCAGCTTCCGATTTTGCACTTCGGCAGCGAGTTTCAAAAAGAACGCTTTCTGCCAAGACTCTGCGACGGTACTTGGAAAGGGGCGCATGGGATCACCGAACCGAGTACCGGTAGCGACGTCTTTCATCTGCAAACGACGGCGGAGAAAGTCGACGGCGGCTACGTGCTCAACGGCAGCAAGTGCATGGTCACGCTCGCACCGATCTGCGACGTGGCGCTCGTCGTGGCAAGCACGAATCCGGCAAAGGGCAAGTGGGGGCTGTCCACGTTCTTGGTCGAGGCGGAACAGGAGGGATTCCGCCGCGGCGCGAATCATCTAAAAATGGGCCTTCGGACCGTCCCGATCGGCGAACTGCATCTGAACAACTGCTTTGTGCCCGAATCACATCGACTCGGCAAGGAAGGTGGCGGCTTCGCCACGTTCAATCATTCGCTCGAATTCGAACGCTGCTGTATCTTGGCCAGCCAAGTCGGCGCCATGCAGCGTCAATTAGAAACGTGCGTCCGGTACGCCAAAGAGCGTTCCCAATTCGGCCAGCCGATTGGAAAATTCCAGTCGGTCTCCAATCGCATCGCGGACATGAAAGTTCGCTTGGAAACGTCAAAGCTGATGCTCTACAAGGTCGCGTGGCTCAAGAGCCAGGGGAAATCGGCGATGATGGACGCCGCCATCTTGAAACTGTACCTGAGTGAATGCTACGCACAGTCCAGCGAAGACGCGGTGCGGATCCATGGCGGCCGAGGCTATTTGTGCGAAAATGGGATCGATCGAGATTGGCGTGACGCCATCGGCGGCGTCTTGTACGCCGGCACGTCGGACATCCAACGCAACATCATTGCGGGACTGCTTGGAGTTTGACGATGGTGGATCTGCTACACGACAATCTAACACGTTCGGCGTTGAAAACCCCCGACCAGGTGGCGTTTCACTGCGGCAACAACTCCGTCACGTACGCCGAACTGGACGACCGTTCGGCTCGGCTCGCGACCGTTCTCCGTGATCGGGGCGTGCGCCCCGGTGACCGTGTCGCGGTGCGTCTTCCTGCCGGCGTTGAATCGCCGATCAGTGTGTATGGGGTGATGAAAGCCGGCGCGGCCATGGTACCGGTAGATCCCTCGGCGCCGCCGTCTCGGCTGTGCAGCATCCTGCGGAGTGGTCGTATCCGTCATCTCATCACGACGAAGCTGGCCGATTCGGCACTGGACGAACTCGATCGCTGTGCCACACCACTCCAACACGTGATCGGCGTTGAAGGTACGGATTGGCCGACCCTCGCATTCACCCCCTGGTCGGCCCTCGATGCGGTTGACCCCATCGATCCGATTCCGTTGGACCGGACGCAACCTGCCTACGTGATCTTTACCTCCGGTTCGACCGGGACACCCAAGGGGATTGTGCACTCGCATTACAGCGGCAACAGTTACGCCCGTCTGTCGGTCAAGACCTATGGCGTCACAGGCGACGACCGAGTCGCAAATCTGTCGCCGCTGCACTTTGACATGTCAACGTTCGGTTACTATTCGGCGGTGATGGCGGGAGCGACGACGGTGCTGATCCCACCCTCCTACAGCATGTTGCCGGCCAGTCTCTCCTCGCTGATCGAATCGCAACGAATCACGATCTGGTATTCGGTGCCCTTCGCACTGGTCCAATTGCTTCAGCGAGGCGTTCCCGAACAACGTGATCTGTCCAGTCTCCGGTGGATCCTGTACGGCGGTGAACCGCTCGCCCCGCGGCACGCACAGCAGTTGCGACGCGTGCTGCCCGATGCGTGGATCAGCAACGTCTACGGCCCCGCGGAAGTGAATCAGTGCACCTACTTTCACATCGCGCCGACGTCTCAGGGCGGACCGAAGGAACTTTCCGAACGGCCGATTCCCATCGGAACGCTCTGGGAACAGACCGAGGGATTGATTCTCGATCCGTTGGATCAGGTGGTCCAGGAAAAGGGAGTCGGCGAATTGCTCGTTCATTCCTCCACCATGATGACCCGGTACTGGCATCTGGGGTGTGACGACCCGGTCACGTTCTACTTTGATTTAAACAGCGGGAAACGTTTCTATCGGACGGGTGATCTGGTACGACGCGGGGACGACGGCGAATTGGAATTCTTGGGCAGGATCGATCGTCAGGTCAAAGTCCGAGGCTACCGGATCGAACTCGACGAGGTCGAACATGCGATTGCCCAACATCCCGCGGTCGTCGAAGCCGCCGCCTTCTGCGTCTCGGCGAATGAAACCGGTCGCCTGCTCGCCGCGGTGACGTTGCAGGATTCGAGTCCATCCGAAACCAGTGATCTAAAAAAGCAATTGGCAGAACAGCTGCCGCCTTATGCGGTCCCAGAGCACCTCTTCGTCCGAGACACGTTTCCGCGGACGACCAGTGGAAAGATCGACCGTTTGAAATTGACACTGGAATACAACGCGTTCCCCGATTCGACCACCGACCGCGGCGTGACGTCGGATCCCGCCGGCGGATCGGCTGTCCCCAGACAACGACCGCGATGACGTGATGGCAATGCTTTTCCTTCGCTCCTTCATTACCGCACCACCAAAGCCACGATGACCGACACCGACCCGATGAAGAAGCTCATGTCTTTCATCCAACATGAACTGATGGGCAACCAAACGGATCCGATTTCCAAGGATGACGACTTGCTCGGTGGTGGCCACATCGATTCGATGGGAATCATGCGGTTGGTCGCGTTTCTTGAAACGGAGTTTGGCGTCTCGGTTCCGCCCGCGGACGTGACGATCGAAAACTTCGAAACGCCACAGACCATCGCAGACTATGTCCAAGCCGCATGCCGGGGCAGGAGCTGATTCGATTCATGCCGGCGGCCGCAACATCGCATCAACCGACAGACGCCGAATCGACAGCCGCAACAGGATCTTGGCGTTTGACGCTCGGCGCCGGCATGAATTCGGCGGCAGAACGCTTTCGTCGACGCCCCGAGCCGGCGGGCTGGTTTTTACCGGCGATCGCACTCCTGTTGGAGGCGATATCGATCGGACTGATGCGTCGACGTGATGTCGCGGACATGGTTGAAAGAACCTACGCCTCACGGCCCGAGTTTTACGATCCGGACCGCTATCAGCTACCGCACGAGTCCCGCATGTTGCCAACGCTGTTGAACTATCGATCCTCGTGTCGACTGCTCGACGCGTTCTGCGGTCAAGGCAGGGAAGCCAAATGGTTTGCCGATGCCGGCTATCAGGTCACCGCCATCGATCGCTTGGATTGGATGATCGATCGCGCAAAACGCTACGCCGTCGAGGCCGGATTTCCGGCCGATTTCATCGCAGAGGATTTCGACACCTTTGATCCTCCCGAAACCTTCGACATCGTCTACACGTCGTGTTGGATGTATTCCACCGTGCAGGGCGTCGATCGGCGACGAGAGTTCCTGGATCAATGCGCTCGCCTGTGCAGCGAAGATGGTGTGGCCGTTGTTTCGTACGTCAACCAGCGGGCGAGTTCAAAAGCGGGGGCTTGGGTCCGATTCGGGATTGCAAAGGCGGTGGCTTGGTTGACGGCGGGAAATGTCCGAACGGAGTTCGGCGAACGAATCTACACGGGGTTGTTCTGGCATCACTTGTCCGATGCAACCGTTCGTCGCGAAGTCGAGGCGGCGGGTTGGCAAATCGCAGAGATCATTGCGGGAAGCGGGATGGATCCGACGTTTCTGTTTCTCACGCGCCGCCGGAGGGACAGACCGTGATGCCCCCCTCATTCGCTGGCAACCAGCAATTGATCTGGATCGGCCAACAACTGCAACCGGATGTCCCGCTGTACGAAGTGCCCTATCGTTACACGATTCGTGGTCGCATCGATCCACACCGCTTCGCCGACGCGTTCGGACAGCTGGTCAGCCGTAGCGAAGTGCTTCGCACCGTCGCCACTGACGATCAATGGACACAGTCGGCCGTGAGAGCGGTTCGCGACGAGGAGTGTCGCGTCATCGATGTTTCGTCGGCACCCGACCCACAGGCCGACGCCGATCGAATCGTCAACGAACGACTTGCCGGTCGCTTCGATCACACCCGATCGCTCTGCGACGCGATACTCCTTCGATTGTCAGCTGACAACTGGGAATTCTATCTGACGATTCACCATGCCTTGACCGATGCGTTTGCCGGACGAGCGATCTTGGCAACGTTGGCGAAATTCTATCAGGCAGACGCAAGCGATCCCACGAGATTGGATGTCCCTGACTATCGGCAATACATCGATTGGCAGGACCGACATGCATGCGACGAATCCGTTGCCCGGCAAACGGCATGGTTTGCCGAACGCAGCGACGCAACGCCGGGAACTCGATTCTATTCCGCCGGCCGTGAATCGGTCTCGGCGCGTCAGACCCGTGTCACCGTGCGGTTGAACGACGAGGAGAACCAAGCGATTGCGACATCGGTGATGGTGTCTCCATTTCGTCAAATCACGGCACCACTGAGCCATTTCAATCTGTTTGCCACAACGATGATCGCGTGGCTCAGCCGACTCGAACAACAGCAGAGCATTTGTATCGGAGCAACAACGCACGGCCGCTCCACCGCGGCATTCCGAGAAACGATCGGATTGTTCATGCAACTGCTTCCCTTCCGTGTCTCGGTCGACTCGTCGGAGACGTTTGCAGATCTCTCGCGAAAGGTGGCGGCCGAGTCGATGGGGTTCCTCTCCAATGCGATTCCGGGTGCCATGACATCCCAATCGCAGCGCGCCTTCGACGTCGGGCTCAACCTGATCGACTTGACGGTGGAGGATTTTTGCGGCATGCCGACATCGATGCGGTGGTTGCACAACGGCTACGGAGACCCCCAACGCAAACTGACCGTCTCCGCACATCCGCTCGACGGCGATCGATGGGAGTTGCTGTTCGACTTCAGCGACGATGTCTTTTCGGCAGACGATCGTCAACGCGCGGTTCAGCATTTCCGGAACACGCTGATGGCGGTCAGTGCGTCCCCGACGACTCGTATTGCCGACTATGACTTGCTTACCGATTCGGAGTACACATTCCTGGCCAAACACGGTGGCATCGCTTCAACGTTGGAATCCGTCAACCTCTGGCAACGATTCTGCAAACAATGCGAGCGAGTTCATGACGCGATCGCCGTGGACGGTCCGGCGACCCAACTGAGCTATGACGGGCTGCGGCAGATGGCCCAAGACCTGTCCGAACGAATCGAGGATGCCGGGTTCGGCGAATTGGTTCCGTTACTCTGTCGGCGTGATGAAAAAGCCGCCATCGCGATGATGGGGGTCCTGGCAAGCGGACGTTGCTTCATGATCGTCGACGCGGAAAATCCTCCCGAACGCGTGAGACAATTGCTGTCACAGTCGGGCGTTCCACGGATGATCGATGCGACCGGGAATTCCATTTCGGTCCTCCCGATCGCATCGCCCCGACAATCGAATTGTGATTTGGCACAAGACGCGTGTTATGCGCTGTTTACTTCGGGGTCGACCGGCCAACCACAGGGCGTCGTGATTCGCCACGAATCGGTTTGGAATCTGTTGACAGCGTTTGAAACAATGGCGCCTTTGCAACAGGATTGTCGTTGCGCGTGGTGGACGAACATCGGCTTCGACGTCGCAATGTACGAAGTTTTTTCAGCGTTGTTGTTCGGCAGAACGCTGTGCATTCCCAGTGACACGCAACGCCTCAGTGCCGACGAGATGCTGGAGTGGATGCGTGCCATGCAGATCGGCAGCGCGTACTTGCCGCCATTTTTCCTGCCGGCGTTGGATCGGCGGCTGGCCAATGGTCGACCGCTCGACTTGAAGCGTCTACTCGTTGGCGTCGAACCGATTCCGCAGCGGCTGCTCGCCTCGATCGTCGACCGATCGCCCGATTTGAAATTGATCAACGGTTACGGGCCGACCGAGACCACCATTTGCGCGACGCTGCACCCTATCGACCGGCTCGATCACTCCTCCGGTCCGGCAAGTATCGGCAGACCCGTTGCCGGAAACTCGATCCTGATCGTCGACTCGGCCGGCCAACAGGTTCCGCCTGGGGTGTCCGGTGAATTGTGGATCAGCGGTGCGGGACTGGCCAACGGATACCTTGCCAATCCGGACCTGATGCGTCAACGATTCGTCATGCGACCGGCAACCGGCGATGACGTCATCTGGTACCGCAGCGGAGATTGCGTTCGGATGCGCGACGATGGCGCACTGGAATTTCTCGGACGGATCGACGATCAGCTGAAACTGTCCGGCGTGCGGATCGAACCGGCTGAAATCACGGCGGCGATCCGACAATGCAAAGGTGTGCACGACTGCCTCGTGCTGCCGCAAATGCGCAACGGGCGTGCCGAAAGGTTGGTCGCGTTGATCGAAGGCGATTCGGCGATCGACGTTACCAGTATTCGGCGGCACCTCCGCACTCGCTTTGCAGCCGCGATGGTGCCGTCGCGATTCATCGTCCAGCCGCGATTCCCTCGGACCATCAATGGAAAGATCGACCGACGGCAAATCGAAGCGATCTTAGACCGGCAACGATCCGATGACGCCGCCCAGACGTCAGCGACGATCACGGCACCGAAGAACGCCATTGAGTTCACGCTCGTCAACCTCATCGGTGCGTTGCTGGATCGGAAGTCGGTCGGCACCGACGATGACTTCTTTGAATTGGGCGGCTCTTCTCTGGATGCGATGCAGTTCGTCTCGCGGGCCAACGAGCTGGGGATTTCCATCACGATCCAGGACGTTTTTCGACACCGTGACGCGAAAACGTTGGCCAGCTTGCAAACGCCCGTGCCCGACATTCCCGTTCCATCCCCATCGGACGCGACACCGGTTGCGGAATTCTCTTCCGGTCAACGGTCAATCTGGTACCACTGGAACTCCAACCGGCAATCACCGGCCTATCAGTATCAAGTCGTCTGGAAGGCCAGCGGCCGAATCGATCCGGCACTCGTTCGACGTTGTCTGGCAACATTAATTCGTCAACATCCGGCGCTCCGCACGACCGTCGATGTACAAGACGGCGTCCCGGTCCCGCGGGTGCACGATGACCTGCCCCTTGCCTGGACGCTCTGGGACCACGATGTGACGAAAGAAGCGATCGTCGCCGAAGGCCGGCGTCCGTTCGATCTGGCAAGCGATGGACCGCTGCGTGCACTGTTGGTGCGGTCCCGTGATCATGGCGACACGTTGGCCATCACGGTTCACCACATCGCCGTCGACCAACACAGCCTCCAACTGCTGATGAACCAATTCGCCCACGACTACATTAAAGGGGAAGGGGGTCTTTTTGACGGAGTGGAAGCAACGTCGCGCGTGTCCAAACCGAAGAAAATCCCCCCCTCCCCTTTTTCGCATCTTCCTAAGAAAAGACCCCTTTCCCCTTTTTCGTGGTGGAGGGGGCGGTTGGACGGGTGCGAGCGGGCGAGCGGGTTGCCGTTTGATTTTGAACCCTCCGCCGGGGATTCGGAGGCCGGCGAGCTGTTTCGATTTTCCTTGTCCGATCGACTCAGTGCGGCGATCCATCGATCCGCGTCCGCATGCGGCGTCTCGGTCGGAACGTATTTATTGACCGCCTATTCTGTCTTGCTGTCACGCTATTCGGCGACGGAAAACTTTGTGATCGGGATGCCGGTCAGCCGTCGCGACAACTGGAGTTTGGAAGACGGGGAAGTCGGCTTCTTGATTGAAGCTCTGCCGTTTGCCTGTCGCATCCGACGCGACGTCGCCTTTGACGCACTTGCCGGACAGATCAGCAATGATTTCGCGGACTTGCTGACCCACCGTCAGGCGACGCACCAGGAACTCTCTGAGCATTTCGGAACCTTGTTCGAAACGATGTTTGTTCCGCAGCAACCGCCCGTGCCGCTGGAACTCGGCGACGGTTTGACATTGATCCCCGAAGTGTCTGACCTGGGCGTGTCGAAATTTGACCTGACCTGGTTCGCCGCTGACGCGCGTCCCCGGATCGAGTGCGCGATTGAGTTTCGCACGAATCGATTTAAGCGGGCAACCATCGAATTGATGTCGCAGCATTGGCGATCGCTGCTCGAACAGCTCGCGCGTGACCCGAGCCAACGGGTTGGTCAAGTCGACTTTTGCACCGAGATGGATCAAGCGGCGATGCAGGCTCTGGCTGGGAATCACGATACCCCGGCGATTGCTCCACACGGCCAGACGGTGATCGAACGGATCCTTCGCCGCGGCCGCAAAACTCCCGACGCGGTCGCAGTGGTTTGTGGCGACGAGTCGATTCGATACCGGGACTTGATCGATCGGGGCGGCAAGCTGGCGGAGAGGCTGCGCGAGGCAGGTGTTGGGCCGAACACGAAAGTCGCCGTGTGTCTCTCGCGATCAGTCGAGCTGGTCGTCGGAATCTTGGGGATTCTCCAAGCGGGCGGTGCCTACGTGCCCTTTGATCCAGACCTGCCCTTGGAACGTCTGCGTCAACTCTCCGCGCGTGTCGGCACCCGCATCGTGGTCGGAATTCGATCTGGCCTGGGCGGCGTTTTCGAAACGGTAATCGATCCCCGTGACTTGCCGCGGACCGGTGACGCAAACGGTGCGCGGATTGACGCGCCCGAGGGCCAAACATTGGCCTACATCCTGCATACCTCCGGTTCCACCGGACAACCCAAAGGGGTGGAAATCACGCATGATGCATTGCTGCGTTCGACCTTGGCGCGCAAGTCGTTCTATCCAACGGCTCCGCAGCGATACTTGATGGTGTCACCGATTTGGTTTGACAGTTCCGTTGCTGGAATCTTTTGGACGCTCTGTGACGGAGGGCAATTGATTCTGCCGCAAGATGAAGACGTGCAAGATGTCCAACGTTTGGCAGCGTTGATTGATCGCCATCAAGTGACCGAGACGCTGGTCCTTCCGTCGCTCTACCTGGTTCTCGTCAAGCACGCAAACCCGACGTTGTTCCCGACACTCAAACGCGTCATCCTGGCAGGCGAATCCTGCACGCGGTCACTGGTCCGGCAGCACTTTCGTGTCTTGCCGGGCGCACGCCTGTTCAACGAGTATGGTCCGACCGAGGCATCGGTTTGGTCGACAGTTGCAGAGCTGAGGCCGACCGATGACATGATTTCGATCGGGCGGAGTGTCGAGGGAACTCCCGTTTGCCTGCTCGATCGAGACGGAGCGTCGATCCCCATCGGATGCATCGGCGAAATCCATATTGGTGGCCCGCGATTGGCAAACGGGTATCACGCGGATCGTAAGCTCACGAAACAGAAGTTTATTCCCGATCCGCGTCCGGGCCAATCAGGACGACTCTACCGGACGGGCGATCTGGCCCGCATGCGTCGCGACGGTTCATTGATCTTCGTGGGACGTCTGGACGAACAAATCAAAGTCAACGGCGTTCGCATCGAACCGGCTGAAATCGAGTCCGAATTGATCGGGATCGACGGGGTCTCGGACGCCGCCGTCATGGCGGTTCCGCGGAGCCTCGCCTCCGTTTCCGATCACCCCGACGCGATCGTCGCCGCGCTCAGCGAGTTGCCGGCCGAGGAAGCTCAGCGATGGATCGATCGGGCATTGCAACTCGACAACGATGTTGCAGAGACACTCACGTATGAAGACGATCACGCTCGATGGTCCGTCGAAATCAAACAGGGTGACTTCATCGCGACACCACGAAAACGTCAACGCGCGTGGTTGCTCAACCAAATGCTTCGCGACTCCGCATCTGACCTGAACGCATTGGACCGCATCGCCCGGCACATGGTTGCCGGAAGTGACGCGCCGCATCTGCCACGCAACCTGTCGACGGAGCGACTGACGGAGCAAGAGATCATGGAAGACTGGCAAACACCACTGATGAAAGTGATGGCGGATTGGGCAACCGAGTCACATGGCGATGTTTTGGAAATCGGATTCGGGCGCGGCGTCGCGGCAACGATGATTCAGGAATCCGGGGTGCGTTCTCATACCGTTGTCGAAATGAATCCCCACAGCATCAACGATCACTTCGTGCCCTGGCGAAAACAATACTCAGATCCGAAGATCCGCCTCATTCCTGGGCCCTGGCAGGACAACGTCGACAAGCTGGACACGTATGACAGCGTCTTTTTCCATGCGTTTCCGATGAACGAGACGGAGTTTATTCAGTATGTCGCCAACAGCGCGACGTTTGCAGAACATTTCTTCCCCGTTGCGGCACGGTTGCTCCGTGACGGCGGCGTGTTCACGTATTTGACAACTGAGGTTGATTCATTGAGCCGTCGACATCAACGCAGTCTGCTGGAACATTTTGGTGAGATCCAAATGAGAGTCCAGCCGCTTTCGATTCCCGAAGACACCAAAGACGCATGGTGGGCCGACTCAATGCTGGTCGTGAGGGCAGTCAAATGAAACACAGCGAATCGATCGCCAATCGCGTCGACGCGTTGACGCAGCGACAACGACGATGGCTCGCCGATCAACTGAATTCACTTGGCCCTACCGACGCCGGTCCCACATCGAAAGAATTGGTTGCTTGGGTGGTCTCGGACTCAAGTGGAATCAGCGATCAAGAGCTACGTCGCAAGTTGCACCAACGATTGCCTGCGGCGTTGATCCCCCGTCGCATCGTGCGAGTTGATGCGATTCCGCGAACAGGCTCGGGCAAAGTGGATCGACGCCGGCTGGCATCGATGGATCTGGATATTCCTCGGCTCGTCACAGAAATGAACGATAACCTGACCGATCACGAGCGGATTCTGGTTCGACTCTGTTGCCACTTGTTGCGTCACGATCACGTCTCGCCCCGGGACAACTTTTTTCACATCGGCGGTGATTCGCTGCTGAGCATTCGATTGATCTCAATGGCGCGGGAAGCCGGACTGGAGATTGAACCGAAAGATATCCTGGAATGCAACTCGTTAGCGGAGTTGGCGGCAGCGGCGGAGCATCGATCGCGAGACGAGGCATCACCGCAGCAAGCCCGCGCCGGTTCGGTGATCTCCAAAGTCAGGTCGGGCAAGCAAGCAGGATCGCTGTTGCTGGTCCACGAGGTCGGTGGACAGTGCCACTACGCCCACTACCTGGCCGCCGACTTAGCGCCCCGGCGAACGCTGTATGTCACCCACCAACCTCCACCGGCCGACAGCCCGTCGACGATCGAAGCGTTGGCCAAACTGTATGTGGACGCTTGGGTCCGTGCCGAACCCGACGGCCCCCGTTTGGTCCTTGCGTTCTGTTGGGGTGGGCTGTTGGGGTACGAGATCGCCCGGCAGCTGAAGCAACTCGGCCAGTCGATCGATGCCCTGATGATTGTCGAATCGGGCACGGAAGCGGCTTACGTCCACGCGCCCAAATGGAACCGACAAGTCGACCGGATGAAAGGGAATCTGGTCCGCGTCCGTAACCGTGTTCGTTCGTTGAACAGTCGCGAAGCCTTCGGGAAATTGATCCAGACGCTCAACGCGAAACGGATGCGGCGTCGCAACGATCCGATCACGGCCGATGCCGGATTCCAATTTCGCGATGACGAGGGCGATCCCGAACAAATCCGCACCAACGTTCAAGCGTTCTTGGATTATGCGATCCAACCGGACGAACTGCCACTGCATCTGTTCCGCGTCGCCGGCCCCACCGGGCTGATCGGAACGCGCTATAGCGATCGTTCGCTCGGGTGGCGTTACTTGGTCGGAAAACATCTCTCGCTGCACTCGATCCCGGGGACGCACAATACTTGCATGCAACCACCCCACGTGGGCAAACTCGCCGACGCAATCAATCGCGTCATCGACGGCTGACGCGTCTTTTCTCGCATCGTGATAGCCGATGCGGTATCCTTGAGGCGTTCAGAATTCTGACGCATTCTCCACCCGGCGAGGTTTCGATGTTCAGGCGGTACGTTTCTCGGCGACTTGTCGTTTCGATGGGGTTGTTCTTGGCGATGGCGACGCTTCCCGACAGCACGTCGCTGGCGGCTTCAAATCAACCACCCGCCGGGATTCGCTTCGACGGGCTTGTCAGTGCCGATGAGCTTGAAACCTTGGTCGACAAACCACTGGCGATCAAGCTGCGATCGGGGCGTTTTATCGTCAAGGTGGTGCTGGACGAGTTGCAATTTGACCGCAAACAGAACGGACTGAAGTTTGTGAAGTACCGCAGCGAGACCGGCCGAACCAGCACGGTGAGAGTCGACGACATCTATCTGTTTTGGGTGGGCCCTCAGCGGTTTCGTTTACGTTATTTCCCGCCGACGCGTCAACTGTTTATGATCAACGCGGCTGCCGCCGATGCCGCGGCGGAGAGCCGACTGGCGGCGCAGGGAAAACAGATCCGTGAGCAAGCCGATGAAGAAGCACAAGCCGAAGCGACCGCCGAACACCTTCGCTTTTTAGAAGCCGCCGCCAAGACACTCAGCAGCGTCGGACAGTTTCATGTCGAAGAAACCGAATCGACGTTGTTGTTTACCGACTATCCTCCCGCAGCCACTGCGGGGCTGCGCACGTTCGTCGACAAATTAAATCGTCAGCTCAACCAGATGTTCGGGCTGCCCCAAAGCGATTCCATCTGGCGCGGCAAAGCCATCTTGGCTGTCTTCAGCACGCCGGCGCGTTTTGCCGCCTTCGAGGAACAGGTGATGAACAATCCCAACCATGGCGGACGGGCTGGCGTGCGGGGCGGCGCGAAACGGTTTCTGCAAACCGCGATCGCCAAGAACCTTGACGGCAACGTCGCGCGAGGTTTGAGCTGGGGATACAGTCTGGGATTCGCCGGTCGTCTGCACTCCGATGCCAACACCGTGCCTTGGATGAACATGGGGATCGCCAACGCCGTCCAGTTCGCGATCATTCCCGACCGCAAACGCCAGTCGACTCAACGATCCAATGTCACGCGACAACTCCGCAACTCCGGTTCAATGCTGGGCTTGCTGGGGGCGACCAAACTGGACCAGGAACGTTGGCCGATGTGCGGCCAGCTGGTTCAATTTCTGGTCCAGTCCGACCCGATCGCCTTCAGCCAGATGTTTCGCGATGTCAAGTTGGGAGTCCCGATGGAGGAAACGCTGCAGCAGAACTTTGGGATGGACGAGGCGACATTGGCGGCACGCTTCGGACAGTCGCTCGGCGTGCCCGGATTACGACCGTAGTCGCGGATGACGCACGAGCACGTCGGTTGCCCCAGACGGTTATGATTGGCCAGAACGGTTATGCTTGGCCGGTGACGCGTCGATGCGTCGCGTAGGAATCCATATCTTTGCACTGTTTTTGGAGAGACTTTCATGGCGCGCTGCCGTTGTTTTACCTTCCTGATCGCTCTAGGCCTTTCGCTGCCGATGCTGTCGGTTCACGCCGACCAACGCTACGTCTTGACCAGCACCGAGCAGAACGTCCACCGCGACAGTTGGAAACTCAGCGGAGGCAATTGGTCGGTCGAAAAGAAGACGCTGCACGGTGGCAAGCAAGAAGGCGTGGACCTGATCACGATCGACAATGGCGTGCTGCAGATCGACGTGATTCCGACGCGGGGGATGAGCGTCTACGAAGTCCGTTCGGGCGACATGCGTCTGGGCTGGGACTCGCCGGTCGAAGACATCGTGCATCCGGCGTTGATCGATTTGGAAAGCCGCGGCGGGCTCGGCTGGCTGGAAGGATTCAACGAGTGGATGGTTCGCTGCGGCCTCGAGTTTGCCGGCCATCCGGGAACAGACGAATTCGAAGACGGCGCGGGCGGTACCACAACGAGGGATCTGACACTGCACGGAAAAATCGGAAACATCCCGGCCAGCGAAGTCGAAGTCATCATTGATTCGGCCGCGCCGCATCGCATCCGTGTGCGTGGCATCGTGTACGAAAAGTTCTTCTACGGACCGAAATTAAAATTGGTCACCGAGGTATCGGTCGTTCCCGGTCAAGACAGCTTTCGAATCGATGACACCGTCGAGAACTTGGGTGCCCAGGAACAGGAATTC
Source organism: Stieleria sedimenti (assembly GCF_025060895.1). Lineage (GTDB taxonomy): Bacteria > Planctomycetota > Planctomycetia > Pirellulales > Pirellulaceae > Stieleria > Stieleria sedimenti. The sequence goes on along the minus strand of NZ_JANZKV010000067.1, from coordinate 48,353 downwards.
CAAATCATCTATCACGCCAATTTTGGTGCCCCGTTGCTGGGGCCGGGCGCGACGGTGCATGCCGCGGTCAAGTCGCTGGCGCCGATGGACGCCCACGCGGCCGAAAGCATCGACGGCTATGCGACCTATCTGCCGCCGACCGCCGGCTTTGTCGAACAAGTCTATCTGGTCGAGCCGCTGACCGACGAGCACAACCGAACCGGCGCCGTGTTGCAGAACGCAGCCGCTGACCGTGCGGCGTCGATGCATTGGTCGGCCGAACAACTGCCCTACCTGACGATCTGGAAAAACACCGCGGCCACCGAAGACGGCTACGTCACGGGCATCGAACCGGCGACGGGCTATCCCTACAACCGCAAGGTCGAACGTGCCGCCGGACGCGTCCCCAAGCTGTCGCCGGGACAGAAACGTCAGTTCACACTGGATATCGGGTTGCACCGCGGAAAAGACAACGTCAAAGCCGTTGTGGAACAAATCCAATCGTTGCAGGGTGACCATCCAGTCGACGTCCAACGGGAACCGCCAAAATCATGAATCTTGTTCGCAACGTCTTGGACCATCGGTTCGCCACCGCACTGATTCTGGCGATGTTCGCTTCGACGCTGGCAGCTGCGGATAAACGCCCCAACGTGATTCTGTTTCTCGCCGACGATCTCGGTTGGAACGGCGTCCGATCCTTCGGCAGCGATTTTCACGAAACCCCCAACGTCGATGCGTTGGCGGCGCAGGGCGTCCGATTCACCGATGCCTATTCGGCGTGCACCGTCTGCTCACCCAGTCGTGCGGCGATCATGACGGGAAAGTATCCCGCGCGTTTGCATCTGACCGACTTTATCGCGGGCCAAGCCGCCCCGTACGCCAAGTTGTCGATTCCCGACTGGACGAAGTACCTGCCGCACAGCGAAGTCACGGTCGCTGAAGCGTTGAAGGCGGGAGGATACAAGACCGCGCACGTCGGCAAATGGCATCTCAATCCCAAAGGCCGCGACGCGAATCGATACCAGCCGACCGATCATGGATTCGACGTCCAGGTCATGAAACCGCCGGCCAAAGGGTACTTCTTGACGCGACCGGCGGGATCGTTTCAGAAAGGCGATTTCACGACCGACTACTTCGCCGACGAAGCGTCCAAGATCATCGACCGATGGAAGAACGAACGTTTTTTTCTGTACTTTGCGTTTGATGTCCCCCACACGCCGATCCAGGGCAAACAGCAACTGGTCGACGCATTTGCCGCGAAAGTTGATTCAAACGCCATCCATCACAATCCCACCTACGCCGCGATGGTGCGTAGCATGGATGATGCCATCGGAACCGTGCTGAATGCATTGCAACGCAACGGCATTGAAGACGAGACCGTGGTCATCTTCACCAGCGACAATGGCGGGCTTTCCCACAAGTTCCGAAAACCCACGGGGTTCACGAACAACGATCCGCTGCGACGCGGCAAAGGTTCCGCGTATGAAGGTGGCACGCGGGTGCCGATGGTCGTTCGTTGGCCGGGCGTGGCTCCGGCTGGCAGCATTTGCCGGGAGCCGGTCATCGGCAACGACTTGTACCCCACCGTGTTGCAACTCGCATCGGTCAGCGGTGACGCCAGTCACAACGCAGACGTCGATGGCCGCAGCCTGGTGCCGCTGTTTCAAGATCCCCAGGCGAGGTTGGACCGCGAGGCGATTTACTGGCACTACCCACACTACCACGCCGGTGGATTCGCATTGCCTGGGGAACCGAACAACGGGACGTACAGCAATGGCCCGTACAGCAATGGCCCGTACAGCGCGATCCGAGCTGGAAAATGGAAGTTGATCGAGTATTTCGAAGACGATCGTGTCGAGCTGTATGACCTGGAAAGCGACGTCGGTGAGTCCAACGATCTGGCGAGTCGAGAGCCCCGCCAAGCCGCCGAGTTGCGATCGCAGTTGCAGGCCTGGAGACGAAACGTCGGCGCGCAATTGCCGCAGCCCAACCCGAATCACGACCCGGTCAAAGCGGAACCTCGGTCTTAGCTCAAGATCTGACGGACGACGTGCGCCGGTTCTTCGACTCCGGTCAGTCGTTGATCCAGCCCTTGGAACTTGAAGGTCAGCTTTTCGTGATCGATGCCGAGCTGATGCAATATCGTGGCGTTCATGTCACGGATGTGCACGCCGGTGTTGTTCAGAATGTTGTAGCTGTGGTCGTCGGTCATGCCGTATTCGAACCCACGCTTGATGCCGGCGCCGGCCATCCAGATCGTAAAGCAGCGGCCATGGTGGTCGCGTCCGTGATTGTCGGCCGTCAATTTGCCTTGCGAGTAAATCGTGCGTCCGAACTCGCCGCCCCAGACCACCAGGGTGTCGTCCAACATGCCTCGTTGCTTCAGATCCTTGATCAAGGCCGCGGCGGGCTGATCGATGTCCTTGCACTGCTGCCGAAGTTTCGACGGCAGTGATCCGTGTTGATCCCAGCCGCGATGGAACAACTGGACATAGCGGACACCCTGCTGCACCATGCGACGGGCGAGCAGACAATTCCTGGCAAAGCTGCCGGGCTTTTGCACATCGTCGCCATACAGATCCAACACGTGCTGGGGTTCTTGTTCGATCGCCATCAGATCCGGCACTTCGCTCTGCATGCGAAACGCCATTTCGTACTGCGAGATTCGGGCCTGCGTTTCCGGGTCGGCGAATTTGTCGTAGGCCACCTGATTGAGTTCGTTCAATCCGTCCAGCATGCTGCGTCGCGATTGGCGGTCGATCCCCGGCGGATTGTTCAGGTACAAGACCGGCTCACCACTGCTGCGCAGCTTGACGCCTTGGTGACGTGCCGGCAGAAACCCCGATCCCCACAAGCGGTCGTAGAGTGCCTGCAATTGGCCGCGCCCCCGCGAAATCATCACGATGTAGGCGGGCATGTTGTCGTTTTCGCTGCCCAGGCCGTAGCTGAGCCAGGAACCGAGCGCGGGTTTCCCTTGCTGTTGAACGCCGGTGTTGATGTAGGTGATCGCCGGGTCATGGTTGACCGCTTCGGTGTGCATCGATTTGATGATCGTGATGTCATCGACGATGCCCGACGTGTACGGCAAGATGTCTTTGTTGACCCAAGTCCCGTGCTGGCCGAAGCGTTCGAAATTAAACATCGGCGCGACGCATGGGAAAGTGGACTGACCGCTGGTCATCCCGGTCAACCGTTGCCCCTGACGAATCGACTCGGGAAGCTCCTGGCCATGAAACTTCCGCATCTCCGGTTTGTAGTCGAAGGTGTCGATGTGGCTGGGACCGCCGGCCATGAACAGATAGATGATCCGTTTGGCCTTGGGGGCAAAATTCGGGAATTGCGGCAATCCGGGGTTGGACGCCCCCGCGGCGGCGTTGGCGGTGCCGATCAAATCCGGATTCAACAGGGTGCTCAGTGCCGTCGCCCCCAGCCCGTAACCGGTCCCGAGCAAAAACTTGCGGCGCTGTGTGGTCAGGGAGTCCATGGTTAGCCTCGGGTCAACGTTTCGTCTAAGTTCAAAATCATTTGTGCGATCACGGTCCAAGCGGCGTGCTGGATCGCATCGATCGATTCGTCGCGCGGCAACTCACCGACCGACAAGAATTGGTTGGCGGATGCGGGGTCGGCGGTGAAGCGTGCGTGCTGGTCGGCGAGGATGTCCAACAACACCGACATCTCGCGCTCGCTTGCCGGTCGTGCGGTCGTCAGACGGTAGGCCAAATCGATTCGCTTGCGATCATCGGATTCGGACTGGATCAAACGCCGGGCGAGTGCTCGGGCCGCTTCGACAAACTGCGGGTCATTGAGCGTCACCAGGGCTTGCAGCGGTGTGTTGGTTCGGGCCCGGGCGACGACGCATTTCTCACGCGACGGCGCGTCAAAGATCATCATGTTGGGCATCGGTGCACTGCGTTTCCAATACGTGTACATCGACTTGCGATACAGTTTTTCGCCTTTGTCTTGGGAATATCGCAGGCCACCGTTCAGACTGACTTCGTTCCAGATATTCACCGGTTGATACGGTTTCACGCCGGGGCCGCCGACCTGACGGGTCAGCAATCCGCCGACGGCCAACGCCTGGTCGCGAATCAATTCGCCCTGCAACCGAAATCGCGGGCTGTGGGCCAGCAACAGGTTCTCGGGATCCCGTTCGGCGTGCACGGGTTCTCGACGCGAACTCTGGCGATACGTTCGTGAGAGCACCAGTTGTCGCAGCATCCGTTTGACGTCCCAGCCGGAGTCGACAAAATCGACGGCCAGCCAATCGAGCAACTGCGGGTGGGTGGGCGGCATGCCTTGGGCACCAAAGTCACTGATGGTACGGACCAGTCCGTTGCCGAACAGCATCGTCCAATACCGGTTGACGGCCACGCGTGCGGTCAGCGGATGATCCGGCGCGGTCAACCATCGGGCCAATCCCAATCGATTTGTCGGAGCGTCTTCGGCCAGCGGAGGCAAGGCCGCCGGGACGCCTGGCGAGATCGGTGTGTCCTTTTTGGGCGAATCGTATTGACCGCGGTCGAGCACGAACGTCATCCGCATTTTGTCGGCGGGGTTGTCCGACATGATCATCGACGTGGTCTTCTTCGCCGCCAGATCGGCGTGCTGTTTGGTTGCTGCGGCGAGCGACTTGCGGAGCGACTGGAAGTCCGCATCTTGGCTGAAATAGACGTTTCGCAGGGCTGCCCACTGGGCTTCACTTCGCTCTTCGGCGGCGGTCGCCAAGATTCCGCCGACCACGTCGTCCTTGGCCAGCGGCACTTCGGATTCGCTCAACGCAAACGAGTAAATCCGAATGTCGTCGACTTCACCCTTCCAATTGGCGCCGTTGCTGCGACTGCCGATTTTGAAGGGCACCTCGGTTTGCAGTGTGCCGCCCAGGCTGTCGGCTTCGACTTGATTGGCCGACAGTTTTCCGTCGATATAAATTTTCACGCCGGCGGCTTTCTGGCTGCCGTCGTAGCTGATCACAACGTGCTGCCAGGTATCGGCCTTCAACGCGTCTTTGGAGACGACCTTGACGGCATTGTCGGACCAGGAATGAACGATGTGGGTGCCGACGCTGGTCCCTTGGATCCACATGTCGTAGCCGCGATAGTTGTCCGCGACGTTCATGCGAGAAAAAACGGCGCCGCCAGATTTGCCATCGAATTTGATCCAGGCGGCCATCGTAAACGGCTGATCCGATTCCAGCTGCGGCGGATTTTCCGAACAGGCGAACTGGGTTTGCCCGTTCAGCTTCAACGCCTTGTTGCCTTCTCGATCGCTCGTCTGAAACTCTCCTTTCTCCAACACCGCGACCGCGCCGGTGGTTTCATTCTTCAACTGCAAACCCTCGGATTCATCGAGCGGAAACCAATGCGCGATGCCAGACAGTTTCTTGGTCGATGGATCGTCGCTGGCGTACGTTGCGGTTTCCTGTTCCGCCCAGGCGACGAATTGGGGTTCGGCTTGGCGTTGATGGGATTCCAGCTGTTGCTTTTTCGAATCGATCTCCGCCTGCAATTCCGCCAAGCGGGCTTGATGCCGTTCGTCATAGACGTCGACGACGGGCGACTGATTTCCCTGGCGTGTTTGCATGCCGGGATCGGCCGTGTTGTTGAAGTACGCGAAGAACTGGTAGTACTCGGTTTGAGAGATCGGATCGTATTTGTGATCGTGACACTGTGCGCATTCCATCGTCAGTGCCATCCAGACGGTGGAGGTTGTTTGCACGCGATCGACGACATACTCGACACGCAACTCCTCGGCAAACGCCCCGCCTTCGTCACTGGTCGCATGATTCCGATTGAAACCGGATGCCACCTTTTGATCGACCGTCGCGTCGGGAATCAGGTCACCGGCGAGCTGCTCAATCGTGAATTGGTCAAACGGCATGTTGGCGTTGTACGCGTCGATCACCCAGTCGCGCCATGGCCACATGTCACGCGGGCCGTCAGCGTGCATCACGCTGGTGTCGCCGTAGCGCGCCGCGTCCATCCAGGCCAGCGCCATGCGTTCGCCATAATCTTCCGAGGCTAACAATCGATCCACGAGTGCTTCGTAGGCGATGTCGACTCCCAGCGAATCCGCACTCGCCAGGAAGTGCTCGACTTGCTCGGGCGTCGGAGCCATTCCGGTCAAATCCAGCGACACGCGACGGATCAGCGTTCGCAAATCGGCCGGCGGAGAAAACGTCAGCCCGTGCTCGTGCAGTCGCTGGCCGATGAAATGGTCCACCGGATTGGCCGTGTCGACACCGGAGGCTTTTCGGGGCGGGACGAAGGCCCAGTGTTCTTGATACGCCGCGCCCTGGGCGACCCATTGCTTGAGCAGATTGCGCTGTCTGTCGGTCAATCGTTTGTTCGAATCCGGCGGCGGCATCAGCGAGTCGGCGTCTTCGGAGAACACCCGCGCGATCACTTCGCTGTCCTCCGGCTGGCCGGCAACCAGCATCCCTGAATCGATCGCGGACTGACGAACGTCCAATCGCAGATCGGCTTCGCGGGTCGATTCGGAAGGGCCGTGACAGAGGAAACAATTGTCCGAAAGGATCGGCCGGATGTCGCGATTGAAATCAATCTCGGCGGCTGACACGCCGCCCATGCCGACGAGTAGCAAAATCGAGACGATTGAGGACGGATTCTTCATGGCAGGAACGAGCGGGGGGGAGATTTCAATCTCGGGTCGGGAGCCAGGTGAGATTGAAAATCGGACAAAGGCAGGCGCGACGGCTGGGTTCGGATTATCGCACAAAACGGATGACTTCGCAGGGGGAAATGTGCGGGATCGTCAGACGGTGACGATGATGTGGATCCGGTAAATCTGGCAAATTCAACTTGACGAACCACCGCGTTCTTTGGATCGTAGGAGTCTTTCGATGCGGTCAAGGTGCGCAGCGAACACCCATTTACTTGTGCAAATGAACTCTCTGGTCGGCAAAACGATTTCCGTGCTGCTTTGTGGTTTGGTCCTGATGGGCCAATCTGCAGCGTGGATGCACATCGCCACCTGCGAGGGGCATCGCGACGTTTCAGCGTTGCCGGCTGACGCCAGCAGCGGCCCGTCGCATCATGGGTGTGGGCACCACCACGGCCACGACGGCTCGCCGGTCTCAGCGCACCGCCACCGCCACCGGCCCGAAGGCCCGTCTCCGTTGCCACTGCACTCCCACGATTCCGACGATTGTTTCGTCTGCCAATCACTCGCCTGGGCGGCCGGAGCAGTCGTTTCGAATTCGGTACTTTGTACCGGCGACGCGTTGGTTGAACGGCGGGTTTTCACGGATTCGCCTTGGGTTGAATCTTTCTCAACGTCGTTGCCGCATCTCCGCGGCCCACCGATCAGCTGAATGAATTTCGATGTGAGCTAGGCTTCTAGCCTCTCCTCTCAGGTGGGATAGGCTTCCAGCCTGTCATTTCGCATGCCTTTCGGCGTAGTTTCCGTGGCGTCCCTGATGCTTGATCGGATTGATCGAGCAGGACGGCCGCGCCCGTATGGTCGCCGGGCACAAGCAACCGTTCTCCAAATCATTTTTCATTCAGCAATCTCTATGTTCATTCATTACGCAAGTCGGGCGCGAGTGTCGCGCCCGCAGCGGGCCTTTACGCTCGTGGAATTACTGGTCGTCATCGCGATCATTGGCATTCTGGTCGGACTGTTGTTGCCGGCCGTTCAAGCGGCACGGGAAGCGGCCCGTCGCATGAGTTGCAGCAACAACTTGAAGCAACTGGGCATCGCGCTTCACAATTATCACGGCGCCTACAAACGACTTCCGACCTACAAGGGTGGGACATGGGTCAACGGATCCGACGGAACGACAGACCAGGACAACCGGATGGACCTTTCCATTTGGGTCGGACTGACGCCCTACATGGAGCAGCAAGCACTTTGGGATCAGATTAAGAATCCAAACAGCATCGTCGTTAATTCCACTAGCCGACGCACACCACCGTGGCCGGCGATGGGGCCGCGAACCTCGCAAGCCGGTTATCCGCCTTGGCAGGTTGAGATCCCGACGCTGCGTTGTCCTAGTGATCCGGGGACTGGGTTGCCGGCGATGGGACGAACCAACTACGCCGCATGCGTTGGCGATTCCGCGGTGATGATGGATCAAGGACCGTGGTTCCAAGTCAACAATGTGGTCACATCGCCGCCGATCGCCGTCGCCGTTGAAGCCAACGCGGCGTGCCGCGGTGCCTTTGTCGCTCGCAAGAGCATGCGATTTCGAGACATCTTGGACGGATTGTCCAACACGATCGTTGCCGGTGAAATCACGACCGACCTGGGCGACCGCGACAAGCGAACGATTGCCTCCATCCGGGGTGAAACCGAAGAGATTCGCGACGAACCGGATCACTGCGAGCACGAGGGATACATCAGTCCCGATCGTCCGCGGTTCTGGTCCAACGGAAACGACGGAGGCACGGCGCCGACGTTGGCGGCCAGCAACCAGGGACGCGGGTTTCGATGGGCCGCCGGAGGAACGGTTTACACGGCGATGAACACCATCCTGCCGCCCAACAAAGACCTCTGCCTCGGTGGCGATAGCACCGGTGATGAGAACTCGATGGGGGTCGCCCCGCCGAGCAGCCGCCACCAAGGTGGCGTTCACGTCTTGATGGGCGACGGCGCCGTGATCTTCCTGACCGATTCGATCGAAGCCGGTAACGTTCACCATACGAACGTCTGGAGCGGTGGAACCGGTGAGTCGGTGCCGGGCGCGAAGAGTCCGTATGGATTGTGGGGAGCGTTGGGAACCCGAGCGTCCCGCGAAACGGTCCAGGCACAGCTGAACCAGTAACCCTGCCAAGCAGTCGCAGCAGGTTGTCGATGCCTGCTGGCCATCTCGCGTCCCCACGGCACGCCCTCCTGGGCGTTGCCGGGCGGATGCCCCATGTCTTTGCATCCCCGAATGGAATGCAGATAGAAGCCGGCGGTCGAGCGAAGCGAACACCGCCACAAGGGGCATCGATTGTATGACGGCAGCGATTGGCAGTTAATTTAGATTCTCTCCCGCTGGGATGTCGATTCAAATCATTGACGAATATGGCACCCCTCTCCCCAAAAAACGCTGAACGCTTCGCGTCTTTGGCGTTTTTTGGGGAGAGGGGAGCCAGTGTATTTATTAGAGATCCGGCAGTAATAAAGTTGACGTCCCACGCCCTAGGTAAATGAACACAAGCAAATGGTTTGGCCAACTTGATTCCCCGAGGGACGTACTCCTGGTGCGTTGCCCCAGGGGCGTCGCGTGGCCCCTTGCTAACGCGTGCGGGCTTGAATCGACAACCCAATTTTCGGGTAGTGGACGAGGCGACGAGTCCTCTGCATGGGCGTATTGTCACGGGACTCGTCGCCTCGTCCACTACCGCCTACTCGAAACGCAAGGTGACACGAAAAATTAGCGGGTCGCGTCGCCCAAACGCTTCAAGAAATTCTGGCCGAATCGTCCGTAGTCTTGTCCGTCGACGTCGCCATCGCCGTCGCCGTCAAGGTGCGGATCGAAGGCCGGGTCGGTGCCGGATTTCAGGAAACTCAATCCGAATCGTCCGTAATCTTGGCCGTCCACATCACGATCGCCATCGGTGTCACCGAACAATCGGAAAAACGCGTCGATATTTTGTTGGCCCCAGACATGGTCGCTGGCCATTGCGGTTCCCTCGGCGGTTCGAATCTTGTCTGCGTCAATCAGCAACCGATAGTTGCCATCGCTGAGCGAATTGGCCAGCGTTCCTGAACCGGCACGAGCCACCGTGGACGCGCCGGCAAACCCGATTTGAACGACGGTGGTACCAGCGGAATCATCCGCCGTCACCGTGACTTGTCCTACGTCGGTCTCGGTGTCCGTGTTGGTCACGATGAAGGCGTCGGCGAGTCCTTGATGGTCGACGATCGCATCAAAGCGAACGACCAACGAGGTGAGTTGGGACCGCCCATTGCCGCCGTCGTTGACTTGAATACTCTGCACGCCCGGCGGGGTCGGAGCGTCCAGCAAGATCGTGTGAACACGGCCGCGATTGGACGAACTGGTCGGCGACGAACCCACGATCAGATCGACGTGCCCGTCTCCGTTGATGTCGCCCGCCGCAGCGACCGATCGTCCAAAGAAATCCGACTCGGCTAAATGAACGACGCCTCCGTTCGCAGTGCCGAGTGCGACGTGGTCAACCACCGATCCGTCACTGGCCAGGTACAACACGAACGCTTGGCCGGCTTGCTGGGTTTCTCCCACGGCATGCCCGTTCGCCCCGACGAGCAACTCGGTGACTCCGCTGGAATCAAGATCGCCGATGGCCGCGACGGAAGAGCCGAATTGCGACAGGCTGCCCAGGGCCGGTTCGTTGGGATTGGTGCCGTTGATCTCGTAACTCGACTTGACCGTTCCGTCGCGCTTCATGAACAGGATGTAAACGGCACCGCTGTTGGTGGTCACGCTGCGGTTGCCGTAGGCACCCACGGCCAAGTCCGTCACTCCATCACCGTCGATGTCGCCGAGCGACGTGACCGAGGTGCCGAAGTACGCGGAATTGGTCAAGGCCGGACCACCACCGGTCTGGCTGGCGATCAAGGTGGTTTCGCGGGCGGATCCGTCGTCGGCGGAAAACAGGATGTGCAACGCGCCCGAAAAGACGTTGTTGACTCGAACGAAATTTTCTCCGATCGCGAAATCCGGATTTCCGTCTCCGTCCAAGTCACCGATCGGCGCAAAGGTCGACAATTGGGGGAACCCGCCCGGGACGGTGGCAAGCATGTAGGTGTGCTCCTTGACCGTCCCATCGGCATTCAGCGTGACCCGGCTGATCGATGCCGTTTGATTGCCCGTCTGCTTGCTCATCACATACAGATCTGCAACGCCGTCGAAATCCAAATCGCCCGCCGGGGCGATCGCCATCCCGAATTGATCGCTGGCGTCAAACGGCAAACCCGTCGCGTCGGCGACGATCTTTTGATGACTCTTGATGCTGCCGTCGGCATTCATCATCGCGATGTAGACAGCACCGGCATCCAACGCCAGGTCATCATCACCGGGAGCTCCGATCGCAATGTCGTCGATCCCGTCGCCGTCCAGATCTCCGAGTGCCGCCACCGATGCGCCGAATTGATCGGACGCATCGAGCAGGGGAACACCGCCGATACCGCTCGATAGAACCGTCGCGCTGGCGGCGGTTCCCAGCCCCGGGTTGCGAATCGTGACCGGATAGTCTTCGACTTCACCCGGCCCAGAAGGCCCCACCGGCGATTGCGCCGCGGCGTCCGTCCCCAGTCTGAATCGGGCGAACGTCTCGCCGGCACTGCCGCCGGGGACGGGCGGGAACGGGAGCGTCACGATGGCTCGTCGGGTGCCGGCGAAAACCGTGGTTTGAGCGGATTCGTCGGCTTCAAAAACGCCGTTTCGGTTGTAGTCGATCCAGCCCGATAGCGTCGCCTCGCCGTCGGTCAGATTGGTCACCACCAGCGCCACCGTTGGCGACGCGGCGACGGTCAGCACCAAATCGCGATCAGCCGCCAGGACGCTGTTCTCGTCATCCGGGGCGCCGACCGCGTCGTCCGCCCCCGCCCAGGCGTTCTGCAAGGTCCCGTCGTCGGCATCGGCAATCCGGCCCAAGTACAGTCCGGCGGTGAGGACATGCGACGGGCCGTTGTCCGTTGCAAGTGTGTTGTAGTTTCCGGCAGAGGTTCCGATCGCCGTGTCGGGTGCGTCGCCGTAATCGATCCCGATCGCCGCGGTTTGGAAATTCCAGCGTTCATCGTCGAGACCTTCGTAAGGATCTCCGGGCACGTTTTTGACGACTCCGGCATCCAGTCGGACGTAATACCGGGTGTTGGCCGCAAGATCACTGAGAGGATCCAGGGTCAGGGTATCGCCGCTCAGCGAGACAGTGGACGAGGTCACGTCGATGGTCTCCACGATCGAATCGTCGGCGGCTAGATGGATCGTTGCCCGACCCGAACCGAGCTGGATGACTTGATCGAACCGGATCGCCAGGTCTTGCCCGGGGGCGACCATCGCGCTGCCTGCAGAGGGCGTCAATTCCTCCACACTCAACAAAACTCCGTTGACGTTTTCGATCCAAGCAAATCCATCGGAACTGGTCGACACCACGACGTCCAGATCGGAATCCCCGTCAAGGTCAGCGGTCGCCAAATCGATCGCCTGATTCGCCTTGTCGCTGAGCGTTCGGAGTTGGAAGTTCTGCGCGCCATCGTTTTCCAGCCATGACAGATCGGAAAACGAATTGGTCCCCTTGGCGATCGCGTCCATGTCTCCGTCGCCGTCCAAGTCGGCGAATTCGACCGCACGCACCGAGCTGATGTTGATCAGCAAACGTTTCGTAAAGGAGCCGGCCGCGTCGTTTTCGTACCAATTGACCTGGAACGAATCGGCGCTGACGACATCCAGCACCCCATCGGAATTGACGTCAAAGATCTCGACCGCGTAATGAAACCCCGTCGCGATCGCGTGCTGCGTCCATCCGGTTGCGGTTTGTTCGTACCAGCTCAGTCCGTCATCGTTGACGACAATGTCCAGGTCGCCGTCGCGATCCAGATCCGCCACTTCCATCAGGTTTCCATCCACGTTGCCGGCCAACGTCTGTTTGACGAAGGTTTGGTCGCCTTGATTGACATACAGCAACAGTAGATCGTCAAAATTGTCGACCGCGATCAGGTCCTGGTCGCCATCCTGGTCGTAGTCCACGACGGTGAAGTCTTGTGGCGTGGTGAGCTGGTTGTCGATGATATTCTTGGTAAAGCTCTCGTTGCCCTGGTTTTCAAACCAGCCGAGTTCGTCAGAGATCGGCAACAGATAGACGACGTCGATGTCCCCGTCACGATCAAAGTCGACTGCTTCGACCGATTTCGTGTTCCACTGGTTGTACAGCAACTGTTCGGTAAACGTCCCCGTGCCGTCATTCTTGAGCCACGCGACATTGTTGTCGCTGCCGTCGGGAAGGATCAGGTCGATGTCTCCGTCGCTGTCCAAGTCGACCGGGACGACGTTGCCACCGCTGAATTTTGGCGACAACGATTTCAGCGGATAAAATTCTCTCGAAGCAATTCGGGGCGGCTCGATTTCGACCCAATAATCTTCGACCTCGCCATCGGGGGCGTTGCCGGTCACGCCCAAACCGCCCGCGGTGCTCAGACGCACGCGGGCGAACGTTTCACCGGCGGAGACCCAGGCGGGGACATCAAATTCGATGACATGACTGCCGTTGCCCACGGTCACCGACGCGGCCACCTGTTCTGCTTTTCCACCGAAGTGGCCGTCGGCGTTGAAGTCGATCCAGGCGTCCAGGTACGCTTCGCTGGTGACATTGCGGACATCCACCGTAAAGCTGGCATCGATCTGCCCAACCTGCAACGAGCCAAACGCCACACCGTCTTCGTCATCGCTGGTGGTCACGTCATCCGCGTCGGCCGCACCAGACGGCGTGCCGTCGGGCTCGCTGTCTCGCAAGACGCCCAGTTGAGGGCCGAACAATGAATGCCGGGCACCCCCGTCGGCCTGTGTCACCGGGTAGGGCGCGGACGCATCACCAAAGTCGAACCCATAGCCGACCGCAAAATCCCACAAGCTGGGGTCTGCAATGCCGGCGAATCCACCGCCGCCGCCGATGAACGTTCCCGCATCGATCAACACGTCATAATCCGTGCCCAGTTCCCAAGCCAAGGACGGAGTGATGGTCACCGTCGGCCCGTCGAGGACCACTTCCGTGCTTGACGCGTCGATCGACGTGAAGATCGAGTCGTCCGCGGCGCGTTTGATCACAATCTGTCCGCTACCGATCGAGACCGCCCGGTCAAAGGTCAGGGTCAACGATGCATCGGGCGCGACGTCGCGTTCCCCGTCGATCGGCGTGAAACCAACCAGCGAGGGCCCCGCCACGATCGTTGCTCCATCGATGGAAAGCACGTATTCACCGCGGGTGAAATTCTGGGCGAAAACTCGAACGGTGTGGATCCCGATCGATCCGATGGTGATTTGCAGGGTCCCGCTTTCGCCGACACCGATGCGCCGTCCTTGCGGGTCAAACACTTCGATCGCAACGTCCAGTGCGTTTTCGATCAATCCGTCTGCCGATCCCGGGATCGTGGTTGCCAGGGTCAACGTGTCGCCGACCTGGGGCAAAAATTGGTAGTAGTCTTCATCGCCGAACGTCGTGTCGCTGAAATCGATGACTTCGATCGTGTCTTGATCTTGCGAGGCGGCCAACGCCGACTGCAACGGCGGGCTGTAGCTGACCAGGCGAGAACGTCCGCCCAATGGCGTCGCGTCCACCAACTCCGAATCGACACCCGCGGCAAAGATCCGCATCAACGTGTCGCTGGCGTCGGCCGCAAACACACGCGGGGTGAATTCTTCACTCGCCAGCAAGTAAATGACGTTGCCGTCGTGGTGCATCCGCGTCGGTCGAGCGTCGCTGCTCAGCGAGACCGTTTGGACCACGTCCAGCGACTGGACATCCACGACATGGACTTCGTTGTTTCTGCGGTACAGCGACGTCGCAACGTACAAGTAGTCGCCGGCGGCATCGATCGTCATCGCAGCCGGGCTCGGGATCTCCGTGATGACAGTTTGCAAATTCGAGTTCGCGCCATCGATACGAATCGCCGAGAGACCATTGCCGGATTGATGACGGACAAACAACAGCGATCCATCGGGAGAAAACAGGACTTCGGTGGGCGATGCCGCTCCGGTCGCCACCCGCGCGATTTCGGCCCGCGTCGTCGTGTCGACCAGCACCAGATCGCCGCTGCCGGTCACCGGAATCGCCAACAGTGAACCGTCCGGGGAGAGTTGTAGACGGGTGTAATCATACATTCCGCCGGATGCATCACCGATCGGAATCGATCCGGCAACGCTTGATGATGCGCCGTCGACGTCGATGAAATACAGCGAATCAGGGGAATCGGTCAGTCCCGTCGTCACCGCGTACGCCTGTGTTCCATCGTCGCTGATCGCGACGTCTCGCGGGAAGTAGTTGATGCCCGTCAGCGTGGCATCGACGGTACCGGCGACCAGATCAACCAGCACGACGGAGTTGGACGTGCTGGCGCTCGATGCGATGGCATATCGACCGTCGGGCGTGATCGCCAGCGAATCGACACGGAATCCGACATCGATCCATCGCGTCACGGACTTGCCGGCCAAATCGACGACGGACAAATTTCTTGAAGCGTAATTCGCCGTCACCGCGGTCAAGCCGTCGTCGGTGAGTCTCATGACGACCGGCGTGTCGCCTTCGATCGCCGATCCACCGATGCGTGTTTCCAGGACCGATGACGAGGGGCCACTGATGTCGATCCATGAATATTGATCATTCTGCAAGCGACTGATCTTCAACCCCCGCGACTCGGTCGGACTGGTCACCACGAAGTCCATCGAGGAATCATACGGCAGCGTTTTGACTCGCGTTTTCGACGCCAAATCAACGACATCGCCCGCCAGGACGTAGTTGCCGTCGGAACTGATCGCGAAACCCGACGTGTTGCCCGCTTGGACCGAAGCACGGGATCCGTCGGTCAAATCGATGAACTGCAAGGAGCCGTAGCGTCCGCCGATCAATTCCTGCTCGTCTGGAGAAAGCAAGACGTGGTTGGTCGTCAGCCCGGGCCCGTTGATCTCTTGAAGCAATGTGTTGCCGGCCAAGCTGATTTTGCTGATTGTGCTTTCAAACACCGAGCGTCGGCTGACCGCGTAAACGGTATTGCCATCAGCCGTCAACAAGATCGCCGGCGATTCGTCCGGCACCGGAATCGACGCGGCGAGGGAGCCCGTCGACAAATTAAAAATGTCGACGGTGGATCCCGCGACGTCGGTCCCCGGACCGATCAACTTGGTGCCATCGGGCGTCAACACAAAATCGGTGTAGTGGAACAGCGACCGTCCGGCATACCCAAAACTGCTCGCCCGTGAGACGGAGCCCAACCCGGAGGCTTCGAATTGATGGGTCTGGGCGAACGTGGTCAGCGAAACCGTGACGTACTCGCCACCGGCGGTCGCCACCACGGCACGTGAGCTGTCGCCCGTGGTGTGGACGCGATAAGGCCACGCCGACGACGTTGCAATGTCTGCGACCTTTGTCAGCGTCGCCAAGTCGATCACGGTGACCGTATTGCCGTCGGTGTTGGCGGAAACGGCATAGGCACCGTTGGGAGTCACGTCCAGGTCAACCGGCTTGCCTTCGACCGGGATTTCGGCCAGCAGGTTACCGGTCGCGGCCTGGTAAATGAGCACGTTCTCGCTGTCCCGGTGGGCGATCAGGTACCGCGAACCGTCCGGCGTGAAGACGACGTCGCGAATCATGTCGCCTTCGGGTGACGAATCCAGCGAAATCTGCGTCCGGTGGATCTCGGTCGTGTCGACACCGGGGCCGGCGGCAAAGTCGCCACCGAGATGCCCCACGACGCGTGGGGGTAATGCCAAACCTTGGGCCGTGTCGATCGAACCGTTGAGATCCGCGTCGATTCGGTCGCGATCCAGCGTCCCGCCGGATGTCACGGATAACACATAGTCGGAATCTCCGCCGACGACCTTCACATAGACGGTGCCGGTCACCGCGGCGGCAAAGTCATCGATCCGAGCGTCATCAGCATCGACGACGGCCAACGCCAGTGGCGATCCGTCAGCGGCGTGCAGCGACAATTCCAGCGGTCCGCTGCCGGATTGAGTCATTCCCGGTGACGCGACGGCAAACGTCGTCGGCACGTCGGCATCGAGCGAGATGGCAAACCAGTCGCTGTCGCTGCCGGTATCGAATGAGCCAATCACGCCGACTTGCGACACCGATTCGCTCGTCACGCTCCAGCCCGCGTCAACCGCTTCGGCGCCAGCCAACGTGTCGTTGCGGAGCGATGAAAACGGTTCCGTCTCAAGCACGGTCGAAAGCCCCAGCTGCAATGCGTACGTGCCGCCGAATTCCGAGACCGTCTCGACCACGACGGTGTAGTCACCGAAGACGGGAGCGGTCAACGCATTGATCACGATCGCCTCTCCGCCAGTCGCTGTCGCGTCGGCGAGGGTTGCCCCGGAGGGATCGAGGACGCGTAGTCTGGGTGTGGGAACACTGTCGCCGGCCAGACTGCCTGTCGATTGACTCGATGTTTCGAAATCGACCGAATGATGCCAGCCCGACGCGTGGGCGAGGGGCGATGCATGGCCCCTTGCGAACGCGTGCGGGCTAAAATCGACAGGCCGCAGCGCCGCCGGCTGCACGGCCAGGCTGATCGTTTGACCAGATTCCAAATTCAGTTGATAGCGATCTTCGTCGCTGCCGGAGTGCCAAAGCCCGGAGATGGACGTTTGGTGAACGCGGGATCCGAGCGGTGCCGACGCGGTCCAGACGCCCGGATAGCCCAACGTATCGATGTCCAGTGGAAACGACGCCGAGAACGCTTCGTTGGGAAAACCGTCGGTGTCGGCGACCGTGCCGCCGATCAGATCGACAGTCAGCAATGACTCCGTCGTGATGCCAGTCAAGTGATAGATCACCGTGTCCGCATCAACGAGGGTGAAGCGTTCGACCCGTCCGTCGCTGACGACCAGATCATCGATACCGATCGAGCCGGGTGACAGCGGTTCGCTGAAATCCAGTTGCAAGCTGGGGGCCGGCAACGACACGATGTCACCCTCGGCGGGCGTGATCGCGGTGACACGCAGCGGTGTCGGATCATAGAAGAACGTGGCGGCCAGTTCAGCAATCCCGTCGCCGTTGGAGGCTTGCGTGATCGTGCCGGCGGCGATCCGCAGGGTTTGGATGCCTTCGACGGCGACCGGTGAAACCGAAAACGTAAATTGGGCCGTGTCCGAGTCGAGCAGAACGACGCTGTCCGCGGCGATCGTGTTGACCGTCAGATCCGCGGCATTCAGGCTACCGGCGTTGATCGGGGCGGAGAAATCGATCGTGAAGGATGTCGGCGCGGTCTCGACGATCGTATCGGGCTGCGGCGAAACGACGGTCGCGAACAAGCCCATCCGTTGCAACGTTTTCAATGCGTTGATGCGTCCTCCCGTGACCGTCTTTCCGGTCAACGCCGGCACCGGATCGACGCCGCTGGTGATCGCTTGCCGGACCGCAGCGTAGGAGGCCGCTTGATTGCTGCCCCAAGCCAGTGCGGCGACGCCGGCGACATGCGGTGCTGCCATCGACGTGCCGCTTTTGGTGCCGTAGCGGTTGTTCGGAATCGTGCTGTAGATCGACGAACCGGGGGCACCGACATCCACCGTCGTGCGGCCATAGTTGGAAAACGACGACAGGGCATCCGACGAGGTGGTCGAGGCAACGGAGAGAATGTTGTTCAGGTCATAGGAGGCGGGATACGAGGCGAAAGAGTCGTTGTTCCTTGAATCGTTGCCGGCCGCGGCGACGAACAGCATGTCGGCGTCCCGGTTGGCGGCGATGGCGTCATACATCGTTTGAGAGTATCCGCCGCCGCCCCAGCTGTTGTTGGTCAGACGAATGTTGATGCCGTGATCACGCTTCATCTTGGTCGCGTAGTCGATCGCCCGGACCGCATCGGACAAGTACCCGCTGCCGCCGCTGCCGAGAAACTTGATCGCCATGATTTTGGCGTTCCAATTCACGCCGACAACGCCCGTCGCGTTGTTGCCGACCGCCGCGATCGTTCCGGCGACGTGTGTACCGTGACTGTTGTCGTCAAAGGGGTCGTTGTCGTTGTTGTAGAAATCCCAGCCGAAGAAATCGTCGACAAATCCGTTTCCGTCGTCGTCGATGCCGTCTTCGACACAGGTGCCTCGGCCCGCCGGGCATTCCACCGGATTGACCCAAATGTTTTGCGCAAGGTCCTCGTGGTTGTAGTCCACGCCGGTGTCGATCACACCGACGACCATGTCGCTCGACCCGGTCGTTAAATCCCAAGCTTCGGGCGCGTCGATGTCAGTGTCGTCCTGATTGTCGAGCCCCCAGAGCTGTGGAAACGAAGGATCGTCGGGGACGGCGTCGACCGCAACGCGATAATTCGGTTCGACGGAAATCACGTTCGGCGAGTTGTCAAAGGCATGCAACATCGCGCTGCGGATCAGTAGATCATCGAATTCGTACAACCGACGTTCAATCTCGGCGTCGACCGAAATCACTTGCTTCGGTTGGCGGCGCTGGAGCCACGCCTCGGCATTGGCGAACGCGTCGGATCCGTCACTCGACTGCGGCGCCGTCGCCCGGCGATCAAACTGCACCACCCATTGGCCGCGTCGAATCTCGACCGATCGGTCCTGCCAATACACCGATTCCGTTTCCGAGAGCGACGCACCAACGGCGATGGTATCCGGGCCGGCATCCAGGGCAGCCGCCAGCAAATACCGCTTTTCCAGCGACTCAACGCTCAGCCGCCTACGTCCATTGCTTCGGCCACCTTGGGACGGCCCTGCCGTTCGGCCGACGGCCGCAAACATCCGATGTGTCACTCGTGAACCGTGAAAAGAATTCCAGTGGGAAAAGAGGAGCTGTCCAGTATATCTGGTCGCCCGAACGGGTGCGTCGTAAGGAGCATCGATGACGCCTCGGGACGTATCATTTGTTACCGAAACCTTTTGTCAACGGAGCCCGACCCCGCTAATGGAAGCGTCGTTTCCTCAGGTTGGGGCCCGTAGGCTCGCGCCAAACGGCTGGTCGTCATTGAGATCAGCCGGTTCGCGCCACCGCCCGGGTCTCCTCATGGACGCTCACTGGGCGGTCTTGGGTTGAAGGCCACATGCGTCAGCCCAATGCCATCTCCTTTCGCTCTACAGGTGTTCGCGGAACGGCGCGAGCGGGCTGTCGCGTTTCAAAAACACCGTGAAAGACCGGAGGGCTCGCGCCCGACCGCTAACAAAAACACCCCGCTTGGCGTCAACGAAAGTGGCATGGGGCGTCAGCCAGGGGCCGCGCGGCGTCGCGCGCCGTAGAATCTGCAAATATCTGAGCGATTTTCGCCCCGCGGCGCGCAACCGAGCCTTTCCGCAGGCTCTCCTATCATCATTGCGCCAAAACCGAACGCTGCACGACGATTTCGAGGCACCGAGAGAAATGAATCATTCTATTGCTCACGCCATGCTCTTTTGCTGGATCCTCGGTGGGGCAACCGCCCTGGCACAGGAGTTTCCGTTCCAGCACACCGTCGAGGTCTATCGCAGCGACGAGGACGAAACGATCGCGTTCTCCTTGCGGCTGGAGCAGCCTTTCTTGGCCGAAGAGTTCGAGAAAAGCAACTACCTACGGCTGCGTTCGAGCGACCCCAACGCGTACTTGATCTATCCGAAAGAAACCAAGTTCCACCAAAAGCACGCCGAATTCTACGGCAGACTCAAGGGTAGCGGCAAAGTCGACGTGCAACTGTCCTATGAAACCGTCTCGGAAAATCTGGACGGATCACGCCGAGTTCAAGTCCGCGAAGGGACGATCACCCTTGCGATTCCCGACGTCCCGGCCGACCGTAAATCGGTCGGCCCGCGAAGCATTTTCGAAGACTGGGCCCGGCAACAGAACGAACACTTTGCGCGGCTGTTGAACTACTACCCTGACGAATCCTTCTTCCAATACTGCTTGCTTCAGTCCAAAGCGCGTTATGGCGTCGATCCGCCGGCGATTCCAAAACGCATGCCGACGCAAGACAATTTGGAAGACGGACTCTACAAACTCTTCACCGGATCGTTGGCGATTCAAGAGTCGCTGCAACGGCGGACGCTCAGTTCATCGACCAGCCGTGGGGCTTACACGCGTCACGTCAGTGAGATCTCACCACCACGCATCCGATCGCTCGACTACGAAGACCTGCTCAAACAACGGTTGGACAAGGAGAACGACGTTTCTGTTCAGGTTCACGAGATCTCCAAACTGGTTCCGTCAGACCAGTATTTCCTGCACTTCAATTCCTTCGCTTCGTTGGGTGAGACCGTTGATTTGGCGACCCAGTGGGGCGACGACCTGGTGCGGCTTTCGAAGTTGACCGCCCAGGACAATCGGTTGTTGGCCAAACTGGAGGAGCAGCTCGGCATCTCTCGATCCGGGATGGAGCAATTGTTCGCCCAAGGAGTAGCCACCGAAGTGGCCGTGACCGGCTCGGATCCGTATCTGCTCGACGGAACCGATGTCACCGTCATCATTCGCGTCAAGGATGAGCAGGCGTTCGCGAAGCAGCTCAAGGGCTGGGTCGACGAGGAGCATGGGCGACACCCCGACCTGGTCCAACGGGACTTTAATTACCGCGGGCATCAAGTGACCGCCCGTTACACCAGCGATCGGCTGGTCAGTGCGTTCACGACACGACACGACGATTACTATGTCTTTTCCAATTCCCACCGCGCCATTCGGCGCATCGTCGATGCATCGCTCGGTGAAATCGACCGCCTGCATGATGCCGCTGATTATCGATACATCAGCACCCTGATGCCACCGTCGGCAGACGCCAAGTCGGGATACTATTTCGCCTCCGACGCGTTTATCCGACGCATCGTCGCCCCGGCGGCGAAGATCTCGCAAAAGCGGCGCGTCGAATGTTTTAATAATCTGGTGATGCAAAACAACGCGTCGTTGTTCTTTCGCTTGGAATACGGTCGCTCGCCGAATTCGCTGAGCGAGATGATCGAGAAACGTTTCATCGCGGCCGACCGAATCACATGCCCGCACGGTGGAGCCTACGCGTTCGACGCAGACAGTGACACCTGCACCTGTTCGCTGCACAACCGACTCCGCTACCTGACACCCAATGCCGAACTGTCGGTGTTGAAGGTGTCGGCCGACGAAGCGGCCGAATACGAACGGTACAAGACACGGTACCAATCGTTCTGGCAAAAAGTTTTCGATCCCGTCGCGACCCGCATCACGGTTGCGCCCACCATGAAGCTGGAAACCTGCGTGCTGCCGATGGCCGGCAGCACGTATGACCAGGACGTGCGTGGCATGGTCGACCAAAACCCGCAGCCGATTGATGTCGCCACGATCGCCCCGTCCGCGGTCGCGTCGATGGTCATGGTCCCCGGGCGCAAGAACACCGCGCAATTCCTGATGGCGATCCCCGGCGTATCGGACGTGGTCTCGGAAGACCCGACGCTGACCGATCTGGAATGGTTGGGCGATCGCGTTTCGCTGCATTTCTGTGACGGCGAGATCGTCTTTGAAATCGACCCGACGCAACTGTCTCCGATCCAGCTGCCGTTCGTCGGCGAAGCGCCGGCGATGTGGCAGGCGCTCGCCGGCGGATTGATCTTGACGGCCAACATGCCGGTCTACGCCACGATCGACGTCGAAAACGATGAGAAAGCCGAACGCTTGCTCGAACAGTTTTCGCAGAGAGCATTTTTGAAGAGCGGTCACGTGGGGCCGTTGCCCAGCAAGTTCGATGCGTACCGGCTACCCAATTATCGCGATCACGAGATGTACGTCTTGAGCGCACGACTGCACGCGGTCGCGTTGCGTCTGCACATCGCACTGGTCAACGACCAATTGGTGCTGGCGACGAAGCCCGAGATCTTGCGCGAAGTCATTGACGCGAGTTCAAACGCGCCCTCCCAAGAACCATCACAGGCACAATTGATGTTCCGTCTCAATCATCAAGCATTGGACAAGCTGCAAGACGACGTCCACCTGCATTGGGCGGAAAAGTCGCGTCTGGCCTGTCACCGCAACATCATCTCGATCTACAACTTTCATCAGCTGTACGATGCCCCGATCGACCAGATCGCAACACTATCGGAAGCCAAATACGGGATCCGCTACTTCTGTCCCGAAGACGGCGAGTATTCGTTCGATGAAGGATCAAGCCAGGTCGTCTGCAGCGTCCACGGCAACCGCGAGTCGTCCCGTCAGAATCCGGGGCTGAACCCGAATTCGTCGTCGGCCAAATTCATCGAGAGCATCGACCAGATCATCGTGTACCTTCGGTACGAACAGGAAGCCATGATCGCGACCGTTGAGATCGACCGCAACGAAACACCGTGATGGGCAGAACCGTTAGACTGAAGATTGAACCATGGAATCGAACACGCTGATTTCATGGGACCACTGTCATCGGCGACTGCAACGACACGCATTTTCAGGGGACAACAATTCGATGGGACTTTTATCGGGCATGCTGGGTTCGGCGTCGGAGGCGAATCTGGACAAGGTGGAAAAACAGATCGCATCGATCGTCATCGAAGACGAGTCGGTGGAACGGGCGTACCAGCTCGTCCGCGACATGATTGTGTTGACCAACAAACGCATCATCGTGATCGACAAGCAGGGCATGACCGGACGAAAAACCGAATATCTTTCGATTCCCTATCGCAGCATCGTGCGTTTTTCGATCGAAAGTGCCGGGCACTTCGATTTGGATTCGGATCTCAAACTCTGGCTCTCCAGTACCCACGAGCCGATGACATTTGATTTCCGCAAAGCCGAGAACGTCGCGGACATCATCAAGGTCATCACAAGGCATACCTGTGGTTAGCCATTAGCGTGTCGTTTGCGTAGGTCAGGCTGTGCCTGACGTTGTCAGACCGGAGGGCTCGCGCCCCGCCGCTTAAAAGACACGGTCTGCTGTCAACGAACCTCAAACGCCCCCTCACCACGCTCACATCGGGGCGATCCGGCGTGACCCCATGTCGGTCGTCAGCACGACGTGGGCGTCGAAGGCGTCTTGAATCAGACCATGCTTGATCGATTGATGCTTGGGATCCTCCCAAAGGTCTTCGAACTCCCACGGATCGGCGTGAAGGTCATACAATTCGCCGAGTCCCTTGTCGTGATACACGCACAATTTGTAGCGAGGTGTCCGATACATGGTACCGAACGTTCCCACTCCGCCGGTGAAGTGTGGATCGAGTGCATCGAAATACTCGCTGCGGACGAAATCATGGTGGTGGGTCGGATCCGCCTCGCCCCGCAAGATCGGCATCAAGCTCTTGCCTTGCATGTAATCGGGGCACTCCAATCCGCACAGCTCCATCAACGTCGAGGTCAGATCGAGCAATTCGACCAGTCCGTCACAGATCAATCCCGATTGAAACTGAGCCGGCCACGAAACGATCAGCGGCACCCGCACCAGGCCTTCGTAGAATCGGCACCCCTTGAACATCAGCCCGTGATCGCCCAACGACTCGCCGTGATCGCTGGTGAAAATGATGACCGTGTTGTCCCGCGCGCCGGTTCGATCGAGCGTCTCAAGGATTCGCGCAAACTGGTCATCGATCTGCGCAATCATGGCGTAGTAGTCCGCTTGCACTCGTTTGGCGTTGTGCTGTTCCGGCGTGCGGATTTCGTCTTGAAAGTCTAGCGAGGCGAGTTTCTCTTGCTGGATCAAATCCGAATCGCGAAAGTGCGGCCCCGGCATGTCGGCGGCATCAAATCGATCGGCGTACGTTTTGGGCGGAATGAAGGGCGGATGGGGATCGTAAATGTTCAAATTCAACAGCCAAGGTTTCTCCGCCGCGGCGTGGTCTTGGATGAATTCGATCGCACACTCGCTGGCCCATGTCGTTTGGTGAAATTCCGTCGGAACTCGTTCGGCTGACTGACGCATCGCATCCAAGTCACCGCCGCGACGGCGAACCCATTCGGCATAGTCATGGCCTTCGGACCAATCATCGCGTGGCGCGTGACTGAATTTCCAATACGAAAACCCGTCGTCGATTCGCGGTTCGGTGCGATGCCCCGCGCTTTGCAAATGAAACTTGCCGACCAAACCGCAATCGTATCCGGATTCCGCGATCAACTTGGTGATCACCGGAGGAGACGCCGGAAACGATTCGTTGCCGTTGCGGGTGTTGTGGACCCGAGAGGGGTACATGCCGGTCATGAAACTGGAACGACTCGGCGTACAGATCGGGCTTTGGCAATAGGCATGGGTCATCGCGACGCCGGAAGCGACCAGTTGGTCGATCGTCGGTGTGACCACGTGCGGATTTCCCAACGCACCGATCGTGTCGAAACGCTGTTGGTCGGTGCAATACCACAGGATGTTGGGGCGCATGGGATTGGCGGGTCGAAGAGGAGGGCTGATAAACGGGAAAGGTCGGGCGAGCGTGGATCATACACGACCCTCCCTGCCAACATTGGTGTCGACACATCTTAAGCAAACCTCCCTGGCAGCGAGGGGAGGGTCGATTGATCGTCACTAAGCGGTTCCCAGCCACATCAACCCTCCCCGCGTCGTCGTAAACTCCTCCGCGACCCTCCCAGAGGGAGGGTGACTTCAAGTCTTGCGATTTGTGTAGGCACCAATGCCCTGCCGGGGCGGGTTTCTGAAGAGGTGTTGCCCTACGACGACTCGTCGGGCAACACGATCGCTTTGCCGTCGTTGAACCGACGCCATAGTGTCCACGCCAACAGCGCCAGTGCAACCAGAGACAAGCCCAATGAAATCGGTTGAGTGAACATCGGCATCAAACTGCCACCGCTTTGCATCAGCCCCGCCGCCAAGTGTTCTTCGCCGATCGGCGCCAACACAAATCCGATCACCAGCGGCGCGATCGGAATGTGGAACCGTTCCATCAGGTACCCGATGACGCCGAACGCGAGCATCACCCAAACGTCAAACATGCGGTTGGCAAGCGCGTAGGAACCGATCACGCAGAAGATCATCACCACGGGGACCAGGACAAACAGAGGCACTCTCGCGGCGCGAACCATGATCCGCACCGAAGCCAGCAAGAACAGCAGGGTCAGCAGGTTGGCGATCAGCATCGTGCCGACAATCGTCTGCACCGCCAGCGGGTCGCTTTGCACCAGCATCGGTCCGGGTTGCAAGCCGTGGATCACCAGTGCCCCCAACAAGATCGCATCGATCACGCTGCCGGGGATCCCCATCGCGACCAGCGGAATCAGCGCCCCGCCGACGGTCGCGTTGTTGGCGGTTTCGGACGCTACCACGCCTTCTTCGCTGCCGTTGCCGAATCGCTCCGGCGTTTTGGAGGCTCGCTTGGCGGCCGAGTAGGCGATCACCGAACCGACGTTGGCACCGATGCCGGGCAAGATCCCGATCCAGGTGCCGATCAACGCCGAGCGGACGAGGTTGACGCCGTGGGTCGCCAGATCGCGAAACCGAAAATCCAGTTTATCCCCATCGTTGACTTCCGTGACGCTGCCGCCGACATCGCCTTGCAAGACCTGGCGAATCACTTGATTGACCGCAAACAGTCCGATCAAGACCGGCAACAGTTTGAAGCCGTCATCCATTTCATGGATCCCGAACGTGAATCGCGCGATGCCGGTTGCCGGAGACGAACCGGGCATGGCGATCATCACGCCCAGCGCGCCGGAGAACAGCCCCAGGCTGAGCGACTTGCCGCCGACGGTCGCGATCAAGACCATCGCAACCAACACCAGCGCAAAAAATTCGAAGGGGCCGAACGTCAACGACCAGACCGCCATCGGCTGGGCCAGACAAACGAGGAATCCCCACGAGATCATCCCGCCGATGAAGGTGCCGCCGATGCCCAGTGCCAGCGCCCGCCCCGCTTGGCCCCGCTGCGCCATCGGGTAGCCGTCCAACGTCGTCATCATCGATGCCGGCGTCCCGGGAATCCGCAGCAACGTCGCCGTCACCAGTCCGCCGCTGACCGAACCGACATACATCGAAACCAGCAAGACCAGCGCCAACTCACTCGGCATCGAATAGGTCAATGGCAAGGTCAACGCGATCAACATCGCGCCGGTCAATCCGGGGATCGCGCCGACGAAGATGCCCAACAACGAACCGATCGCCGCCATCAACAACGACGTAGGGGACAACAGGAATTGGATCGCGACGTCGGGCTCGGTAAACAAACGATGATTCTCCTGCGCTAGGGCAAATCCACGACGAGCACTTCGGTAAACAGATGATGCATCACGACGCTCATCAACACGCTGACGACGAGCAACGCGATTGTCGCCTTTGCGGCATTGAGACGACGCGACTGAATCAACGGCCAGAGCAGGATGCCGCCGATCAGCAGGGCGTAGACCGCGGTGACGGGAACGAAACGGACGAGTTGGAATTGCAACGTGATGACGTAGCCGATGGTGATGCAACCGATCGCCGCAAGCTGACTCGTCTGTGCCGATGTCTCGCGCTCTGTCCGGTCCACGGCTGGGCGGGGAACGCCGCTGCGACGCCGCCGGTTGGCTCGGATCAACGCGGCGACGGCGGTCAACGTCAAGCAGCCCAAGGCGATCATCGCGAAATCGGGCAACTCCACTCCAGCCGACGGAGCCACCTCGGCGATGCGACGCTCGCGCCGTTGCAGTTCCGCATCAAGTGCTGCCCCCCGCAGCACCGTTTCGGTGATCTTCATTTCCGCCAACGTCTCGCGAACCTCCTCCGTCTGCATCGCTGCGGCCAACGCATCGGCGATCGTTTCGACACGATCGGGCGGCGTTCCCAACGGTGCCCACCAAAACTGCATATTTTGGCTTTCGACGTCGAACCCCTGTTCGATTGCCGTGGCCAGACCCGGCAGATCCGGGTGTCGTTCCGGTCCCAGCAATGCCAGCGCGCGGATCCCACTGGGTTTGAATTGAACGTATTCGGCGATCGAAAACGACGACACGTCGGCATGGCCGCCCTGCAGTGCGGCAAACCGTTTGGCACCGCCACCGGTCTGGGTGTATCGAAACTTGGATCCGGGTCGTTTGGACTGCAACATCAAGCCGGCGAAGTGGCTGGGGGCACCGATGTTTGCCGAAAAGACGATCGAATCAGGGTTTCGCGATGCCTCGCGCATCAGCGACGGAAGATCGGAATAGGGCGAGTCGTCGCTGACGGCGACCACTTGCGTCGCGTTCCCGGTGCCGGCGATCGGTACAAACGCTTCTGGCCCGTAGCCGGCGCTGCCCGAATGCCGCGCCGTCAGCATGCCCTCGTGTAACAACAACAACGTGTAGCCGTCCGGTCGCGCGTGCTTGACCCGCCGGCTACCGATCGTCCCGCCGGCACCGGGCACATTGATGATCACCAATCGCTCCGGCAACAGTCGATGTGTTTCGATGGCGTTTTGAATCACGCGTCCGAACGTGTCGCTGCCACCTCCGGCGGCGAAGGGGACGATCAGTTTGATGGGGCGCCGCGGGTAAGCGTCGACTGGTTGCTCGCCGTCCGAGCAACCGACTAGCAAGAGCAGCAGACTGCAGCCGAGCCAGGGCACCCGCCGTACCGGCCATCGGAGCGTCTTAAGAGAGATCGGTGGATACAAAACGTTACGAGAGGTGTGGGGCGGGGCATACGCGGCAAACTGCGGAAAATCGCGTTCACTATATGCTAATTTTGTTCGCACGTTTTCGTGCATGCAGCGGAAAAAACCATTATCGTGATGACTGGAAGCTCGATTCGCATGAGCGATCTCGTCTTCCGATCATTCGTTCCATTCGTACGTCCATCGCGGTGAGCAGATGAAATTCTCTTGGATCAACACGACCGCTGCTTCTCTTTTGGCGGGCACCCTCCTGTTCGTCGGATGTGGTCCTTCCACCGAGCCGACGGGTCCGGAAGAGGGCTCGGTTCAAGCGTATCTGGATTCGAATCCGGAGGCGGCGGCACGCATCGATGAAGACGTGGACGAAGGCGAAGACGACGGAACGGGCGAGTAGATCGTTGAGAAGAAATTCGTGGATGATGACGCACATGCGTCTTGGTTCTTATAGCGGTGCATAGGACGTCGTCATGACAGATTTCGCACCTCGGTTTCTTATTCGTTCTTGTTGCGGGAGAAGTCTGATGCGAAGAAATTCCAGACGAGCGTTCACGCTGGTCGAATTGTTGGTGGTCATCGCGATCATCGGAATCTTGGTGGGGTTGCTGCTGCCGGCGGTACAGGCGGCACGTGAAGCCGCTCGCCGGATGAGTTGCAGTAACAACTTCAAACAAATCGGCTTGGCATTTCACAATTACCATTCGACCTATAAGAACTTGCCGAGAAATCGTGGGGGCACTTATCGCTTCGGCAACAACACCCAGGCCCGGACGCCGGTTGCACCGGGGGCACCTTACGGCGGAAACAATTTTTTCAACCTGAGCGCGCTCGTCGGCATTTTGCCTTTCGTCGAGCAACAGGCCTTGTGGGATCAAATCAGCAACCCGTTCGCCGTCAAAGAACCGGCATCGGCCCAGGGACTGTTCTTCAGCGCGATGGGTCCCCAAGTCGCCATGAGCCTGGCCGAACACGGTCGATTTCAATACGACCCCTGGCTGACCAACATCCCCTCGTATCGATGCCCCAGTGATCCCGGAGTCGGCTTCCCCGCACAAGGACGCACCAACTATGGCGTCGCGCTGGGGGATTCGATTCAATTTCAAAACAATGGGGGACGAAATCAAACCGGCGTGATCGCGCGGACTCGCATGACGCGGATGCGTTCGACGACACGCGGAATGTTTGTGCCCCGCGAAGAAACCCGATTCCGTGATGTGCTCGATGGCCTGTCCAATACGATCATGGGGGGCGAAATGAACACGGATCTCGGTGACAATCAGATCACAACGCGAGTGGCCGAGGCCGGCGGAATCCTGAATAATCCCAGCTTGTGTGCCGCCCAAATCGATCCGGATCGCCCCAAGTTCTGGGCCCCGGGCACCGACTTCGCCAGCAACAATCCCGAAGTCCAGCGGGGCTTCAAATGGATGAACGGGATGGCCGTCAATGTCGGCATCACTTCGATTCTGCCGCCGAACCGTGAAATCTGCAGCAACGGCAACAACACGTTCACCATCGGTGTCTACGGACCGAGCAGCCGTCACCAAGGCGGCGCCCATATCCTGATGGGCGATGGCGCCGTCGTCTTCATCACCGATTCGATCGAATCGGGCGACACAACGGCCGGGAACGTGAAGTGGAATGGCACCGATGTCCAGGCTCCCGGGATGCCCAGCCCCTATGGGTTGTGGGGAGCACTCGGAACGCGTGCCAGCGGTGAAACGATCGAGGAGCAGCTCAACCAATAGCGCTGCTTGGCCGGAACCGAACTCCCCTTGCTTTCCCACGTCACCCTGCTGGCAGGAGGGTCGAGCGAAGCGAGGGGAGGTCGAGCGGTAGCCATGGATCGATGCGGAAACGTTGAGTCGACCTTTGCGTCTTCGCTAGCGGAAGCTGTTTCGGGAGATGTTGGTTACACTAGGTCTCCGTCAGCGCTTGAACTGACCGAGCACGAGGGCGCCGAGCCCGCTTCACGTCACCAACACGACCCGAATTTTCCATCGCCGATGTCCTTCATGCCCCGATTTCTTGCCGCTCTGATCGGTTGCGTTTTCGCAACGAGCATCTTGTCCCACCCAACGGTTCACGCCAGGTCTCCCAACGTCGTCTTTTTCTTGGTTGACGACTTGGGGTTCATGGATGTCGGCGTCAACAATCCGAAATCGTTCTACGAGACGCCCAACATCGATCGACTTGCCGATCGTGGAACCAATTTCACCGACGGCTATGCCGCCAACCCGGTTTGTTCCCCGACGCGATTCAGCATCCTGACGGGCCGATACCCGACGCGGGCCGATGCCACCAACTTCTTTTCCGGCAAACGCAGTGGGCGTTTTTTGCCCGCGGTGCTGAACGATCACATGCCGCTGAGCGAGGTCACGATGGCCGAAGCGTTCAAGCAACACGGCTACCACACGATGTTTGCCGGAAAATGGCACCTCGGGCCGAGCGAGGAGTTTTGGCCGACCCGACAAGGATTTGACTTGAATTTTGGCGGTTACAGCCGAGGCGGACCGTATGGCGGAAAACGCTACTTTTCTCCCTACGGCAACCCGCGACTGACCGACGGCCCTGACGGGGAGCACTTGCCGATTCGTCTGGCTCAAGAAACCGCCAACTTCATTTCCGACAACAAAGCCGATCCATTCTTTGCTTACCTCGCCTTCTACAGCGTGCACACCCCGTTGCTGGCCCCCGAGGCGTTGGTGAAAAAGTACGAGGAGAAAGCCGAGCGTTTGGGTTTGAATGCCCAAGAAGCGTTTGCCGATGAAGAACAGGTTTGGCCGGACGCCAAGCAACCACGGCGCGTCCGAACCCTGCAAGCCCACGCGACCTACGCCGCCATGGTCGAATCGATGGACCGCGCCGTCGGCATCGTCATCGATCGGCTCGAGGCCTTGGGCTTGATGGACGAGACCATCATTTGTTTGACCAGCGACAACGGCGGGCTGTCCACCTCGGAAGGCTCGCCGACCAGCAACTTGCCACTTCGTGGCGGCAAGGGATGGGTTTACGAAGGCGGGATCCGTGAAGCGTTCATGATCCACGCCCCGATGATCAAGGACGCTCCAAAATCGTGCAACGTCCCGGTCGTCAGCACCGACTTCTACCCGACACTGCTGCAGCTGGCCGGTTTGCCCCCATTGCCCCAACAGCACCTCGACGGCGTTTCGCTGGTTCCGCTCCTCAAAGGGGCAAAGAAACTGGATCGCGATGCCATCTATTGGCACTACCCGCACTACAGCAATCAAGGCGGATTCCCGGGCGGTGCGATTCGAATGGGTGACTGGAAGTTGGTCGAGCGTTACGAAGACGGCACAGTTCATCTCTACAACCTGGCCGAAGACGTGGGTGAGCAAAACGATCTCGCGGATCAACAACCCGAACGAGTCGCAACGATGCGCGAAAAACTGCACCGCTGGTACCAAGACGTCGACGCCAAGTTCCTACGTCCCAAAGACAACGGCCCGATGCCCTGGCAGCCCTAGCATTGCGGCAGTCTGTTTGCGTCCATCGCGCTTGCACCGGCGTGATCATGAAGTCCACCGATCCCCCCCCAAGCCCCTGTGCAAAAATTCGATGACAACACGAACACTGCTTGCCGTACTCCTCGCTCTCCCTCTCGTTCAGACCGAGTCCATCTATGCCGCCGAATCAGCATTTGATGTCGCTCCGCAAAACAGCGATCTGGTTGTCGAGCAAACGTTCGACGGACCGCTCGGCGACAAGTGGCACATCAACACCGGATCATGGAAGGTGGCCGACGGCGTGCTGCAGGCGACGGAATTGCCGGCCGACAAACATGCCGCCGCGGCCCGCTACACCGCCCAGACCGACAATGCCGTCTATCAATTGCGTTTCAAACTCTCCGACGGCACCAAAGCCTTTCACTTCGGATTCGATCCGGCCAAGGGCGAACTGGACAAGAAGGGGCATTTGTTTTCGGTCATTGTCACGCCTGCGGGATGGCGAATCATGAAGCACGTTGACAAGAATCGCCCCCAAGAGGATCCCAACGAGGTGCTCGCGTCCTCCGACACAGCGGTCGAAACGGATCAATGGCACCAATTGCGTCTAACGACTTGGGGGCCTTACGTGACAGCGACTCTCGACCAAACGCAGTTCAAGGCGTCACACCCAACGTTTGCAGTGAAGAAGCCGACGCTCGTCTTCCGTTGCTCGGGGGACGGCGTCCAGATCGACGACGTCAAGGTTTGGAACCAACGCAAGTGACGCCAGTTGCGATGCGAGATCCATTTAAAAAAAGCCAGCGATGGAGGTCCCATCATGAGTGGGGCAAACTCATGCGGGTCACCATCGCTGGCTAGCTCAAATGTGCGAGGTCTCTCATTAGTATAAGAGTCCAGCAACGGGCCACGCCACCAAATTCTTCCGGCCGCCCTGTACGGAAAACCGGGGAAATGCTGGACGGCTCAGGCCTCTGCACGCTCGCCGACCGACGCAAGCCTACTCGTCCAACTTACATCTCCCGGCGCCCCCCGTTTTCCCCTCATTGAATCCCTGGAAAATCCAAGAATAAAATCGGACGCCGTGGCGTCCCCTGATTAGCCGTCGTCAATTTGACTCTTGCCCGGGTTCGGGCGGCGCCCGCATGGCTGTTGCTAACGCAAGCGGGTTTCCTTTGATCGGCCCACGAAGATTGCTCGCAGTTTCCTCACCGCGAAATGCGTCCCCCACTGCCAACCCAGTACGCAAAACCTAGTACACTGTTGTCCATGCCCTGTGACCAAAAAGACGACAGCGATCAAGACAGTGTTTCGGAGTGGATCGCCGACATGAAACGAGGCGACTCCATGGCCGTCGCTTCGTTATGGGAGCGTTATTTCGAGCGGATCTGCCAATTGGCGGACAGAAAACTTGCCGGAGCGTCTCGCAGCTTTGTGGACGAGCATGACCTGGCCATCGGGGCGATGCGGGCCATTTGGGAAGGTGCTCGAAAGGGCCGATTTCGGCGATTGCAGAATCGAGAGGACCTTTGGCAACTGTTGGTCGTGATCACCAAACGCAAAGCGGCCAACGTGCATCGCGATCAACAAGCTTTGAACCGACGTCGCGGCCGCAGGAGTGATTTTCACCCCAGCATTTTGCTGGACTTCGTTGAACTGATCGAATCACCGCCGACCGAAACGCTGATCGACCAGGTCCCGCTGTCCTGCCGGGAGTTGCTCTCGCGGCTGAATGACCACGATCGCGAGATCGCATTGATGCGTTTGGCGGGGCATTCGAACCGAGAAATCGCCGTCGAGCAGAACTGCAGTGTCGCGACGGTGGAGCGCCGCTTGCGGAACATCCGCGACGTCTGGTCGGATCACGATCCGAGTTTGTGACCGCCGCGCCGGCAGGCCTCCAGCCGCGGCGTTTCGCGGCCATCACTCCCCGCATTTCCAATCCCACGGGCACGGGTTTCGCGTCGTGCTGGTATAGTGGGTTTTTCATCCCCGCTCTTCGAAAATCACTTCT
The DNA here is from genome assembly GCF_025060895.1 of Stieleria sedimenti. Taxonomy (GTDB): domain Bacteria; phylum Planctomycetota; class Planctomycetia; order Pirellulales; family Pirellulaceae; genus Stieleria; species Stieleria sedimenti. The sequence continues at coordinate 14,767 of NZ_JANZKV010000067.1, read as the reverse complement.
TCCATCACGATGACAAGGCTCTTTGCAGGCACCCCGTTTGATATTCCTCCAGAGTGTGAGGATTGCGGCAAACCAGAATCCGAATGCGTTTGCACGCCGGAAGAAAAGGCTCAAGCGGAAGCGAAACGCAAACGCGACGCCGACCGATTGCCTCCGGAAAAACAGACCGCCCGCATCAGTGTTCAAAAACGAAAGGGCGGGCGCAAGGCAACAGTCGTCGAAGGCTTGACCGCCAAGGCGAACGACCTGGCCGACGTGTTGACTCGTTTACAAGCCGCCTGCGGCAGCGGCGGAACGGTCAAACCCAAACAAGACTTGATCGAAATCCAAGGCGACCACACCGACACCGTTCGCAAAACGCTTGCCGAAATCGGATTCAAAGTGAAACCGACCCGGTAACACGATGCCGTGCGCGACTGCCTTCAGCGTCACCCGACGTCTTCGGTTGGCGGAATGATTTTTACCGGTTGGGTTTCACCCAAATCATAAACTTCCAGATCGTAGGCGGACTCGGGCTCGTCGATTTGGTCGATTGCTTCGTCGGTCATTTCCACGCGCAACGTGATCACACCGATCTTGACTTCGCTGCCCGGCAGCAACACGGCCTTGTCGACGCGTCGATCATCGACGTAGACGCCGTTCTTGGATCCCAGATCGCGGACCACCAGCGACCCGTAGGGGTCGATCAGGAATTGGCAGTGTTTGCGGCTGATCGAACCGTCACTGAGCGTGATCTCGGCCGTCGGACAGCGACCGATGGTCACCGGAGGGGAAAGGACCCATTGTTGTCGGTCGATGCCGCTGGCAGTGTCGACCCAAACGAACTTGTAATTCATCGGCAGCGTTCCAAGAAAGAGAAGAGAAGAAGGATCCGCCTGAATGTTCTCGAAAACAAATTTACACCATAACGCACCCGCCGTCGAATTCAGTCGCGCCAGAAAACTCACGGACGCCGAAAATCGTGCTCGCTGGCGTTCGACTCCCTCGACGACCGTCCCGCCTGATGGTGGCGGCGGACCGACGTGGCGGTGGCCTCCATTTCGTTTCCGAGTAGAGTGGTCGTCCGCGCTGGTATTTCCCTCCCTCCCCTTCTCCCGACACGAATTCATGAACACCGCTTGGTCATCCCTTTCCGCCTGGGGCGTGTTGTTGTTTCTGATCCTGATCCCCGATGTGTCGCGAGGTGATCAACCGGTTTCTGTGATCTTTGACACCGACATCACCGGAGACGTGGACGACGTGCTGGCGCTGGCGATGCTGCACACGTTGGCCGATCGTGGCGAATGCGCGATCACCGCGGTGACGGTTTCGAAGATCAATCCGTTGGCTGCACCGTTCGTCGACGCGGTCAACACATTCTATGGACGGCCGGATCTCCCCATCGGGGTCACACGTGACGCCCAGCACCGTGACAGCAAGTACCTGGAACTGGTCGAAGCAAAAGACGGAGACACGTATCGCTATCCCCACGACCTAGTCTCCGGTGACGATGCACCGGGCGCGTTGACGGTGCTGCGTCACGGGTTGTCCGCCGCCGCCGATCAAAGCGTCGCCTTGGTGCAGGTCGGCTTGGCGGCCAACCTCGCCGATCTGATCGAGTCGCCGCCGGATTCGATCAGCCCACTCTCGGGCATCGAACTGGTACGACGTAAAGTGCGTTTGGTTTCGGTGATGGCCGGTGCGTTTCGACCGGTCCGCGGCAACGCCCATTTTTTGGAGGCGAACGTCCGCAACGGGATCGAGTCGATGCAGCGGTTCGCTCGGCAATGGCCCGCCGACGTGCCGGTGGTCTGGAGTGACTTTCTGATCGGCATTGCCGCGCCCTATCCCCGCGAGAGTATCGCCAGAGACTTTCGGTATCGAGACCACCACATCGTGCCCGAAGCCTATATGTTGCACAGCGGCCCCAACCACGATCGGCCCACGTGGGATTTGACCAGTGTCCTGTACGCCGTGCGACCGGACGACCAATACTTCGGACTATCCGAGCGCGGCACGGTCGCGGTCGCCGATGACGGCTTCACCCGATTCACGCCCGACCCGCAAGGACGTGACCGCTACCTGACGATGAACCCCATCCAGACCGCCCGAGTCATCGAAGTCCAGCGTGCACTCGTCAGCCAACCGCCGAAAGACTGATGAAGCTGTCTTACTTTCCGCTCAGCGTCGGTGTTTGCGCAGCGTTCGGCATCACCCTTCCCGGGCAGGTGCTGGCGAGCGAAGCTAGGGACATACGCAACAAGTCAAGAAGTCACCCTCCCGTGTGCGGGAGGGTGACTACAACTTCGTTGCGGCACGAATTCAAGTACTAGCCGGTCACTGCAGTCGGGCCTTCGGCGGTACCCGGTGCGGGTCCAGTCGACGAGGTCTCGTTTGCCACTGCCTCCCAGTAGAACAGGAACATCACGATCTGGATGATTGCATAGGCGATGTCCAAGAAGCAGTCCATGACAACCGACGTGGCCATGGTGTCCAACTGCGGATAGAGATCGACTGGAAGATAGATCGCGAATGACAGGAACAAGTAAGGGACGAAGAACCCAATCGCGGCAAAGAAAATTGGCCAGCGCATGCCGTCGGTCAACTCCGTGCTTCTGACCGTGGCACGATGAGCGCCGGCACCTTCTAGCACCACCGCTGAGTCCAACAGTGCGTAACGCACTTGCAGGACGATTCCGGGGATGACGAAGACGATGAAACCCAGTGTGATAATCAAGCCAGCGACTAACCGAGCAACGAACAGTCGCCCCCAGTTGCGAATCCCCACCCCGATCGCCTCCGAATAACTTACGTACTCTCCGGTTTTCAGTTTCCACAGCACATGGATCATCGCACCGATATAGATCGGGCCAAAGATCCCTTCGATCCACATGGTACTCCGCATCAAATTGACTATCTCGTCCTCGCTGTAGACGTAGTAGGCAAGGTAGTTGATCAACAGATTCCCAGGCAGCCAAACCGTCAGGATGATCGCGCTGAACAACACAAGATGGTTGGAGAGAAGCCGGATCGCTTCGCCAAATTTCCCGATCAGGTTGGTGCGGTGCGTCATTGGGAAATGACTCAACTCGATCGCGTCTGACGAAGGTGTCGCGTAGGGATTCACAGCAGACGGGGTCCGATCATTTGAAGTCATCACGAATCTCTAAAAATGCTCAGCAGCCTGTTTGGTAGACGGGGTAGTTTTTGGATGTTCGCTCGGGCGTTTTGGATCCAATGCTGAACGTCCTTTGAATGTCCAGACCGCCACACGCTGATGTTGTCGGGGCAATGTATCATGCGTTAAGCCACGAAGCCAATGTTGCCCTCCACCCTGACAAAACGAGGCCGCACCCGCAAACGATCCTCGTTTTCCCAAAGGCTCTTGCCCCAACGTACTGGGGCAGTGATCGGAAAACTTTCGCTACGGCGTGAACGAGACGCTTGGTAAACCGTCATCCGACAGCTTTTCTGTTCGGCCAAAGCCCGCCGCGAATCACCGACAGGCTCCCCGGCAGTCACGGCCATGAATCCAAACCGTTGGTGTCCAGCCTT
>NZ_JANZKV010000067.1:0-11198 GCF_025060895.1 Stieleria sedimenti | reverse complement strand
AACTTAGCGGTATTGGCCTTCAGGCGCCTCTCCGCGACGCCTTCGGCGCTCGCACGCCCGGACAAAGATCGGCTAAAACCTAGACACCAACGCCACCGAACCGGCCACCCACTCTCCCCTACGTTTTTTGGCTTTCGCCGAGCCGGACTGACGCCGTCACCCGTGACCCTCCGGTGGCAGTCCGAGAGAAGGCGAGAGGCGAAAAACACTCACGCGTTGGTTAACAGAGCGTGCGTTGACTTTAACGATTGATCCCGAAGCGGTTTTCTACTTTCGCGGCGGTTGGTTGATTCCGTCGCTTGACTTTGAGCGGAAGCTGTCGCGTCATGGAGGGCCGGCCGATCCTCGCCGACCCCATCAAGGCCATCGCAGAATTCCACGCGACTTGCTTGAACGAAAGCGAGCGAGCCATGGCGTACGTCAACGACGAAGGCAACATCATTGGCATTCGTGGTTACAAGGAGGACCTCGACATGAACTCTGGCAGACGACCCTTCGCGCGAAAGCTGCGACTGCAAGCGGGACTTATCGCATGACGGAATCATTGGTTTGCAAACATGAGCCAGGATTTCTTGACGATTACGGCAAATAGACGCTTCTTTCTGATCTCGCAGAGCCATATGATTTGCTCAATCTGAACTTCCTTGGCCCCCCGATCCATCGGTCATCACCATCGCTGGGAGGCTTCAGTTCAAGCACACAAGCAAGGCGTCGGAACCGATGACTGTTGAAGTCGGGGTTTGGGCCCATCGGCCGCAAGGTTGGATCGTCACATTCACATGGATGCTTGTGGTTTCGTCCATATTGTGTGGTACCGCGGCGGCCGAATTGACACGCATCACCGTCGACGGCCATCTGGCGAACGATGGACGTTTCCAGGTCACTGAAACGCATGACCATCGAATCGACCAAGGCCATGAAAGCGGTTTTCGGTCCTTCGGGTTGAGCGTGGATCAGTCGATCGCGTCACTCAAAATCACGCGAATCGGTGACGATGGGATGGAGACGCCGCTCCTCGATCGCGGCGCGGCGAATCGCGAGGTCGATGGCCCCGATCAGTTTCGATACTATCGGCGCGGCCACATTTACTTTCGCTATCCCGAGGTCACCGGAGAGACGGAACTCCGCTATCGCCTGGACTATGAACTGGTCCATGCGGTGAGCCCGGCTTGGGGACTGGGTGCGGGCTGGGATCCGCTGACGCCGGAAGACGGATTTGGCAGCCCATGGCGTCGATGGAAGTCCATCGTTGCCGACGCCAAAGAGGCATGGCCTGCGCCCGACCGGCGGTATCGTCTCGATCACTCCGTGCTGTTTCCCGAACGCGATGAAAACCGCGAGACCGCGTTCGAGCTGAATTACAATCTTCGTTTCGATTCGGCATGGCGCGAGGTGGATGCGACGGCGGAACTGGCGCGCGTGACCCCCGATATCGAATACCGTGTCCGACGACTGTTCGAGTACCTGCCCGCCGGACGACCTTCGGCCACCAACGAACTGCAACATGAGACGCGAGTGGAATCGGTGGTGGCTGTTCTGGTCTTGGGGCCGATTCTCTTTTTGGTGTACCTGATCTTTGAAGCACTGACGGCGGGCAAACGGTTCGACGCCTCCGCCGTCGCCGAGCGGCTCCGTTCGCTTACTCCCGATGAGGTTCAGACCTATTTTCAGTCATCGGCGCGGCCGTCCTCATTACAAGATCTGTTGTCGCGGCTGGAGAGCGAAGGAAAGCTTTCGGTCGAGCCTGTGCTGAATCACAAAGGAAAAGAAACCGACGAACTGCAGTTGCGTCTGCTCGCTCCACGCGCGTCGCTCCCACCAGTCGAACAAGAATTCGTCACGTGGATCTTTGGCGAGGGCGACACGACGACCAGTGAAGCAATTCGAAACAGCTCGCGTGCATCGGGAGTCGATCCGAGCCGATACTGGCAGAGCTTGATCGCGGAATCGACGTCCCACGAAGGTGCTTCTCGTCTTCCGCGGATCACGTTTCTGCCGATCGCGATTGGGTTATGGGGCGGTTCTCTGCAGCTCAATGGTCTGCAGCGTGATGACGATTTGATGGTGGTAGTCGTGGTCAATTTCCTGGCACTGATGCTGACGCTGGGGTGGCCGAAACGTTGGTGGCACGTCGGGGTCGCTCGACGTGGTCTGTTGCTGCATCTGATCGTGCTGGCGACCCTCTATGCTGCGATGCATCTGGTCGTCAACCGGCCGTATGCAGCCCAAGCCTGGATCGGATCGGCCATCAGCATCTTGGCGTATTTTTGTGCCCAGTTGATCGCCACTTGGATGCCGCACCGCGGAGTCTGGCAAATCAAACGCGAACTGTATCGAGTCCGCCAATATGCGAGGTCATTCGTGTTCCCTATACGGGGATTCCTGCCCAACGGTTGATCCGGGAATCCGGCTGGGCGGATGTCTTTCTGCTTTCGCCGGACGAGTTGAACGCTGACGATGATGACGACGCATAGCACCGCTTCAAACCCGAGTTTGTGTATCACGTCGTAGGGATACGGGGCAGAATGATACGGGCGGAGTGATGGCGGCGAAGTGACTTCAGTCGAAGAGGGACGGGGGATCGATGGCGATCTTGCAGTTTGCCTTGTCGAGCGACAGTTGCAGCGGGGCGTTGTGGGGCGGGTGATCGCTGCCGGCGGCTGTCACGTGCTCGATCGTTTTTTCCGCCGGGTCGATGATCAGATAATGCGGGACGTCGTTCTCACGGCACAGCGTGCGTTTTGGCGTCAGGTCTCGGCCGCGGGTGGAGTCCGATAAGACCTCCACGACCAGCTCTGGTGGCCGTTGGAGGTGTTTTTCAGGCTAGTCGCCACAAATGACCATCAGGTCCGGGCGGATCACGGTGTCGTCGCCGATGATCCAGTCCAGATGGGTGTACACCTCGCAGGGGCATTGATGCTGTCGAATCTGAGATTGAATTTGGAAGGACAAACGGGAGATGACGCGTTCGTGCGGTCCGAACGGTGACGGCCCCGTCGAGATGGCGACGCCGTCGATCAGCTCCCAGTCGCCTTCCCAGCGGGCGTAGTCTTCCAGCGTGTAATGCGGGATGTAGCGTGGTGCGGTACTCATCGAGACGTGCTCTGTGGGAACGGTTGCCGGTTTGCGGTGAAGACACTCGATTTAATTGCGGTGCCGGGTCGCGGCCAAGCGAAACAGCCGGCCGCCGGATCGGCGATGGCATGGAAACACCCCGAACGACCGGAGGGCTCGCGCCCTGCCGCTAACAAGAGATCGGCTGCTTCCACCGACGCGCCGGCAGGCGGGAAACCGATCCGAAGGTTCCCAGGTAGCGTGTTTTGGCGGTTCGGTGGTACGGTATGCAGATCAAATCCGTTTCTGCGTCGCAGGTCTTCGAATGATTTTGATCGACACTTTGTTTACCGGTCCTCCCTTGCTTGCCAGTTCGGTGGAGGAAGCTCCGATCGAACCCGCCTCCGCCGGCGTGATGTTGCTGTTTGCCGCCGTGATGTGCGCCACCTACGTGGGCGTTGCGATCGAGCGATTTCACAAAACGGTCGCGGCGCTGTGTGGTGCGGCGGTGTTGGTGGTGCTCGGGCTGGCGTTGGGTCTGTTTGAGTACCCGAAGCTGTATGAGTTCTTGAAGGAAGACCTGAATATTTTTGGCGTGATCATCGGCACCGGAATCCTGGTCGACGTGGTCGGCAAGAGTGGGCTGTTTCATTTTCTGTCGATGTGGATTGTCCGCTTCACCGGTGGGTCGGCGTCCAAGCTGTATCTGACCCTGTGCCTGGTCACGTTCTTGTTCGTCGCGGTGCTGACGATTGTTCCCGCGATGTTGATCCTTTCGTCGTTGGTGCTGGTGATCTGTCGCTCGCTGAATTACAAGCCGATGCCGTTCTTGCTGAGTGTGGCGATCTGTGCCAACAGTGGCGCGATCGCCACGTTTGCCAGCGGGCTGCCGAACATCATGATCGGTACGGCAGCGGGAATCCCCTATGCCCATTTCTTGCAAGTCAGCTTGCCGTACGCGGTGGTTTCACTGGTGATCGCGATCGCGGCACTGCGTTTCTTCTTTCGCAATGACTTGCCGTGGAAGCAAACCGCGGAGCAACAGGAAGCACTGCGTGCTCAGATCGAGACGTTTGATCCCTGGGCGATGGTCGAGGACAACCGCGTGCTGTTTCGCAGTGGCACGATCCTAGCGCTGACGGTGATCGGATTTGTGTTTGCGCAGCAGATGGGCGTGGGAATGGATTTCATTGCGATGGTGGGCGCGACCGCGGCGCTGCTGTTTGCGGGCAAGGGTGTCGAAGATGCGATCGGCAAGGTGAACTGGACCGTGATTTTGTTCTTCATGGGTCTGTTCATCATCATCGGTTGCGTGAAACAAACCGGCGCGTTGGCTTGGGTGGCCGAGCAAGTGATCGAGTTGTCGGGGAATGAGTTAACGCTGTTGGTTCCGCTGCTGGGCGTCTTTTCGGCGGTTGCCAGCAGCATCGTCGACAACATCCCGGTTGCCGCGACGCTGATTCCGATCGTCAAGGACATCGCGGCCGATGGCACGGTGCCGATCGAACCGCTGTGGTGGACCCTGATCATTTGCTGCAACCTGGGCGGCAACGGGACACCGATCGGATCGATCTCCTGCGTGATCGCGATCTACGCGCTCAAGAAGGAAGCCGGTGTGCATGTCGGCTGGGGAACGTTCTTGAAGATCGGGGGTTTGATCATGTTGTTGCAGGTCGCCGGCGCGATTGTTTATGTGTTGTTCCACTACACCAGTGGATGGACGCCGGCGTTGTCCTAAGATTGCTTCAGTTGTTGCTGAAGCCGTAGCCGACGGTGGTTTCGCGACCGAGCGGGTTGCTGGCGAATGCTTCGTAGCATTGTTCGCAAAGGTCATACTGCTCGGGACCTTCGTCGAGCTCTCTTCCGCACAGGACGTCGTCGATTTCGTCGAGCGTGTCGTGCAGACACATGCCGATTTCGGCATTGAGTTCTCGCTGCAACTGATCGTGCAGTTCAGCGAGTTGATCCAGGTCGTCTCCCTGGTCACTGTTTGGCTCAACAACATTGGCCATACGAACATCGATCTCGACGACAAACCTTGGTTCCGTTTCCGGATCGATCGTGCGTTTGCAGCGATCACAGGTGTAGTGGATCATGGGCGATTCCGACTCGCGTTACGTTCGAAGAAAGCGGTCACCCTCTTGCGAGAGTGTTCAACGGACTAAAAAGGACAAGACTTTCGATCCGCCGCTCACACCATGGTAATGGCTGCGAGCCGTTGATCGCAAGTTTTTTGCGGCAACCCGCTAACGGAGATCCGTTGCAGGTGGATCACCACTGCTAGCGTCAACTTTGGGGAATTGATTACGCCCCAAACGCACTTCGATCAACATGCCCGGCAGAAAATTCAGCGGCAACTGATCGACATCTCGGTCATCGAGCACCTTGGTTTGGTATCCCAGTGCATCGGCCTCGGATAACAAACGCGTGATTGCGGGAGCATGCCCGTATGCCAAAAGGCAGCGTCCGCCCGGGTTGAGATGTTTTGGCAACCCGGCCAGCAGCGAATCCATCAGTGCAAAATCGGGGTCGTAAAAGGCATGATCGGACGGTGCAGCGACCTTACCGTCCTCCCACGGCGGATTGGACACAATTAAATCAAACCGTTCTTCCGGTCGCAGGACCGCAAACGCACTCGGATCCGAAGGCGAGACCTGGCGCACGTCGAACGATTCGTCCAATTGATGCATCGCCACATTGTAGCGGGCGTTGGAGACTGCCGCTGGATTGATGTCGGTGGCCACCACCTTCTGGGCTCCGTTGGCCAAGCACAACAACGACAACAGGCCGGTGCCGGTACCGATTTCCAGCACGCTGCGTCCCGCCGCGATCTGGTCCTCGACAATCAGCTTCCGCAGCGACGTGGTGTCGTCGGGCTCCCAGAACACACTTTCAAATTGAACCAGCGGTTGACCGTCGACCTCTGCCAGTTCGGGCAACACGACGTACTGTTCGACATCATAGGAATAATCGAGATCGTTTCGTTTCGATGCCGGACACCCCAGGCACGACAGCAATGTGATGGCCACCACGGTCTGAATCAAATACCGCCGATTGCCGGTGTCGCGGGGTGTCCGCGGAGAAACGAGCGCGTTCATTCAACCAGTTCTCTTTGTAAAGCGGCTTCGATCGCCGATTGATATTCTTGTTCGGTCAATTCCAGGATGTCACGCATCTGGGTCATGACCTGGAGTTGTGCCCCGTCCATCTTACCTTCTGCGGTCGCGGCCAAGAACATCGCCTGGAGCGCCTCGGACTTTTGTGCTTCGCTCCAACGCCGGGAAACCGTCATCACATAATTGGCCGCGCGAATCTTGTTCTGCTGCGCGATCGAGCACAGTTCACCCAGTTCCTCTCGGTCGATCATGCGGCCGAGCAGTTGCTGGGCGATCTGTTGGAGCACCTTGACCTCGGTGCCGCTGATCTGGTCGTCGGCCAGGACGACCAGGACGGCGCTGCGGAGTGCTTCGCGTTGGAACTGTTCGGCCTGAACCTGTTCGTGTTCACGCTGGTCCATCTGCAGCACGGTCGGATCCCACTTGTCGCGACAGCCGCGGCAGTCGACAAACCATTCGGCGGCGCCGATCGGCACGACGGGAATGAAGTACAGCGTCAGAAACGGTCGCCGAGACCGCAGACGATACTCTTGGGCGCAGCGACACGTGGGGCAGTAGAACTGCCCCGTCTGGCGTGTCCGAGTCAGGTTCATCGTGCCGATTAGGATCATGAAACACTCTGCGGGAAAACCTTGGCTTTTGTGCCCGGCTGGCACCGATTTCGAGTTCTTGTCCGATTTTGTCGATTTCGAAAGGGACTCCGCCGATAACGATAGTGTAGGCACACCCAATCTCTCTAGCGCCACCGAGCCATTCCGATGCGGATCGAAACTCAGCGTTTTGGCAACATTACTGTCGATCAAGACCAGCTCCTGCTTTTTCCCGCAGGACTGATCGGGATGGAAACACTGCGCGATTGGGCACTGCTTCCTGATTCGGAGAATCCGGCGGTGGCGTGGTTGCAATCGGCATCACGTGGGGATCGGGCCCTACCGCTGATCAGCCCTCGGGCGTTCTTTCCGGACTATCGCGTTCAGGTTTCACGTCGCGAGCTGGCCGGATTGCACATGCGACCGGGCACGGAGTTGTACGTGTTGACGACGGTTTCGGGGCACAGCGGAAAGCTGACGACGAATCTGCGTTCGCCCATTCTGTTGAATCTGAGCCGTCGGCTGGGTTGCCAGGTAATCACAGACAACGACTATCCGTTGCAGCAAGGCGTGTCGTCGTTGCAGTCCGAAAGTCTGGTGGTGCCGTTGACCGAGGGCCATAGCACGGCGGCCGCTGCGGTTGCCGCGGCAACGTCATCCAGCCTGATCGGGCAGATCAATCGCGCGGCGTAACGCCCAATGCCAAAGTCGATGGCATTGGCCTAACATCGCCGGCATTGTCTCTATTGGGCGGAGCTCCAGGGTCCAGCGGGGCCGACGAACGCCCATCAGATTGGGAATTTCGTTCCAACCCGGCAGGCGCGATGAATCGGCATGACCGGCATGCGCCGACTTCCTCAGAACGTTGTCAAATGCTGGGACCGCTGCGCCGATGAACAGGTTGTCAGGGGGCACGTACGCAGGACGCGACGGGGTCTGCTGATCTTGAATCACCCTTTCCAGTCCATGGAAACCTTTCTCCGCCGCGATTCGGTCGCGTCGGAGAACATGCCGACTCGGGTGGTTCAATCGTTGATGTAACCTCCTTCTGTTTCCTTTAGAATTCAATGATGTCGAGGCCAATATGCTGGTCCTATCCCGACACCGCGACGAAAGCATCATGATTGGCGACGATGTCGTTGTCACGATTGTCGATATCCGCGGCGATAAAGTTCGCTTAGGTATCGAAGCCCCACAGTCGATCCCGGTTCACCGACAAGAAGTCTACGACGCGATCCAACGTGAAAATCGACGCTCGTCACAGACAAGTGCCGCCGCGACCAAAGACGTCAAACCGCCTCGCGATTAGGCCCGCGGTCACCCCGACTGCGTCAGCACAGTTCGTGATTCGCGGCACAGTCCGCTATTGATCGATGGTCGGATTGTCGTCCAAGTCGCCCTCGGTGATGATCGTGAATCCTTTCTCGATCAATGTCTCCATCGCCATTTCGATGTTTTCCACCATGATCGCCACTGCCGGCTTGCCGAGCGGTCGGACGATCAGTGGATACGTTTGGATGATGTTCAGCTCGGCCTGCAGCAACGCGGTGCAGACGCGGAGCAGCGGTTGAGGCCCCTCGGGAAGCTGGACGCCGATTAAATCGGTTTCAATCAACGCCAACCCGCTCCGTTCGAGGATCTCTCGACCGCGGTCGGCGTCGTTGACGAGGAATCTGACGAACGCGCATTCGGCCGCGTCGTTGATCGACAACGCGCAGATGCGGATTCCCGTCCCTTCGAATCGCCGGACCACTTCCAAGAGTTGTCCGACGCGGTTTTCCAAGAAGATGGTGAATTGGCGGAGTGCCGGATAATTGCGGCCCCGCATCGTATCAAATTTGGTCGCCGCACCACTTCCGTCGTCAGATTCCATCACAGCCTCGTCGTGAATGCAGCCTACGTTCGCGTTGCCATCGGCCTAGTGTACGCTTTTCCCGTCTCGCAGGTCAATTCGGCGATTTTTCGTCACGTCTCGCTGAACGCCACCCCATTTGATTCAGCGCGTCCGTTGGGCGACGTGGAATGGGTCAAAAAATTTGGTGGTCAAAAAATGAAGAGATTCGCCAGGGGAAGGCAGATATCATTCGTCGCCCCCCCAACGAGACAATGAATCGACAACTGTGGTTCAGCCCGGCCCATGTGAATGCTCCTCGTTGATTCACTCGTACCCGTGTGCTGTGTCTCTTTTCTTATTTTTTGACCAACCAATTTTTTGACCAACCTTCCTGCCCATCGCCCCTTCCTGCCCGTCGACGCGGACAGCACCGGTATTACTCCCTGACCCGGACCAGCTTCATCAACCGACCCGAAACGTTCCAATCCTGGACGTACAGGTTGCCGTCCTTGTCCCAATACGAACCGTGCGTCCCGCTGAAGACGCCCTCGACCCATTCGGACTGGGGGATGTTAAAACTGCGTCCCTTGGCGGGATCGGGGTTATTGCCCAGCACGGCAATGATCGTGTTGGTCTTGTTCAGGATCACCAATCGTCCGTGCAGATCCGGCACCGAGACATAGTCACCTTGGATCGCCACCGACGTCGGCATGCCCAACCCGGTGATGACTTCTTCGATGAAGTTTCCGTCCAAGTCATAGTGCAACAAGCGGCCCTTGGGCTGGTGATTGCGATCACAAATCAGCAGGCGGTTGGGTTCGTAGCGTGTGTCCAGGGTCATGCCGTGCGCGGTATTGAACTCTTTCAGTCCGTTCCCTTTGGTGCCAAAGTGCCGCAGATACGTCCCCGTTTTGTCGAACACGAAGATGTTGTTGCTGGCGTAACCGTCCGACAGATAGATGTCTCCGTTGGCGGCCACGGTGATCGCGGTCGGGCTGAACTTTTTCAGGTCCAGCCCCGACTCTTGCGGAAACGGCAGTTTAAGAACGATGTCGCCGCCGCGGACACGAAACTTGATTCCCTCGGCATCCTTGTTCCGCGCCCCATAGATGTACTCTTCGCCGTCTTCCTGACGGATTTCCATGTCGTGAATGTTCGCGTACTCCGGCCCCAAGTAGGTGTGAATCACGGCACCTTCAGGGGAGAACACGAACACGCCGGCTTGGGCGCTGGTGTAGATGTTTCCCTGCCGGTCGACGACGACGCCGCCATGGGTCGACCCCAGCGGTGAGTTCCCGTCGGCTCGCAGTCCCCAACCGGGCACGGTGTCAAAGGTCATGTCGCCACATCCCATCCGAACAGGATCGGCGGACCAGGCGGGCATGGCGAAAACAAACGCAAGCGAAAACGTAAGCAGTGGGAGGATTCGGTTCATGATGCTGAATGTCGGTGGGGCGAGGCGGGAAAAAAGAGACAGGGATGGGGGAAGACCGCCCGCCGATTGTACCTCGCGCCGCGGCCAGTGGGGCGCTAGGGGGCGATCGGGTATAAGATGCGACGAGACCCCCGCCAGACCACGGCTGGGTGGCCCGAAAACTAGATTTGGACAAGACGCCAGGATGCCCGCAGACACCCTCCTTCACTACTCCCATGAGTTTCGTGTCGCCTACCACCAGACCGATGGCCAGCGACGCGTGCACCATTCTAATTACCTGAACTTCTTTGAAGACGCCCGCGTCGAAATGCTTCGCGCCGGAGGGGTGCGTTACAAAGACGTCGAAGATTCCGGCCGGCTGCTGGTCGTCACCGAAATGAACGTCCAATACCACGCCGCGGCCGAGTTCGATGACTGGTTGCGACTGGACGTCGTGGTGACCGAGATTCGCAAGGTCCGCTTACGCCACCACTACGACGTCTTTCGGGACCAGACGCTGATCGCCTCGGCCGACTCGACGATCGCCTGCGTGGGACCCGACGGCCGCCCCAAAAAACTGCCCTCGAAATTTTTGGACCTGGCCCAGCATCTGGACTTGGCCCGGCAGTGAAGCTCGCCCGTTAGGCAACGCCGCAAAGCATTTTTTGGCGCTGGGGCGCGAGCCTAAATCCACTGCCCCCTTTCGTGCGTCGCACGTTGCATGACCCCAACGGGGTCAAAGCTGGTAGCCGGAGGTGAGCGCAGCGACACCTCCGGATCTCTGGTGAGCCGCATGACGCGACCCCGGAGGGTGTCGAAGCAAAGGGCGAACGGGCCCTCGGACCGGGCCGGCGCAAGCGGAAAAGCATCCCAATCAACTCGTTCGCAATGGCGGTCTGCGACACAGCCGGCGGATTGATTCGCTGCGACCCCGTCCGGGGTCGGTGGGTATCCCACGATCGGCTCTCCGGAGGTGGCGCTGCGCTGACCTCCGGCTACTCGCTGAAATCCCTCCGGGATACCCGGTTCGCGGCCGCGATCTCACGTGTCGCCAAAGTCGGCGGCAGGGGGCGTCGGCGGTCCGGTTGCGACGGCGCGCTGGCAGCAATCTGAACTTTTTACCCAATCGGAAATCTTCGACCGTCCCGCCCCAGCTGGCAGGTCGCCGAAGGTGCGCGGAATGCCACATC
>NZ_JANZKV010000066.1 GCF_025060895.1 Stieleria sedimenti | reverse complement strand
AAGCCTGCACACCAGCGCGTGTTGGTGTCCAGCCTTGAGGCGATTCCCGGTCGCTGCGGAGCAGCGGAGCAGCGGTTTAGGCCGCGTGTCGCTGAGACTGATCGTCCGGGGCGAGGAACCGGCCGATCGCGTTGACCGTGCGTTCGGACGCGCCGCGGTGTTGCTCGACGACCTGCTTGGCAGCGCGGCCGAGCGAATCGGCCGCCGGGATGTCGGTCAAGCAACGTTCGAGAAACGCTTCCAATTCGATCGGGTTGGCCACGCGGACCGCGCCACCGGCGTCGAGCAGTCGCTCGGCGATGTCGGCGAAGTTTCGCGTGTCCGGACCAAAAGCGATCGCATTGCCGTAGCCGGCCGGTTCAAGCATGTTTTGTCCGCCGCGGTCGCCGAACGTGCCGCCGACGGTGGCGATCTGACCGACGCCCCACCAGTGGCGCAATTCACCAATCGTGTCGATCAAGAGGACTCGGTCGGCGGTCCATTTCAAATCTTCCAATGAACCGTCTCGCGAGCGACGATGCGCGAGCAGCCCTTCGGCATCGATCAATTGCGCCACGCGATCAAACCGTTCGGGGTGGCGTGGCACCAGGATCAACCGCAGTTCCGAGTGGCGCCCGCAGAGCCGTCGGTAGACCTCCAACGCCATCTTTTCTTCGCCATCTTGCGTGCTGCCGACGACCCAGACCATGTGCCAGGGATCGATACCCGCCCATCTCGCTCGCGACTGCACGTCAACGCATTCCCGCGTTTGCGGGGCATCGTCGAACTTGAGCGAACCGCTGATGGCGATGCGTGACCGTGGTGTTCCGCAGGCGACAAAACGGTCTGCCGAGGATTCATCTTGGCATTGAACGCTGCTCAGTGAGGTAAAGATCGGTCGCGTCAGCCAGCTGAATCGTTGATAGCCGGCGGCGCTGCGGTGGCTCAAACGCCCATTGATGACGATCACGTCGGTGTTTCGCTGTCGGGCGGTTTTGATCAGGTTCGGCCAGAGTTCCAGTTCGGCGAGCACCAACAGCTTTGGTTCAAGATTGGCCAGGGTGCGCTGCACCGCCCACGAAAAGTCGAGCGGGCAGAAGAACACGCGTTCGGTCCCGAACCGCTGGACCGCCAGATCGTATCCGGTGTCGGTGCTGGAACTGATCACGATCGGCGTCTGCGGAAACTGTGCCTGCAAACGCTTGACGAGCCCGCCGAGCAAATTGACTTCGCCGACGCTGACCGCGTGCAGCCAAATACAATCCGCCGTCGGGGATTCGCCGCGGAGGCGATGGGCGTCGGCACGTGACAGGCCCAGCAATTTCTGGCGCCACCCGCGGCGGTAGCGTCCGTGCCGCACCCGGCGATACAGAATCCACGGCGAGAGTGCCGTGAGCGCGATCAAGTAGACGGCGTTGGCGAACATTGGAGATTCCGTTCTCGGGGCGTGGCGTTCCGAGGCGGAGCCTTGGAACCAGATCGGCTGTGTTTTACGAGGTTTTGGCGGCAGGGCGCAAGCGGGCTGTCGGTTTAGTCGGGTTCTGCTGAGTGAATGNNAACCGACAGCCCGCAAGCCCGCCGGTTCCTCCTCTTTCCCGCCACACCGGAGGGCTTGCGCCCTACCGCTAACAAATGCTTCACTGCGTTGCCGGCGGGAATTCGGTTCGCTATTTCCTCAGGCAGCAATTCTTGTATTTCTTTCCGCTGCCGCAGGGGCAGGGATCATTGCGTCCGATTTTGACGCCGGTGTTTCGAATCGGCTCGGGCTTGGCATCGGTTTGCTGGTTGCTCGCTTCGGCGGCCTGCTGTGCGGCCGTTTGGGTGGCGGCCTTGGTCGCGGTGGCGGTGCCCGCTTGGCTGGCGACCGAGTGCACTTCATCGTGTCGTGCTTTGGCGTCGACCCAGGTGCTGCGGATGAAGTCTTGGTTGAACGATTCCATGCGGAAGATCAATCCGGTGACTTGTTCACCGACCGATTCCCACATGTGGTCGAACAGCCGCATGCCTTCGCGTTTGTATTCGACTTTGGGATCCAGTTGGGCGTAGCCTTTCAATCCGACGCTGCTGCGAAGGTGGTCCATCGTCAGCAGGTGATTTTTCCAAACATCGTCGACGATGTTCAGCAAGATCTGGCGTTCCATGCGTCGCATTTCGGGATGGAAGCGATCATCGACGGCACCGTCGACGGCCAGGGTGAGTTTTTCGCGATTCATCCGCGCCAGATCTTCCGCTTCGATCGACGCCCCCAATTCGTTTTTCATCCAAGCGGCGAGGGTTTCCAACTTGTCGGTTCCACTCGCTGCAACCGCGGCGGTCTTGTCATCGTGGACATCACCGAACACGTTTTGGACCATCTCATCCGCTTTGGCGTACATGGCGCCGGCGGCGTCGCTGGTTTCGCGGCTGAACTGGATCAGGTGAGCTTTCAGGTCGTCACGGTTCAGCGGCACCTGGTCGATGTCGACTGCTTTCTCGAATCGACGTTTGATCCAGCCGACCAGGTTTTCGCGATCCAAGATGACTTGAGCACCTTGTTGGACGGTGAATTGCGAGATGCCGGCGAGCGCCGGGTATTCGGTTTCTTTTTCGGCGTATGCCTCTTCGGCGCGTGAGACCAACGCCTTGGTGACGGCACGCCGATCTTCGACATCGCGAAACTCTTCGGGGGTGGTTTCGATTCCGAACCGGTGTCTCATCCAACCGCAGAGGACGCGGAGTCCGTAGTCGGCATCGAGGAACGGTTCGCCTTCACTGAGATCGACTTTCTCGATGGCTTGATGACTTTTCTCGATCAAGGTGTTGATCAGCTCATCACGTTCCATCTTTTTCAGTTGATGGTCTTGATAGTTGGTGCCCAGGGAGGTGTTGCACCATTTGGCGAGTGCCTGCCAGTTCCATTCGTCCTCCATGCCTTCGGGCAGGTTTTCTTCGACCGTTTCTTCGACCGTGACTTCGGCGGCTCGCTCGGCCTGTTCGCGGGCGTAGCTGGTGGCCATGGAGATTTCCATGTTTTGGAAATCTTTGGGATCCAGGGTGCAGCCGAGTTGGGCGCCTGCGAAGGCGGCAAAGGTTTCGGCGCCGTAGCCTGGTTCCAAGAACGTTTCGACCTGTTCTTGGATCTGGGATCGGATCAGATCCAAAATCATCGTCCGAGAGCTGTGGCCGTCGAGCAGGTTTTGGCGATAGCGATAGACGCGTTTGCGTTGCTCGTCCATGACCTCGTCATAGTCCAGCAGACTCTTTCGCATTTCAAAGTTGCGTTCTTCGACTTTCTTTTGGGCGGCAGCGATTCGGCGGGTAACGAGCTTGGACTCCAGCGGCTCGTCCTCCCTCATGCCGATCCGTTCCATCATGTTCTTGACCCACTCGCCGGCGAAGATCCGCATCAAGTCGTCTTCGAGGGACAAGAAGAAGCGGCTCGAGCCGGGGTCGCCCTGACGTCCGCAGCGTCCGCGAAGCTGCAGGTCGATGCGTCGCGATTCGTGACGTTCGGTTCCCAGCACGTACAGCCCGCCGAGTTCGCGAACGAGCTCGCCCTGTTCGCTCATGCCTTCGGCTTTGTCGATCGATTCGACCAACTCATTCCATTCGTCGTCGGGAACGTCCAGGCGGGTTGCGTACTTGTGTTGCAGTTGTGCCCAGGCTTTGGTTTCCGGGTTGCCGCCGAGGATGATATCGGTACCACGACCGGCCATGTTGGTTGCGATCGTGACGGCGTATTTTCGTCCGGCCTGGGAAACGATGTCCGCTTCACGTTCGTGCTGTTTGGCGTTGAGCACTTCGTGTTTGACGCCGCGGCGTTCGAGCAAGAGGCTCAGTTTTTCGCTCTTTTCGATGCTGACGGTACCGACCAGGACGGGGCGTCCGGCATATTCGATCGAGGTGATCTTTGATTTGGGGATCGTGTCAGGGTTCTTTTCGCCCTTGCCGATGAACTTGACCTGGTCGTTCTGTTCCTCGGTGATCTCGCCCCACAGTTCGGTCCCGTCCTTCAGTCCCAGGACGTCCCACTTGTTGGTCCGTTCGATCTCTTCGGCGAGCGCTTTGTATTTGAATTCTTCGGTCAGGTAGATGACGTCGGGATGTTCGATCCGTTGCAAGACGCGGTTGGTCGGGATCGCGATCACGTCCAACTTGTAGATCTTCCAGAACTCGTTGGCCTCGGTCATCGCGGTGCCGGTCATGCCGGACAGCTTCTTGTACATCTTGAAGATGTTTTGCAGCGAGGCGGTGGCAAAGGTCTGGGTTTCCGGTTTGATCGGGACGCCTTCTTTGGCTTCGACCGCTTGGTGCAACCCATCGCTCCATTGCCGGCCGTCCATCAAACGACCCGTGAACTCGTCGACGATCACGATTTGGCGATCTTTGACGACGTAATTGACGTCCAACTTGTACAGGAAGTGGGCCTTGAGCGCGTTGTCGATCAGGTGCGGCCATTCCATGTTGCCGGCGGTGTAGAAGCTTTCGACGCCGGCCAGTCGTTCGGCTTCGCGGACACCCTCGTCGGTCAGCGTGACGTTGTGCTGTTTTTCGTCGACGGTGAAGTGTTCTTCTCTTCGCAGCGCTCGTGCGACGCGGTCGGCGTCGGCATATCGCCCCAGATCCATCTCACTGGGACCGCTGATGATCAACGGCGTTCGCGCCTCGTCGATCAGAATATTGTCCACTTCGTCGATGATCGCGTAGTTCAGCGGGCCTTGGCATTGCTGGGCTTCGGGCGGAAAACGGTCGTCGCCCTGGGCGGCCGGCCGCATGTTGTCGCGCAAGTAGTCGAAACCGAATTCGTTGTTCGTTCCGTAGGTGATGTCACAGCGATAGGCGGCCTGTTTTTCGCCGGTCGACATCCCCGATTGAATCGCGTTGACCGTCAGACCCAGGTTCATGTACAGCGGCGCCATCCATTCCATGTCACGGCGGGCCAGGTAATCGTTGACCGTGATGACGTGAACGCCTTTGCCTTCCAGCGCGTTGAGATAGGCCGGCAGCGTCGCGACCAAGGTTTTTCCTTCGCCGGTGACCATTTCGGCGATGTTGCCCTGGTGCAGCACCATGCCGCCGATCAGCTGGACGTCGTAGTGACGCATGCCCAGGAATCGTTTTCCGCCTTCGCGACAGACCGCGAACGCCTCCGGCAAAATGTCGTCCAAGGTCTCGCCGTCACGGATCCGTTGCCGGAACAGTTGCGTCTGTTCACGCAATTCGTCGTCGGTCATCGCCTCGTATTTCGGCTCAAGCGCCGTGATCTCCTCCGCTTTGGCCTGGAGTGCGGTGACTTGACGGGCGTTGGCCGATCCGAACACGGACGTGATCGCACGTTCGAAGGAGCTGAGGGCACCGCCGAAGACTGCGCCGGTGACATCTGCCAGGGTTTCAAAAAACGACATCGCTGAATCGCTTAGTAAGTTTCTATGTATGTTTCGTCGCGAGCATACAGATTCGCCCGCAGGAGAGTCAGATTGGCAGCGCAACGGCCCCCGCGTCTAGAGCAGCCAATCTGGGGCCAATCCGACGAAAGTCCAAATTTACGCTCCGCTCTGGGTAAACTTCTGGGCACACCCCGGATCGGACAGGAGAAGCTAAATGCTTTGGGGGGCTTAGGTTAGGTTTTTTGATGGATCAGGTCAACGGTGATCGTTGAAGCACCGCGGACAAATGGCCGGCCACGTTGGTTCGCGGCTAACGAATTTTCAACTTGCCGGCTAAACTGTCCGCCCTGACTAGTCGTTTGTTCCTCCCGCCCATTCATTCATGATCGATCAGAACCCATCCGGCCCCCGGTTGCGTGTCGCCATCGGCGGCGACCACGCCGGTTACCCGCTCAAACAGGTGGTCGTCCAACAGCTTGCTGCCGAACCCTATGCGACGTTGGTCGGCAACGTCATCGACTGCGGCACCGACAGCACGGCGCGGTGCGACTACCCCGATTTTGCGATCGCGGTTTCACGCGAGATCATTTTGGGGAACGCCGACCGCGGGATCGTGGTCTGTGGCAGTGGGGTGGGGGTGAGTGTCGCGGCGAATAAAATTCCTGGGATTCGGGCGGCGATCTGCCACGATACCTATTCGGCTCATCAGGGGGTCGAGCACGATGATATGAACGTGCTGTGCATCGGCGGACGGATCATCGGCAGCGAACTGGCCCTGGAAATCGTTCGCGCGTTTTTGGGAGCACGCTACACGCCGGGCGAACGCCACCAGCGTCGTTTGGACAAAGTCATGGAAATCGAGGCCCAGGGACGCGACGCGTTGGGGCTTTAGCGGAATGATGCCGGAAGCCTCTCCCACTTACTGCTCCTGACAGAAACAATCATGGAAATTCTTGGTGGACCTTACTTTGGTGTCGCGGGCGCGGGGGAATCCCATGGCCCGGCGGTGACGACCATCGTGTTCGGTTGTCCGGCCGGGCTGATGATCCGCCGCGACCAGGTCCAAGCGTTCTTGGATCGCCGCCGCCCCGGGGGCAATAAATACGGCACGCCCCGAAACGAGAAAGACAAGGTCGTCTTTCTCTCCGGCCTGTATCAGACCGATCACGAGGCGCTGCTGGGAGACGCAACCCGCGGTGAATCAACAATCACCGTCGAGGTCGAGGGGGCGAGTTTTGAATCCCAAGGCTACGAGGCGGGATACACCACCGGCGAGCCGATCGCGGCGATGGTGCTGTCGACCAGCAAGAAGTCGGGCGACTACACGCAATTCATCGGCCCCAAGGGTCAGGTCCGGCCCGGGCACACGGATTTGGTGAAGTATCACAAGTCGCGTGGATTCGTCGATGTCCGCGGCGGTGGTCGCAGCAGTTACCGCGTCACGATCAGCGATGTCGTCGGCGGCAGTATCGCGAGATTGTTCTTGCAACAGACCTTCGGCACCGTTTTGCTGTCCTCGATCGATCAAGTCGGTCCGCTGCGGGCGAATCTTTCGCTGGCCGATCGGTGCCAGGCACTGTTGGCCGAACAGGATTCGGTCACGATCGATGCCGACACCATCGCCGCGATGCAGCGGGACATCGACGCGTCGGTCATCCCGTCGATCGACAGCGGTTTTGCGTCCCAGGCTGCGGAGTTGATCAAAGAGACGCGTAAATCCGGCGACTCGCTCGGTGCCGGAGTCGAGGTGGTGGCGCTGAATGTGCCGCCGTTGCTGGGAGATCCGCTGTATCAGAGTTTAAAGGTGCGGATCATGGGGGCGCTCGGAGGGCTCAACGCCGTCCAGTCGTGCGAGGTCGGAGCGGGCGCGGCGGTGATCGAGCGGGTCGGCAGCGAGAACAACGATCCGATCCGCAGCGGTGGCTACGTTTCCAACACCCACGGCGGTCTGATCGGCGGGATGACCACCGGCATGCCGCTGGTGTTTCGCGTCGGATTCAAACCCACTTCGACGATCAACAAGCCGCAACAGTCGGTCACCAAAGACCTCAGCGAGATCGAGTTCCAGCTCGAAAAAGGTCGCCATGACCCCTGCGTCGGTGTCCGTGCCGGCGTCACCTTGGAGTCGCGGATCGCGATCGAATTGATGAACGCGGCACTGAGTCAAAAGGCGCAGAGTGTCGGGGAAGGGTTGCCCGGGTTGTTCCGGTAGGGCCCCGCGAGCACCCCGTGGCGTAAGCTTCCAGCTTGCGACTGAGGGCATTGGCAAGCTGGAAGCTTACGACCACCATCAGCCGCGAGTCGCAAGCTGGAAGCTTACGCCACTTCTCTGCCGCCGAGCGGCAAAATGTGACAGACAAATGGCCCGGAGTTGCTAAGATGGGTGCCGTTGATTGCCACCGTTTCCCGCGCCAAGAACGTTTCGTCATCCATGAAGATTAAGTGCCCCGGCTGCGCGTCTCTGCTTCAAATCCCCGACACGGCGGCCGGCAAGGTGGTCAAATGCAAGTGCGGGAAACAGCTTCGCGCACCCGGAGGACCTGCCGCGACGACGGCACAGGCCAAGCCGCCGGCACAGGCCGGGCAGGGCGCATCCGCCGCCACGCGGGCACCCGCCCAGTCTCGACCGCTCGCGACGCCCGCACCCGCGGCGGCGGCGGGGTTGTTCGACGAGTTGACCGAAACCGATTTGGCGCCGATCAAGGCGGTTCAGATTCCGGGAGCCAAGGTGGCGGTCAAGGCGCCCGGTGCCAACGCAGCGAAAATGCTCAACGAGGCGATTTCGGGGAGTGACCGACGTGGGGAAGCGTTGGTCATGAAAGGAGAGGCGCCGCGGCCACCGTTCTTGATCTTTATCGGTGTGATCAACGGACTCTCGGCGATCTTCTACGGCGGTTTGATGCTGTTGTTTCTCGGTTTTGTCAATGCCGAAACGTTGGAGGGCATGGATGAATCGACGGCCGACGTGGTGGGGATCGTCTTTTACATTTTTGTCGGGATGCTCGGACTGATGGCACTCTTGTCGTTGGCGACCAGCATCTGTTGCTTCGTCCGCGGCAGGGTCTGCTGGTATGTCGTGTTGCTCAGCTATGGGTGGGGGCTGGCGTTTAATCTGTTCGAAGTCATCGGTGACGCGACATCGGAGGACGCAGATTTTATGATCATCAAGGGTGTCGGAGGGTTGCTGGTCGGTGCCGGCATCTGGGCTTGGCTGCATGGCGAAAGCGTTCGCGCGTATTACCAAACCGAAGCCGAACCGATTTGGCGAATCGCGTTGATCGATGCGACCGGGTTCCTGATCGCCGGAGGGCTCGGCGCGGCGGCACTGATGATGGGATAACGCGGGCTTGTTCCCGGGCTCCGCCTGGCAACAAGTGCAAGTGGGGTAAGCATCCTGCTTGCCACCCACGCCGGCTCTGCCGGCGAACGTGCGAGGCAGAGCCCGGGAACGAGGACAACGTCACGCATAGCGTGACCTACGCCTTGTCACGCACAGCGTGACCTACGTTTTGTCACGCACAGCGTGACCTACGTTTTGTCACGCATAGCGTGACCTACGTTTTGTCACGCACAGCGTGACCTACGCCTTGTCACGCATAGCGTGACCTACATCGGAATCGATGTCACCAGACGATTTTGTCGGCGTCGAAGATCGGGCCTTCGACGCAGGTGCGTTTGTAGTCCCACTGGCCGTCGTCTTGTTTGACTTTGGCGACGCACGAGAAGCAGATGCCGATTCCGCAGGCCATCGGCGTTTCCATCGAAACCTGGCAATCGACGCCACGCTGGCGACTGGCATCGGCGACCTTTTCCATCATGATTTCCGGTCCGCAGGTGACGACGCGTACCGATGACGTGTCATCCAGTTCGTCCAGCCGAGCGGCCAAGACATCCGGTACCAACGCTTGCCGGCCTGTCGATCCGTCATCGGTGCACAGTTGGACCTCAAATCCGGCCTGGCGGAAATCGGGGACGCCGGCGAGCAGAGATTCGCGCCGCGCCCCATAGATCAGTTCCACCTGATTCGCCCAGCCGCTGGGTCGCCCGAACGATTGGCTGCCGATCGCTTCGCGTCCGAGCAGCAACATCGGAGTTTGCCCGATCCCGCCGACGGCCATGATCAAGCGGTCACACGGCCGAGCGGAGAAACCGTTACCCAGCGGCCCCCACAAGCTGACGTTGGTTCCCAGTGGGCTTTCGGCACAGGCCGTCGTGAAGCTACCTTTTTTCAGATAGATCAGATCGATGTACTTCGGTTTGCCATCCTCGCCCGGCAACACGTCCCAGATCGCCAGGGCTCGACCGATCAGCGGTGCATCGACACCCGCCAAGCGGATCATCACAAATTGGCCGGGAACCGCGATCGATGCGATCGCCGGGGCCGACACGCGCAGCCGATACGTCGCTTCGGCGATGCACTCGTTTTGCTCCAGCACCGTTTCGTGCTGGACCATCTGGTCGGCGTAAAAATCGGCATGCAGTGCGGACATGGGCGAGGTCCAGGGGGACGGTGACAGGATTCGATTGTCTCGCCCCTAGCCTAGGAGATCTGTCACTTTTGGCCAATGTGCCGTGCACGAAGGAAACGAGTCGCCGGGAATGGCTGGTGCTGCAGGAGCGGAAGGACAGGATGATTCAAAGTGGCAGAATGATACGGGGCAGGATGATAGTTTGGCCGATCCGTTCGCGGAGCCGGAATCATTCGGCCGTCCCATCATTCTGCCGTCCCCGTCTCACCAAGGCCACCGCCGGGTTTGGTACTCTATAGGCCTGCTTCCCCTCCCGCCACGCACATCAAAGTCCCTCCGCCATGCCGCGTTTCTCCGTTTGGCCGCTCGTCGTCCTGGTCGTCGTTTCATCCGGTATGGCGTCGCAGGCCCAGTCGGAAAAACAAGACCTCAAGACACTCAACGACCACTTCCCGTTCACGGTGCCGGATTCCGTCGACGCATGGAACGATCGGGCCGATGGCTTGCGACGTCGCGTCTTAGTCGCCACGGGGCTTTGGCCGATGCCGGACCGCACTCCGTTGCAACCGGTCTTGCACGGCAAGATCCAGCGTGACGGGTTCACGGTTGAAAAGGTCTACTTTCAGTCGCTGCCGGGGCACTTCGTCACCGGGATGCTGTTCCGTCCTGCGGCGGACAACGCGTTCGGGCTGGTCGATGGCAAACGCCCGGCCGTGCTTTCGCCGCACGGACACGGGGGCCGGACGATGCGACTGAGCGACGGCGAGCTGGCCAAGCAGATTCAATCCGGCGGCGAGGTCTTTGAGAATTCAGGGCGTTACCCCAAGCTGGCGCGCTGTGCGCACCTGGCACGTATGGGCTGCGTCACGTTGATCTTTGACATGCTCGGCTATGCCGATTCTCAGCAGATCGAATTCGAGACCGCGCATCGCCATGCCCAGCCCAGACCCGAAGAGTCCGATCGCGAGCATCCGTGTCTGTACAGCATTGATGCCGATTTGAATTTGCAATCGGTGATGGGGTTGCAGACTTGGAATGCTATCCGCGCGCTGGACTTCTTGGCCGAGCTACCCGATGTGGATCCGAATCGATTGGGCGTGACCGGCGGCAGCGGCGGTGGCACACAAACGATTCTCTTGGGAGCGATCGATCCGCGGATCAAAGTCGGATTTCCCAACGGGATGGTGTCGACGTCCATGCAGGGCGGGTGCTACTGCGAAAACTGCAACTATCTGCGGATCGGGACCGGCAATGTGGAACTGGCGGCCCTGTTCGCACCCAAACCGCAGGGCATGACGGCGGCCAATGACTGGACCAAGGACATGCTGACCGACGGTTTTCCGCAGTTGCAACAACTCTATGCCATGTTGGGCGCCAAAGAAAACGTGATGTGTGGTGACGTGCTCACGTACCCGCACAACTACAACTACGTCACCCGCGCAATGATGTATCCCTGGATGGCCAAGTACCTCGGGTTGCCCGCCAACGCGCCGCTGGTCGAAAGCGATTTCGAACCGCTCAGTGAAGCGGACATGAAAGTTTGGGATGACGATCATCCGGCGCCGACGGAGGTCGGGATTCCGCACGAACGCAAGGTGCTGGCATGGTGGAAGCAGCAGAGTGATCAAAAGTTAAACGCGTTGATTCCTGATCCGGCCGCGGACGCTGCCGCGGCGGCCGATCGGCTTGCCGAATATCGCCGCGTCGTCGGCGGGGCTTGGAGCGTGATCTTTGATCGATCAATGCCCGCGGCACAAAATTTGGTCGTCACAAAGAGGAACGAAGGAGTTGGCGACGATCGCGTGGTGAGTTATCGGCTTGAGCATCGTGACTGGAAGACCGTCGTGGACATCGATGTCGTTGCGGGCAAAAACAACAGCTCGGCGGGGCACGTCGTGGTGCCGACGACGTTGGGACGCCAGAGGGCGCGGCGTGATGCGATCGTGAAGTCGGTTGCCGCCACGGGCGACGGCAGAACGACGGTGATCGCGTACCTGACCCCGGCGATGACTTCGACGGCGGCCCAGGCACGAAAAGCGATGCCAAGTGAACACCAGCAACCGTTGATTGACGACGAACGAAATTATTCCGGGCTGACGTTCGGCTACAATCGGACCCTCGCCGTCAAGCGGTTTGAGCAACTGTTGTGCGTCTTGGCGTACCTCGATCACTCGACGCCTGATGGACCGTTGACGCTGGTCGCGGATTCCTCCAGTAGCGTCAGCAGCGCCGCCGCATCCGTGGTTGCCGGTGATTCGGTCGACGAGTTTCATCTCGACAGCGGCGGGTTTCGTTTGAACCGTGTTCCCGATTACAGCGACGAGCACTTTGTGCCTGGGGCGGCGAAATACTTTGATTTGCCGGGGCTGTTGTCGTTGCGGGCACCCAACGCGTTGTCGATCCAGGGCGAGGCCGAAGGGGCGATGGGATTGGTGCAAAAGGTTTACGCAGCAGCCGGGGCGGCGGACAGGTTGACGGTGCAGTAGGGCATGCTGTGCATGCCGATTGTCATGCACAGATTGTCATGCACAGCATGACCTACCGTTGATTGTCATGCACAGCATGACCTACCGTTGATTGTCATGCACAGCATGACCTACCGATTGGTTGTCATGCACAGCATGACCTACCGTTGATTGTCATGCACAGCATGACCTACCGTTCGCCCGGTGTGTTTGATGCGAGCGATTTGGATGTTCATCGTTGGGCTGGCAAACCGTTCGGCCAAAGTGTTCGCGGCTGGTTCGTCTTCGCACCAGACGAACACGCCCGGCCCCCAGCTGCTTTGTCCGACGCCGATCGCACCGGCGTTTTGTAGCGACGCGATCAGCTCGGTGACCCAGCGACCGTTGTAGGGACCGCCTTGGGCTTCGGCGAACAGCATGCCGCTGGCATGGTTGTAGCTTTCGATCGCACGGGCGAATTCGGTGAAGCGACCGGCACGAGCGGCCGGCAGGATGTCGTCGACGATGTGCCGGCGTAGCTCATCACGAAGTCGGTTTGCCGCCGAGCGGAGAGGCTCGGACTGCAGGCTGTCAAAGTGATCGGATTCGCGTTTGCCGGAAACCGTTTCGGCAACCGTCGTGGGGCTGAGTGTCAGCAAACGCCACGGTTCGGGTAACTCAACACGCTGTCGAATCGGGTTTAGCGCAGGGCAATTTTCATCGCCTGTTTCGAAGATCATGCCGCCGTTGAAAAAGCCGTGGACTCCGACCGCCGAACGTTTGCCCCGATCGGCGATCTCAGCGGCGAGTGTTTCATCCGTCATCTCCTGACCGGTCCACTGGCGCAGCCCTTCGGCGATGGCGAGTGAGAGTTGCGTGCCGCTGCCGAACCCACGGTGCGGCGGCGCGGCCTTGACGACGTCGATCGCCACGGCGGGTAGCGACCCCTGGCCGATGGCTTGGCAGAAACGTTTGGCGATCGGGCAGGCCCGTTGTTGGTAGCCGCTCGCGACGGTCCATTGCTCGGCCGCGGAGAATTCGACGATGGTCGCTGGTCGATCGATCATCGCACCGAGGCCACCGAATGGCGGCGACGTGTCGAGTAACCCGAAGTGCAACCGGGCGCCGGTTTCAATTCGAATCCGTTTCGCCGCGCGCATCATGGGGTTCCGGTCGGGGCGTGAGGCTTGATCCGCTGGGTGATCACCGAAGCCAACGTCTCGAACGCGTCTCGTTCGGCGTCGCCCGCGGTCTTGTCGACCAAGGGTTTCAAGGCATCCAGTTGCGACCGCACGTCCTCGGCCGAGATCAGATGGGTCCGTGTTGCCAGGATGGCCGCTTCGATGACGGCATGCTTGGCTCGATTGAATCCAAAGAACGGCGCCGTGATTCCGGAGTTGACCACCCGGCACACCATCTCGTGGCGCGGCGGCGTTTCGGCCACCGAGATCACTTCGACGGCGAACCAACGATGGCAGTGGTTCAGGGTCGCCCATTGTCCGCAATCCGAACGTCGCACCGATACGGCTTGATCGTCGAGCTGGCTGACCGCGGCGCGGGCGAACAGGGCCGCGTCGTCGGTCACGTGGATTGTCGCGCGGCGCGTTGAACGAAGATTTTCGAACGTGCGAGAGCCCTCGAAGGGTCGCAGGATGAAGCCCGGGTCGGCCGATCCGCTGGACGTCATCGCATCGGGTTGGGACACCACCGGCCCCATCGGCGCAAGATTGATGCGGCCGTCGACGCCGATCGTTGTGACGATTGATTCCAGGATCACGTTGCGTTTTGGGTCAGGGAGGCGAAGTTCTGGACGATGGTTTGGCCGGAGTCTGACAGGATCGATTCGGGGTGGAATTGGACTCCGAAGACCGGGCGCGAGCGGTGTCGCAGCCCCATCACGCAGGCATCGTCGGTGCTGGTGGCGGTCACCCGCAAGCAGCTCGGCAGCCGCTGCGACGAGACGACCAGGGAATGATAACGCGCCACGTTCATCGGGCTGGGGCAGTTGCGAAACAGGTCCTCGCCATCGTGGGTGATCGGGCTGGCCAATCCATGACGCGGCTCGCTGCGGATGATCTGTCCGCCGAAGGCTGCCCCGATCGCTTGGTGTCCCAGGCAGACACCCAGGATCGGAAGTTGCTCGGGAGCCTGGCGGATCAGTTCGATGCAGCAACCGGCATCGGCCGGGCCGTGGGGGCCTGGGGAGAGTACGATTGCCTGGGGGGCGAGGTCAATGGCCTGGCCGGCGGTGATCTGGTTGCTCCGGATCACACGGGTCTCCGCCCCGGTAAGGCGAAAATAGCGTGCCAAGTTGTGAACAAAGGAGTCCTGATTGTCCAACAGCAGAATCATGATCCCCCGCCCTTGCGGTCAGGGGTCACGCAGCGATAATTCCCGGCAAAAGACTGACCACCGACTCTCATTTTACCCCAAGGTAGCTGATCATGGCATTGGTTCCACTTCGCGTTGTGCTCGACCACGCCGCAGAAAACGATTACGGCGTTGCGGCATTTAACGTCAACAATATGGAACAGATCCAGGCGATCATGGAAGCCGCCGAAGAGACTGATTCGCCCGTGATCATCCAGGCATCGCGTGGTGCACGGGCTTATTCGCAGGACGCATACCTGCGACATCTGATGATCGCGGCGACCGAATTGTACCCGCACATTCCGATCGTCATGCACCAGGACCATGGCAACAGCCCCGAGACCTGTAAATCGGCGATCGAAAACGGCTTCACCAGCGTCATGATGGACGGTTCGCTGGAAGAAGACGGAAAAACACCCGCGGATTACGAATACAACGCTCGCGTCACCAAGGCGGTCGTTGAAATGGCGCACGCCAAGAACGTCAGCGTCGAAGGTGAACTCGGCTGCCTGGGATCGCTGGAAAGCGGCGAAGGGGAGCAGGAAGACGGCCACGGTGCGGTCGGTGAACTGACGCACGATCAGTTGCTGACCGATCCCGACGAAGCCCAGCGATTCGTCGAAGAAACCGGTGTCGACGCATTGGCCGTCGCGATCGGGACCAGCCACGGTGCGTACAAGTTCACCAAGAAACCGACCGGCGAAGTGCTGGCGATGTCGCGGATCGAAGAAATCCACGCCAAATTGCCCAACACCCACTTGGTGATGCACGGCAGCAGCAGTGTTCCGCAAGAATTGCAGGACATCATCAACAAGTACGGCGGCCAGATGAAGCAAACCTACGGCGTTCCGGTCGAAGAAATTCAGCGCGGGATCAAGAGCGGTGTTCGCAAGATCAACGTCGATACCGATTGCCGCATGGCGATCACCGGTGCGATCCGCAAGGTGTTCGTCGAAGACCCCTCGGCGTTTGACCCGCGTGCTTATCTGAAGCCCGCTCGCACGGCGATGAAAGACGTTTGCGTCGCACGCATGACCGCCTTCGGGCAAGCCGGCAACGGAGCCAAGCTCCGGGCGACGCTGTAACGTAAGCGTTGCATCCCCTCTGGGCAACGCCGTGAAGCATTTTTTAGCGGTAGGACGCGAGCGGGCTGTCGATTTAGTCGATGTTCCAAAATTAATGCCGTGATGACAGCCCGACGCGTCAGCGACGGGCGCCACGCGGCCCCTTGCTAACGCGTGCGGGCTTAAATCGACAGCCCGCGAGCCCTCCGGTGTTGTGGCAGAGATGGAGAACCGGAGGGCTCGCGCCCTGCCGCTAACACCTCAAGAAACACATGGGAAAAATGCTCCACCGCGTTGCCCTCTCGGGGTGAAGTCTACTCTGCAGGCGGATTGAGTCCGCGAGGTGTGCGGCAAACTCAGGGCTCGCGATCAATCTCCGCCGATGATCGAGCCGCCTTCGTCGGACTTCTTCGGTTTGAACGAAAACTTGGTCGTCGCCGGTTTTCGGCTCGTCCGCCGCGCGGTGACGTCGTTGCGGCTCTCGGCACGCCGCCGTTTTCCGGCCGATTTCTTCTTCGTGGATCGTTTCGTGGGGCCCTTGCCCGCCGGTCGCCGTCGCGGCGTTTCATCGGCGACTTCTTCGCGGCTGTGTTCGATCGCTTTTCTCAGTCGGCTGACTTCATCGCGCGACAGGACGCGGTGGGCGCCGACCGGCAAGTCGCCGATTCGCAGCGGTCCGATCGCAATTCTGCGCAACATCTGGACTTTGTGTCCCAGCCGCGCCAGGATGCGACGGATTTCACGGTTTTTGCCTTCGCGGAGCGTGATTTCCATTTCGGTCGCGCGGGCTCGCGACTTAACGATCTTGGCCCCTTCGACGCGCACAAATCCGTCGGAGATATAGATCCCCTTCCGCATACTCCGCATCGTTTCGCCATCGATCTTGCCCGCGACGGTGACGCGATAGACCTTTCGGACGCCGTATTTGGGGTGCGACAATTGCTGGGCCAAATCACCATCGTTGGTCAACAGCATCAATCCCTGGCTACTCTGGTCCAGCCGTCCGACGGGAAAGACGCGTTCGCTGTGGGGGACCAGATCGATGACGCGTTGGCGTCCGCGCGGATCGGCGTTGGTGCTCAGGAAGCCGGTCGGTTTGTTGACGGCGTAATAGACGAGTTTCTGCTGTCGCAGCGGCACGCCGTCGACGAGCACCTTGCTGCTCTTGGGGTCGACCACGGTACCCAGTTCAGCGGCGATCTCGCCATCGACTTCGACGCGCCCCTCTTCGATCAGCGATTCGCATTGGCGTCGGCTTCCGAATCCCGCGGCGGCCAAGAGACGTTGGAGTCGTTGCGGTAGGTCTCGCGTGCTGGTCGTCGCGGCAGCGGGGGCTCGGCCGGTGCGTTTGGTGGCGGGACGTTTGGTGGCGGTGCCTTTGCCGGCAGTGCGTTTCTTGGGGGGCGACGATTGCGATTTCGGCTCGCTTTCAGCGTTCTTGGCCTTTGGTTTTCGTGCCCCACGTTTCGGCTTGCCCCCCGTCCGTTTGCCAACGGAGGGTTTTTTGCCGGGTGAATTCTTGTACGAGCGACGGGGCATGGATCAATCTGCGGTCAGGTGAATGGTTTTTGCGAACCCACCAGATTACCAGAGTCATGCGATTTCGATAGCCACGTTATTGAAGAAGGCTACAGCAAATGCTTGGCCTTGATCTCCAGGTATTGATTGACCAGGGGGGCCGTCAGTTCGTCGGGGAACGTGTCGACCATCAGCACGCCGCGATGTTCCAGGTCTTTGAGGACTTGGTCTCGCCAGACAAGGATGTCGGCGGCCGCGGCGGCGCGGTACAGGTTCGATTCGTCGCCCTCGGGATGGTCGGCCGCCTCGAACAGGGTTCGGTCTCGCAGGATCACTCCCATCGGCAGGTGTTGGCCGTTGATGTTGCCGAGGTAATCGGTGACGGCCGCCGCGTTGACTTCATCGATGATGTTGGTCGCCAGGACGACGAGCGATCGGCGTTTGCAATGGTTGCGGAGGTACAGAAAGGCTTGGTCGTATCGGGATTCGACCATCCGCGGGAACTGGTCAAAGCAGGCGTGAATCAAGCGATTCATCTGGCTCTTTCCGCCGTGGGGCGGGATGTAGGCGTGCACCGAATCGGAAAAGCAGAGCATCCCCACCGCATCGCCTTGGTGCAGTGCGACGTAGGCCATCATCAGCGCCGAATTCATGGCGTGATCGAGCAACGTGTAGCCGTCGCGGGTGTTGGTCATCATGCGACCGCAGTCGAGCAGAAAGATCACCCGTTGGCTTTGATCGCTTTGGAATTGCCGAACGGTCAGCTTGTTTCGGCGTGCGGTGCTGCGCCAATCGATGTGGCGAAAATTATCGTCTCGGCTGTAGTCGCGAAGACGTTCAAAGTCGCTGTCTTGGCCGATCCGCCGCGTGCGGCGGACGCCGATCAGGCTCAACCGGTTCGTGCGGGCGAGCAACGCATAGTCGCTCAACTGTTTCATATCGGGGTAAACGTTCAACTCGCTTTCCAATGGAATCTGGTTGTAGCGGTGCCACAGCCGGAGCGGGCTGAGAAAGCGAAGTGAAACGTGTTCGAGACGAAATGCCCCACGTCGGCCGGGCGTCAATTTGCGCCGAAAGCTGACGCGTCCCCGAGGCGGCAATCGCAGTCGGTGCTGGTCGGGGGAGGATTCGAAATCGTCCGGCAGGTCGTCACGCGCGTGACCGACCAAGGTGATCCCGGAAAGGTTCTCGATCGTCAGGTGGCTTTCCACCGGAACACCCAGCGAGCAGGAATGGGCGATTTCACGGCTGGCGTGGATCCCGTGATTGGTCGCCAGATAGATCGACAGGAAATCGACCGTTGCCACGATCAGCAGCAGCCAATCCAGCGCGGCAACCCAGATAAACGCATCTGGTGAAAAGACGGTAAAGACGCTTCCGACCAGGGTGATCGTCAGCACGCCGATCCACAGCTTTGTCGGGTAGGTGCGGAACCGCCACGCCGCCACGGCGAGCGGCACGGCAAAAACCACGAGCATCAGCCACGGCAGTTTGCTGTACGCTTGGAATTGGCCTTCGGTGATTTGACGGAGCGCATCGTTCATGCGCCCCATCGTACCGGGAAACGCCTAGCGTCGGTCACCCATCAAGCGGAAAATGAAGTAGGCGAGCGTCATGATCGCTTGTAGCGTTCCGGCGACGTAGGTCAACGCCGCAGCGTTGAGCACCTTGGCGACAAAGTGTTCTTCGTTGGCGGCGATCAGGTTCGCGGACACCAGGTGGCGTCGCGCCCGGGCGCTGGCGTCAAACTCCACGGGCAGGTTGACGACTTGAAAGAACACCACGCCGGCGAACAGCACGATGCCCGCCAGCAGCAACAGGTTGCCGACCGACGGGATCTGGTAACTGAGGAACAGCCCGATCGTGGCCAGCGTCACCCCGATGTTGCTGCCGAAATTCGCCGCCGGGACCGCCATGTTGCGAATGATCAGCGGCGCGTAGCCCTTGGCGTCTTGGAACGCGTGACCCGCCTCGTGGCAGGCCACGCCGAGTGCGGCCATCGAACGCCCGCCGTAAACTTCGGGGCTCAATCGCAGCACCTTGCCGCGGGGGTCGTAGTGGTCGCTCAGGTGGCCCGGGACTTGTTCAACCCCGACCTGGTGCAGGCCTGCCGAATCGAGCATTTGTCGGGCCGCTTGGGCGCCGCTCATTCGCGCCGGGACCTGGGACATGGACGCAAACGTGCTTTTGACCCGCCATTGGGCAAATAGCCCGAGCAACAGCGGGGGGGCGATAAAAAGCAGGTAGATCGGATCAAAAAGGAGCATCGCGGAACCCGTATTGGCTTATTTGGAACGCTGAAAAGCAGTTTTGGCAGGGGAACTGGCCAGACGAAACACCGATGCAACCGCCGGGCCAATTGACCCTGCCGAGCTGCAACTTGTCGATGGAATGGACCGCGGGGAGTTTAGCGGCAATGCAATCTTCGTTTGTTTGCCGCAGACCTTGTCACGCGGGGGCGTGCAGGTTTGGATTCATTGAAAATGAGAGTGGTCCCTGTCTCTCGCCTGTGAAGCTGTTCCGGCGGTGTTCGCTTGAACTCCTGGCGTCTCTCGGCAAAGCGGGGGGGAATCTGAAAACCGCGTTCCCTGCCAGGAGCATCACGCCAAAAAACAACGCGACCATTCGGGGCTGGGGAAAACGCCTGCCAATTTGTCGTTCTGGCCTGTCCGCGTGCGTTGGCCCAATGCCATCCACTTTGGCTCTAACGGTGTTAGCGGAACGGCGCGAGGCGTCCGGTCGCGGTTCTTGAAAGGTGTTAGCGGAACGGCGCGAGCCGTCCGGTCGCGGTTCAAAAACACCGTGAAAGACCGGAGGGCTTGCGCCCTACCGCTAACAGAAAGCACCCCGCGTGGCGTCAAAGTAGATGGCATTATTCGCCGGACCGCGAGCTGTCAGCGGGGCGATCGACTTGCGGGCGAACGTCTGCACCGCTCGATTCCGCGGTGTCGCTGACGAAAAACCGGCCGGCTCTGGAAGATTCCGTTCGGGGCAGATGATTTGGCCCCTGTTGCAGAAACCAGAAATGCACCAAGATACGCGTCCGCGATCAGCGACCTTCAGGAAACGTTCTGCACCGATATTTTGAGGCTCTTTCGGGGGCTTGTTCCGGTCGGAGGAGTGTGATGCCCCGGCCGCGGTCAGGATCTGGCACACCGTTTGCTGCTCGGCGTGCCAGTCAGAAAAACTGTCAACTTGGCGCGGCCATCAGGTCCCCAAAACGACAGCCGCTCGCCAGTGGACTCAACACAGTCGACTTCGCGCGGTGGACTGCCAGGCGGTCGATTCGGCCGCAGTCGCGTTGATCGCGATTGGCTGATTACGACCGAGCAGGCCATTGCCGCTGGCGGCAGCCTACAAGACATTCTCCATTCAATTTCCCGCACTACAGAAAAGGTATCCGCAACTATGGCGACTGCCACCAAGAAAAAGGCTTCCGTTCGACTGCAACCGATCGGCGAGCGAATCGTGGTCCAGCGTGAAGAAGTCGAAGAAACGACCGCCGGCGGGATCGTTCTTCCCGATTCGGCACGCGAAAAACCGGCCCGCGGCACCGTCGTGGCAATCGGCACCGGCAAGCTGCTCGATGACGGCACCCGTGGACAAAGCCAGTTGTCCGCAGGCGACCACGTCCTGTTCAGCAGTTACGCCGGCGAGTCGGTCGAGATCGATGGCGAAGAATATTTGCTGATGCGTGAAGACGACGTTCTGGCGGTGATCGGCTAGTCCGCTGCCTCTTGGCCAGCGGCCGAGCAATCACCGTACGCATCTCACCCGATCAAAAACCTCTAACAACACACCCCAATAGAATTCCATGGCAAAGATCATTGCATTTGAGCAGGAAGCCCGTGAGGCGATTCGCCGCGGCGTTTCCAAGCTGGCTCGCACCGTCAAGGTCACCCTCGGTCCCAAGGGCCGTAACGTAATCTTGCAGAAAAGTTTCGGCAGCCCGACCGTCACCAAAGACGGTGTCACCGTGGCGAAGGAAATCGAGCTGGAAGACGTCTACGAAAACATGGGCGCCCGAATGGTTCGCGAAGTCGCCAGCAAGACCAGCGACGTCGCCGGAGACGGAACCACGACCGCGACTGTGTTGGCCGAAGCGATCTTCAACGAAGGCCTGAAGGCTGTCGTCGCCGGCGTCAACCCGATCAAGATGAAGCAGGGCATCGAAAAAGCCGTTGCCGATCTGACCGAAAAACTGCATTCGATGGCCACCAAGGTCAAGGATCAGGCCGCGATGGCGGACGTCGCGACGATCGCCAGCAACAACGACCGCGAAATCGGCGAATTGTTGGCCGACGCGATGAGCAAGGTCGGCAAGGACGGCGTCATCACCGTCGACGAAGGCAAGAGCCTGCAAACCGAGCAGGAATGGGTCGAAGGGATGCAGTTTGATCGCGGCTACCTGTCGCCTTACTTCGTCACCGACAGCGCCAGCATGGAAGCCGTCCTGGAAGACGCCTATATCCTGGTCTTCGAAAAGAAAATCAGCAGCATCAAGGACATGGTCCCGATGCTGGAAAAGGTCGTCCAACAAGGCAAGCCGCTGTTGATCATCGCCGAAGACGTCGATGGCGAAGCACTGGCCACCTTGGTCATCAACCGCCTCCGCGGCACGTTCAATGTCTGTGCCGTCAAGGCTCCCGGCTACGGCGACCGACGCAAGGCCATGATGGAAGACATCTCCATCCTGACCGGCGGTCAAGCCATCTTCGAAGCACTCGGCATCAAGCTGGAAAGCGTCGACCTGCCGCAACTCGGTCGTGCCAAGAAGATCATCATCGACAAGGACAACACCACCATCATCGAAGGTGCCGGTAAGAGCAGCGACATCAAGGCTCGCATCGACCAGATCCGTCGTGAAATCGAAAACAGTACCAGCGATTACGATCGCGAAAAACTGGAAGAGCGTTTGGCCAAGCTCGCCGGTGGCGTCGCCAAGGTCAACGTCGGTGCCGCGACCGAAAGCGAGATGAAGGAAAAGAAGGCTCGCGTCGAAGATGCACTGCACGCGACCCGTGCCGCCGTCGAAGAAGGCATTCTGCCCGGTGGTGGCGTCGCCCTGCTGCGTGCCAGCAGCACCGTCAAGCTAGGCGATGACCTGAGCGACGACGAAAAGGTCGGCTACAACATCGTCCTGCGTTCCTGCCGCGCCCCGCTGCACATGATCGCCCAAAATGCCGGTCAAGACGGCGGAATCGTTTGCGAGAAAGTCGCCGCGATGAAGGGCAATGGTGGCTACAACGCGTTGACCGATACCTACGAAGACCTGGTCAAGGCCGGTGTCATCGATCCCACCAAGGTCACGCGAACCGCACTCGGAAACGCCGCAAGCGTCGCAATCCTGTTGCTGACCAGCGACGCCCTGGTTGCCGAAAAGCCGAAGGCCGGTGCCAAAGGTCACGGCGGCGACCACGACATGTATTGATCCGCCACGCGGAATCAATCAGCGAAATAAAAACGCCCGAGCCATCCGGTTCGGGCGTTTTTTTTGTTGGTGTGCAGGCTAAAGCCCAATACCGCTAAGATGAGGGCCCGTAGGCTCGCGCCAAACGGCTGATATTCGTTTGACATCAGCCGGTTCGCGCCAGCGTCCGGGCCCCCTCATTCATGTTAACTTAGCGGTATTGGGCTTTAGCCGCCCACTGTCACTGCCCCGCAGCGACAGTCCAGCTTAGGAAGTCTCACGCCTGGGGGGCTGCGGATCTTTTGCATGTCAGATTTGTTCTGAGTGGATGGTTTCAGCCAACGGCCGTTTACATCCGTAGCTTTGGGCACCGCCCAAGGTCCGCCGTTCCGTCCGTCGCGGACGGGTAACGTCATGGTCGTTTGCCGGTCCATTACGTTTTGATTCTCAACCGCCCGGCTTCGCCGCTGGTAAAAAACGCAACCGCGATGCCGCCGATCAAGCCGCAGAGATGGCCGTCCCAAGAAACCTCGACGCCGCCGCCCGGCAAGATTCCCGACAACAGCGTTCCGCCGAACAGGATGCCGACCACGATCGCGACGCCGACGGGGACCAAACGGCGTCGCAGAAAACCGCTGACGATTAACAATCCGATCAGTCCGAACACCAATCCGCTCGCGCCGACATGATTCGCGTCACGCCCGACCAGCCATAGCAACGACGCTCCGGCGAGCGAGGTCATCGTGGCGAGCAGCCAGGGGGATTTCTGAGAGCTCACCAGAAGGCCCAGCAGAATGCCCAACGACATCGTGTTGCTAAACAGATGCCCGAAGCTGCCATGTAGAAACGGCATCGTCACGATCCCTGGCAGCCCGCTCCAATGCCGTGGCTGCAACCCGAGGTCCGTCAAGTCATACGGGATCGTGGCATCAACGATCCGGATCAGCCACAGAGACAGCAACAGAACTCCGATCCGATAAAACTCCTTCTGCATGTCAGGCAAGGCCGTTACGAAGTTGATGCGAACCGAAATCGGGAGGGGAACACGATGAACGATGGCAGGCAGTCCGGTCGGGCAAAATGCAAATTCATTCCCTCGTTCGTAGGCTCGCGATAAACGGCTGACTATGGTTTGAGATCAGCCGGTTCGCGCCACCGTCCGGGCACTTTCATTGATGTAAACTTAGCAGTATCGGGGGAAAGTCTGGGAACGCAGGGTGTCCGAAGCGGAGCCTGGGCTACGCGGAATCTCTCCATTAAGTCGCCGGCTCCATCATTCTGCCCTGAATCATTCTGCCATCCCTCCTGGTTTCCGCCGACACGACAGGGTGCGGTGGCCTGGGGGAGAGGTGGGAAGATTTTGAAGGTAGGAAGATTGGTTAGATCGAATGAATGGCACATCTCATCATTTTCTTACCTCCGAAATCTTCCTACCCGATTTTCCCGCCGGCCAACAGACGCGGGCCCAACCACTTGCGAGACTCGGCGATAGGGCGGAGCCTTGACAACAAGGCCGTGTGCTAACGTTTGCCAGCGATACGGTCGCCTTCGGCACGCAGCATTTCGATCGCCTTTGCCATCGCCGATGAATCGATTTCATGAACGTCGATGCTCTCTCCCACGCCTTGAAGCATTGTGATCGTCAGGCGGCCGCCGAGGTGTTGACGGAACTCTTCCAGCCCATCGAGCAAGCGATCGAGCGGCGACAAGGCTTCGTGCCACAGTGGCAATCCGAGCGTGTGCAGGCACTCACACACGCGGTGCACGTGTTCGATGCCGAAGCCGAGTTTGAGATGTGAATAGAAGCAATCGATCGCGACTCCGATCGCGACGGCTTCACCATGTCGAATGTCAAAGTCCGTGATCGGCTCCAGCTTGTGCGCCGACCAGTGGCCAAAATCCAGCGGTCGGGCTTCCAGCATTTCGAACGGATCACCGCCTTCGGTGATATGCCGGAGGTGCAATTTGCAACTCGTCGCAATCGCCGCCGATGCGACGGCCATGTCGCGTGCGCGAATCTGATCGGCGTGGTCACACAGCCAATCAAACTCCGTCCGACTCTTCAGCAACGCCACCTTCACCGACTCGCTGAATCCACTGCAGAAGTCTCGGTCGGGCAGCGTTTCCAGCAGCGAAGCATCGTTGATGACCGCCCACGGAACGCTGAACGTGCCGACCCAGTTCTTCTTGCCGAAGTGATTGATCGCGTTCTTGACTCCGACACCGCTATCGCCTTGGGCCAGCGTTGTCGTGGGCAGACGAATCAGCCGGATTCCACGGTGCGCGATCGCGGCGGCGTACCCGACCGCGTCCAGCATCGCGCCACCGCCGATCGCAATCACGTAGCTGCGGCGGTCCAGGTCATGGTCATTGATGGCCGCCAAAATCTGTTCGACGCAGGCGGAATCGTTCTTGACCGCTTCGCCGCCTTCGACCAAGACCACGTCGCTCACGAGATTCACGCCGGCGGATGCGGTCAGCCGCTCCGCGAGTTTCGTAACGTGGCCCGCCGATTCAGCAACCGGGCGTTCGGCGACCAGCAATACCTTCGCGTCGCCAAAACTGTCCTGTTTCAACAGCTCCAGCAGCGTCGGGAAATCGGCGCCCGCGATTTGCTCGGTCGTCCGCAAGCGGTGCACGAATGGAACGGCAAACGGAACGTCCAAGGAGTCGCCCGCTGCGGTGTCGCGCTCGGGTGCCGACGGGGTTGATGGAGATCTGGAGATGATCGAGTCCGCGACGGAGGCTGAGGGATCGGGCGAGTGGCTCTTGGGATTCGAAGGGCGAAGCATTACGGCGTCAGCTCCTTCCATCCCCGCCACAACCATCGCAGCGAGTCGGGGAAGATGGCGCCACCATGGTTACCATCGTGGGCGCCGGTGCCAAACACGAACTTGTAATCGTAGCCGGCAAATTCAAGTGACTTGGCCATCTGTTGGTTCGCCAACGGCCAGTTGCCGTGCTGGTTGTCCAGATCGTTTGCACCGTCTTGCAGTAAGACACGCAGCGGTTTGGTTTCGGTTTTGCGAATCATCGCGGCGTAATGGTGTCCACCACGGATGTTGACAAAACTGCCGATGTGGCTGAGTACCTTGCGAAACTGGTCCGGCCGATGCCAGGCCACGCCGAACGCACAGATGCCGCCGGAACTGTTGCCACAGATCGCTCGCAGCTCGGGATTGGAAGTGATCCGATAGTCCTGTTCGACGGCCGGCAAGATTTCCGTGAGCAGAAATTCCGCGTAGTCACCGCTGACGGTGTCGTATTCGACGCTGCGGTTTTCCGGACGCGGTCGCCAGCCGCGTTTTTCCGGCAGCTCGCTCGTGTAGCCCGGGTCGATCATCACTGCGATGGTCACCGGCATGTCGCCCTTTGCAATCAAATTGTCAAAAACGACGGGCACGCGGTAATCGCCCGTGGTGCCTTCGAAGGTATGCCCGTCCTGGAACACCATCAGTGCGGCGGGCGTTTGGGGATCGTACTGGGCCGGAACGTAGATGCTGTAACGACGTTTGGTCCCGGGGAAAACCTTGCTGTCGAGCCAAGCGTGTTGGGTGACCGTTCCGTGTGGAACCGCGTCGTTGGGTTGGGAATCGGGACCGTGTTCGTACTTAGCGGGCTCTTGGGCGTGCAGCGGCGTGGGTGGGAGACAAGCGATCAGGCCGGTGGCCACAAGCAGGGCGGCGGCAATCGGCGGAGGGGTGGGTACAGGCATCGAAGGTGGGGCGGGCGTCGGTGAGGTGGGGAAGTCATCTCTATGATAGCAGCCGCTGCATGCTTTGCAGGCGTGTTTCTAGCGAAACCCGCTGCACCCCCAGCAGTTGGCGTCAGCCAGTACCGCGTGACGCTTGGGGAATGATCACCGGTCCAGCGACACGCGCCGGTCGCTGACGCGTCCCGCTGAGAGGTGCATGTCACGCCGAAACCGGCCGTTCCGCAGAAGCGGACTTTTCACGTCGAGGGTGAATTTGATATGCCGTAGTTCCCACTGGAGGACCAGTCGGTTTTTTCACCAACGGATTGAGACCCATGAAAGCGTTTGGCGTAAGACTCGCCGCAGGTGCTGTGACGATTTTGTTGGGGGCCATCATGGCCGCCCAAGCACAAAAAGACCAAGAAGCCAGCACCGAATCGGCTTGGACCGAAGAGCAAATTCCACCCGGCAAGGCGGTTTCGCCCATCGCCGCAACGGCGGGTTTGCAATCGGTCGATCCCGCAGACGTCCAGCTGCTCAAACCGGTCGGTGAGCCGGGGGCTGCACAGGACTCGACGTCGCCGTCGGTGCGTCTGGTCCAGCACACCGAGTCGAGCGATTCGATGGTGTTGCCGGAAATCCCCGCGGACTCCGAGCATGCGGTGCAGCCCGAAAGCTCCCTCGGCGGACGGTCGGTGATGAAGATGCGGCTACCGAGTTTCGACGACGCGCCACCGATGGATGCCGAAGCGGACGTCGCAATCGATGCGCAAGCCGACGCCGGTGGACCTTCGTTTTCCATGGGATTGCCGGTCGCCGATCCGCCCGCCGCGTCGTTTCCCGACCAACCCCAAATGTCGGAGATCACGTTTGCCGAGACGCCCAGCGAGAACAGTTCAGTACCACCGCAAGCTGGCAGCGACCTGTCTGGCAGCGACCTGTCTGGCAGCGACCCAGCTGGTAGCGACCCAGCTGGTAGCGACCCAGCTGGTAGCGACGCAGCCGGCCCACCGCCCGCGAACGATCTACGCGGCGGAACGTTTGCAGGTTCCGAGACATTCAATCCGAACGCCGAGTCGTCAGCGACCGCCGCACCACAAGGATTCGATCGCGGTCCGTCATTGACCGAAACCGC
Source organism: Stieleria sedimenti (assembly GCF_025060895.1). Lineage (GTDB taxonomy): Bacteria > Planctomycetota > Planctomycetia > Pirellulales > Pirellulaceae > Stieleria > Stieleria sedimenti. Next base: position 3,426 of record NZ_JANZKV010000066.1, on the reverse strand, counting down.
TGATCCCACCGCCGGCATGCCGTCAGCCATGTTGACACCTGTCGGCGAGGATGGGGCCGGGACGTCCCAGCCGCAATTGGCCGAAGCTCCGGGGTCGACGATGCGGATCCATCGCGAGCCGGCGATGAAGCTGGAAATCGGCGCCACCCAATTCCCGATGCAAGAAGAAGCAGAACAGCCCGCACCGGCGGCGTCTCAGCCGGCGATGTCTGCGGCCACCCTGGGCATCACGTCTCAGCCTCAAATCGTCGGCAACGGACAGGTTGCCGATTCGACACCGTCGCCCTACGGCCCACCCGCCGCTGCGCCGACGGGACAAGGGTACGCGCAGCCGACCGCTGGTTTCGGAGTTCCCGGCAACGATCCGATGGCCGCCGCACCCACGGCAACCCAATTGCCTGCTCCATCATTCGGTGCCCCGGCGCCGGGAGCGAGTGCGATGCAGCCGCAAGGGAGGCAGCCTCTGCCGACGACGGCTCCCGGGGCGAACTACCCCGCCACAGCACAGGCCTATCCTGCGGCACAGGCCTACTCGGCCGCGGCTCAAACCCCCAACGCGTCGGTCTATCAGGGTGTCGGTTACAAACAAACCGCTACCGAAGGTCAATTGCCCGCCGGCCCGACCTTGGCGTCTCCCGGCGAACGTTACCTGGACGGTCCTCAGTCTCCGTCGGTCGTGATTCACAAACGGGCGCCTGTCGAGGTGAAGGTCGGCAAACCGGCTTCGTTTGTCATCACCGTCAAAAATGTCGGCGGTTCCAAGGCATTGAATGTCCAGGTCCATGACCGTGTCCCCAACGGCATGACGTTGACCGATGCGACACCGCGTCCGAACCCGAAATATCAACCCGAGCTGTATTGGGAACTCGGTGATCTAGAACCCAACCAAGAACGCACGATTACGTTGCAATTGACTCCCGAACAAGAAGGTGAATTGGGCAGTGTCGCACGCGTCACGTTCGAAGCCGCTGCGTCGGTCCGAACGATCAGCACGCGGCCTGAATTGCGGGTCGTCCAGCGGGCACCCGAAAAGGTGCTCATCGGTCAGCAACTGGAGATCGAACTGGAAGTCAGCAACCCCGGCAGCGGCGAAGCGACCGGCGTGATTCTGCAGGAGGACGTTCCGGTCGGACTGGAGCATCCCCAGGGAACACAGCTGGACAACTTGATCGGCACGCTCGGTCCGGGTGAAATCCGACGACAAGTCTTGCGGATGCGGGCGGTCAAACCCGGTGTCGTGCAAAACCAGATTCGCGTCAAAGGCGACGACGGATTGGAAACCACGCACACGATCGCCGTCGAGGTCGTTGCGCCGGAGTTGAAGGCGACCCTGACCGGACCGTCGCGACGGTTCTTGGAACGACAGGCCACCTACACGGTGGAGATTGCAAACGTGGGGACGGCCGAGGCACAAAACGTCGAGATGAGCGTCCAGCTTGATCGTGGATTCACGTTCGTGAAAACAGACTACGAAGGACAGTACGACGCCTCGCGACACGCCGTGTTCTGGTCCTTGGATGCATTGCCGGTCGGACAATCCGGCAAGGTGCCGTTGACGCTGTTGCCGGTCGAAGAAGGCAACCGTGTGTTGCAAACGGTGGCGACCGCGGACCTGGGCATCAAAACGATGACGGAGAGTCAAGTCGAAGTGGCTTCGCTTGCCGAGCTGACGTTCTCCATCAACGACAGTGCCGATCCGATCGAAATTGGTGGCGACACCATCTACGAGATCCGCATCAGCAACACCGGTTCTCGCGACGACACCAACGTCAAGGTCGCGTTGCAGCTTCCTCAGGGGCTGCAGTTGGTCGAGCAAGGTGACTTCACGCCTCAAGGACAAGGCATCATCGCCTTCTCGCCGCGAGCCTTGCTAAAGGCCAACGATGAAATGGTCTATCGTGTCAAAGCCAGGGGTGTCGCCGAAGGGCGGCATCTGGTCAAGGCGATTGTCACCAGCGACCAGTCCAACGTGCCGGTGACGAAGGAAGAGAGCATCATGGTGTATGCCGACCGCTAGTTTTGCTCGAGCAACGTAGCGGCAGCCCATTTAGTTTCTCTCCCTNNACGCCAGAGAGGGCCCGCGCCGCAAAAGTCGCCGCCGCCCTAGAAAACGAAAGCCTTGGCGGCTTCCACCTCATGCCGGCGAGTCAAACCAACCCCAGCCGATCCGACGGGCTGGTCACGGCCAGTCCCGGACGGTTCATGACGTGGGTATAGATCATCGTCGTCTTGACATCCTTGTGCCCAAGCAATTCCTGCACGGTGCGAATATCCGCTCCGTCTTCGAGCATGTGAGTCGCAAAACTATGGCGAAGCGTATGAGTGACCGCAGTCCACGACGCTGGTTTGCAGCACTGTTCCTTGATAAGCCTCGATCGCGCGCACCGCTTGAAGCCGTTGCCATGCGGGAGTTTTGGCGGCAAGAAGTTTTTGAAGAAACTCGATCACCAGGTCACGCCGAACCACAATCTCTTCTGAAGAGCCTGTTTGGGCTCGGACGCCCGGAAAGCTAGCATAGCTGCCCAACCACTTTGGAAACCACTCGCGATCCTTTTCGGGAAGATTCATCACGCCAAGGCAACGTCGAAATCGTTCCACTGACTCCTAATCGCTCCCGCGTTGATCCAGGGTTGTGGGCCTTGTTCCGCATCATCGGTCAGCCAATGGCCTCAGCAAATGCCCGCGACCGGCGATGCAAACAGAAGGCATCGAAACGCACTTCAAGTTTTTTCGTCGATCCGAAAACCTTAGTGACTCGCGGACTGCTTGACTACCCCTGCGGGGTGCCGTAAGATCGGGTGGCGGGAGATATTCCGCTGTCCAACCACGGAATATGTACTTTTTACCGCGGTCGGACCAGCAATAATTATTCGTTCGTCACAGAACGCGGAAGTCAAATGGGACTTCACTCCTTTCCACGGACGGATTCATTGAGAAAACACCTTCGATTTGGCATTCGCACAATCTTGCTTGCAGTTGCAGTCGTTGCGATAGGCTTGTTCTGGATTCGCTGGCCGGTGATGACTGCGTCGTCGTTCGTTGCCGCCCCGGAAGTATCCCCGGAGAGGGTTATCGTCGATTTCGATACCCTCGATGAACAGATGGAACGAATTCGGCGTTTCGCAATTGACGAACGCAATTCAGGGGTCGAATTGAAGGCCTTCGACCGTACATTCAGGGACGCGCTGGTCGGTGTACAGCACTTTGATTACGGAATGTATGATATTACTGCACGACGTGGCAAAGTTGCAGTTTACGGCCCATACTACAGCTTTGGCGCTGGTAAGCTTCGGCGGTGACGCCTGAACTCAAGGTCAGAAAACGTGACGAACCATGCGATGAACCGAAGTCGCGGAGTCGTCGTTTTTGACAATGGAAAATCAAACGCCGCGACTCGGTTATCGCGAACGTTGAACTTAATCGGCA